>JAFOZZ010000010.1 GCA_017390945.1 Akkermansia sp.
ACCCTGCCGCTCGCCATCTTCCTGACCGTACCCATTGCCGTGCTCGGCGCCTTCGTCGGCCTGTGGATGACCGGGCTCGACCTCAACATGTACGCCCAGATTGGTCTGGTGATGCTCGTGGGTCTGGCAGCCAAGAACGCCATTCTCATCGTGGAGTTCGCCGTGCTGCAGATGGAGCGTGGGCAGAGCCTCATCGATGCCGCAGTAACTGCCGCCCGCATGCGTCTGCGCCCGATTCTCATGACCTCGTTCGCCTTCATCCTCGGTTGCGTACCGCTGGTGACAGCCGCAGGTTCCGGCGCTCTTGCCCGTAACTCCATCGGTATTGTGGTGGTGGTGGGTATGAGTATCGCCACCGCTCTGGGCGTGTTCTTCATCCCCTGCTCCTTCGTGTTCATCATGAAGCTCTTCCGCTCCAAGATCGAAAAGGGGCACCACGGCCCCGACCCCGATGAGGAAAAGGCCTACGCCCTCCTCGAAGCAGAGGAAAACAAGGCCTGATAAAAGTTCACAGAAGTGTATAGCAACCACCCGCGGAATAATCCGCGGGTGGTTTTTATTGAGCCAATGCGAAATTGCAGGTGATTGTGTTTTCCCCAGATAAAAAAAGCACCCCGCTTTACCGGCGGGGTGCTTGGTTTATTCTCAACGAAGAGAAAACTTACATGCCGAAGGGCTCGAAGCGGCTGTTGTTGGTGCCGTGGTAGTACATACCGCGAGCGCCCACGGGGATGTAGCCGTACTGCTTAGATACGGGCTGAGTCACGGAGTACAGCTGGCTGGTGCCGTCGATCTGCACGGTGATGGTCTGGCCCTTGGTGTTGCCCATGGCGTCGGTCAGATAACGACCGGCAAGAGCGCCAGCCACACCGAAACCGGCAGCAGAAACAACCTGACCGGTACCACCGCCCAGAAGAGAACCGGATGCAGCGCCGAGCACAGCACCCACACCCGTGCCAAGATTTCTGGCGGTGCTGGTGGTCTCAATGTTCACGTTCTTGGCAGCTACCACCGTAGCGGGGAAAGCCTGTGCACCGTAACCTACCTTGTCGGCAGATACGTTGTTACCGTCCACCATGGTGGAGCAGGAGGTGGTCAGCAGAGCGCAAGCGGCCACAAGAGCTGTAACGATGTAGTTCTTTTTCATAATGCTATCAATTATTTTGGTGTTAGAAATAATCTGAATACGCGGGGAGTATACCCCATGAAGCTAGTAGGAGTCAAGCGCGATAATGCGGCAAGACACACTCTCCTCAACCATACAGGCGCACCGGGCAGTCATGTTGACGTAAAGAAAAGCAAAAAAGTCAGAAATTTGGCTTGCAATTTGGGCGGTTCTGCTGTATAAGTGGCGACCACAAATCCGCAGTGATGCGGAGCTAACCTTTACACAACACATCATTATGTCCAAGCACTCCACACTCAAGGCTACTGGTACCGTCGGCGGCAAGCGTTCTGTTCTCAAGCGTTTCGAGCGCGTGAAGCTCATGAAGGAACGCGGTCAGTGGAAGGAAGGTCAGAGCCCCATCGGCCTGCCCAAGACCAAGTTCGAAGCCTAATCGCCCCTCACGAGAGGGTACTCACATTTTCTGGAGCCCCCGGTTGTGGCGACCGCGGGGCTTCTTTTGTCCCCTTAATTTTTAGAGAAATCTACCATGTCTGAAGATAATGGCTACCCCGCAGCCCCGGAGGGCAGCGTGCGCCTGAATAAGTTTCTGGCTTCGTGTGGTTACGAGAGTCGCCGCGCTGCCGACCGTCTCATAGCCGAAGGCCGCGTGGAAGTGAACGGCAAGGCCGTGGATACCCCCGGTCTGCGCGTGATGCCCACCGATTTTGTCAAGGTGGACGGCCGCCGCGCCGTGCCGCAGGAGGAAGTGGTTATCCTGCTCAACAAGCCGCGTGGCTATGTGTGCAGCCGCGATGCTCAGGGAGCCATCGGCACCGTGTATGACCTGCTGCCCGCCAAGTACCGCTATGCCAATTATGTGGGCCGCCTCGATGCCGACAGCGAAGGCCTGATTATTTTCACGAACAACGGCAGCATCGGCCAGAGCCTTGCCCACCCCAGCGGTGGCGTGGAAAAGGAATACTGGGTGACGCTCGACCAGGCTTTCGACAGCAGCGTGCTCATCCAGCTGCTGAAGGGTGTGCGCATCCCCGAAGGCCAGGCCAAGGCCAAGTATGTTTCCCGCCTGTCTGCCCGCCGTGCCTGCGTCGTGCTCGAGCAGGGGCTGAAGCGCCAGGTACGCCAGATGTTTGCCTGCCTCGGTCTGCGCGTCAAGAAGCTGGTGCGTGTGCGTATCGGTTCCCTCTGGGGCGGTGATCTCGAGCCCGGCCACTGCCAGCTCATGACCCCCGAGCAGATTGCCGATGCCGGCACCAACCCGCGCCGCCGCAAGGGGCTCATGGGTGCCAAGCAGGTGTTCAAGCCGCGTCCCACCCCCTCTGCCGGCAAGCCCGAGCAGGATGACGACGACGAAGGCTACGTATTCAACCCCGCCGACTTCGAAACCGAGGAGGAGGCCCTGGGCATCGCCACCAAGTTTACCGATAGCGAAGCCTACGAGCCCGAGCGCGAGGATTCCCGTCGCCCCTTTGGCCGCGCTCCCCGCAACCGCCGCGAGGATTCCCGCTCTTTCGGTGAGCGCCGTTCTTTCGGCGACCGCAAGCCCTTCGGTGAGCGCAAGTCTTTCGGCGAGCGCCGCTCCTTCGATGGTGAGCGCCGTTCCTTC
>JAFOZZ010000120.1 GCA_017390945.1 Akkermansia sp.
AAGCAGTCGGAGGACTGTGGCAAGCTGCTGCGCCGCTACTCCGGGCGTGATGGTGAGGCACCGCAGGATGCCGCGGCATGGCTCCGTAAGCTCCCCGATGAGTTTGTGGACGATATTGCCACCCAGTGTCTTACGCCGGACAATAAACGCCTGGACCCCTACGGTGAGCTGCGCGAGTTTTACTGGCTGATGTACCGAGCCCGAGTGTGCACAGCCGTGCTGAGCGATTTGCTGCCCATGAGCAATGACTTCCAGACCCTGCTGGCACACAGCTGTACACCGGCACAGGTCTATGAGTATATGCTGAAGCGTGAGCTGCTGTCCGATGGCGAGGCTCCTGAACGCCCGGAGCCGGATGCCGCTTATGCCGCCCAGAACGCCGAGAGCACGGAGGTGTACACGCTCTTAACCGGTAATCACATGCAGCAGGTGAAGGATAAGGATGGCAAGATGCTCTACCGCATGGTGCGGCCGGATGGCGATGTAACTCCCTGGCATAGCTCGCGCGAGGCCGTGGTGAATGATGTGGCCGGTAATGCGGCTTTCACCTTCATGCCCATTGGTGCTCAGGCTCGCCGGTACTTGCTGAGGCCATTCGACAGTCGCCCCGGCTTGCGGGAGCTGCCCATCGCGGGCGAGATGGATTACTCCGGCCATGACCAGCTGTGCAGTATCGCGCTGCACGAGCTCGCTCAGTCGTGGCTGGAGGACGCCTCGCACCGCCAGCCCGCGCTGCTGCGCCAGCAGGTCCTGCGTGCCAATGCAGCACTCAATGCCAGCTACTATGGCGATGTCAGTATGGTTCCCCTGCCGGAAAGTGCGGAATATCGCCTGGAGACCAATACCTCCCTTACGCCATTTGGCCTGGCATTCGGGCGCTTTAAGCTCTACTGGCTGCGCCAGCTGGAGTCCGGGTTCCTCTCGCCGGACGAGGCGGCTCAGTTTCTGGAGGACGCGAAGGTACTGACGCCCGCGGAGCGCATACGCATTATGGATATGCGTGTAGAAGTGAAGGACCGAATCGCCAAGGAGCGCCGCAAGAGCACGCATGGCCCCAGGTACGCGCCTGTGGATATTCCCGGCTCGAACAAGAAGCTTTCGCAGGCTCTGGCTACCTTTACGCTGCGCTATTTTGCCGCGAAACTCAACGAGCTGGATGTACCGGAATCGGTCAAGCAATGGTATGCCTATTCGGCCTTCAGCCCGGCGTATGTAAGGGGGCATAAATACGGCGACAAGTTGAAGGAACTGCCCTTCCGTGTGAATCGAAACAGCTCGAACCTGCTGAGTTTCGTCAATCACCGCAATGTGGAGCAATTGCGCGAGATGGCTCCGCATGTGCAACAATACCGCAAGCGCTATGCCAGGCAGCTGCCCAAGTCCACTGTTGCCAGGCTGATGCCCGGCGCGCTGGGGCAGGATGAGCACCGGCAGCTGGAGCAGGTGTGGTCTCACTACCTCAGTGGTGAAGGTGTTTTCCACCGGGCGGATGAAACGCTCTGGAACATGCTGCGTTTCCCCGCAGACACGTGGCAGGCGCTCTCGCAGGAGGAACGAAGCGCCTATACGTCCTTGCTCCATGCGTTCTGCGTGAAAAATCCGCTCCCCCGGGCGCGGGACAAGTCAGAGCTGCCTGAGACTGCCACGGAGATGGCGACGGCGGCTATCCATAATCTTGATAATGTGTTGCGTAGCTATCCGGAGCTTCACCGCTACAGCTTGCTCCCCTTTGGTGACTCACGCGTCAATATGGTGACCATTCATCCGTATCGACAGCTGGCATACCAGGGTACAACCGAGCTCGGAGATATTGCGCTGAGCGGCGAATCTCACGCGAACTATGATGTGCAGATGGTTGATATGCCGGCATTCATATCGAACTCTCCGCGTGTGCGTCATGCCTTGCGCCTGCTGTATATTCTGCGTTCCAATGCTGGTATGCAGCCCTATACCGATGGGCAGGCTATCTACTGGGGCGGGCGCAAGTATGGCAAGTTCTTCGGCTGGCCCAAGGGGCTGGAGAATTGGGCTCCGCATCCCCCGCTGCGCGGGGTGCGTTATATGCTGCAAATGCAGAAGTATGGCCCGAGAGCTCCGCATCCCACGGATCTGCTGCTGCGTTTCCGCAAAAGAAAGCCCCGCACGGTCACCATTGAACCCTACGTATCCGCATTCAGAGCGGAGGAATTGGCCGCTGATGCTGCACCCCTTGCGGCAGAGGCTCCCCATAATGAAGCCGCATCCCTTGCGGAGGAAGCGCCCGCCGCTCTCCCTGATGGGGTGGCCGAGGCTCCGGCTACGGAGGCACCGGGGGACACCGCCGCTCCGCTCGAGCCCGTCCGACGTCGGCGCGGCATTCGCCGCAGAAGGCGTCCGCAGCTGCCGCTTCCATCGTTGCTGGAGGCAATTACCGTGTACCATTCGGATTTTGCCTCCCGGCAGAGCTACCGTTTGATGCCGGGTGTGGAGAGCTCCAGCGAGCCGCTTGCGCGCCGCCCGTATGTGGTGGGGGTACGCGAGGGTATGTATGTGGGGCAGGGGGCTGATATATCCGGCGAGCTTCCCACGGATATCTACATGCCTTTGGAAACCTTTGAGCGCGAATACTATCTGCCGTATCTTTACAAGAGAAGGGATGTGCGAGACTTGCGTCGCCGCACGATTTCGCACAACCTCCAGCAAGTGCTGGATATGTTGCAGGAACCGCCGAGCGATGTGCAGGGCTGGGATACATTGCGTGCAGACATGCTGGAGCTACTCATGCGCCTGTATGAGGATTCCGGCTACTCCGAGCACCTCATCCGAACCGCCGTCAGCCGAATCAATGCCCCGCGCTCGCATGCCCTCCAACTGGCAGACCATATGCTATCCTTTATTGGTGAGTCGGATTCGTCCGCCGGCCTGGAATCTCATGAGGCTTACCAGAAATTGAGTGCATACGCTCAGGAGCTGCGCGACAAACGCCACAACTTCCTCGATATCGTGGAGGCGTTGGTTACGGGTAAGTTTGGCTCCGAGGCTACCTCAGCTGCGTTGCCCCCGGAGCCTCCGCCGGATGATGGCCCCACGCCAGAGGAAATCGCCGCCGAGGAGGCGCGCAAACAGCGCATTACCACGCTTCTGAACACGATGATGCAGGAGCGGGGAATGAAGCTTTCCGGCGACTTTACCTACACGGCCGATATGGAGCCGATGCTTGTCGAATGGCTGAAAAGCCTGGAAGAATCCGGGTTGTACAAGGTCGTCAACGAGTCTGCGGAAAAGGAACGCATCATGGAAGGCATCATGGAGCAGTATAAGGATTCTTCCCTGCCTGAAAAGATGCAGCGGAAATTGGCGCGAATCTTGCTGCGCTCTATCCTTCGGGATAGAAAAGACGAGGAAAATTACCGCCGTCAGCAGGCTCGCAAGGCTCAGACTAAAACGACGAAGAAACGCCCGCCGGAGGAAGATGATGAATCGTGATAACCCATACACCATTAAAAGAGTAGACGTATGATTCGTAACCTCCTGCAAACCACCCTGAAGGGGCGTCTCGATGACCCGCTCTGGCGACTCAATAATTTGTATTGGATTGAGGATAAGAGTGGACGGGTTCGCCGTTTCCGGATGAATGACGCGCAGCAGCGCCTGCATGCCAACCTGTGGTACCGCAATGTGGTGCTCAAGGCGCGTCAGCTGGGCATCTCCACCTATGTGGCGCTGCTCATGCTCGACCGCTGCCTGTTCACACCCAATTACCACGCGGGTATCATCGATAAGACCTTGCCGGACGCCGAGCAGAAGCTCGAGAAACTCCGCTTCGCCTGGGATCACCTCGATTACCTGCCGCCATACCCGGATGAACGCGAACGCGCACTCGCTTACCTCGGCACACTTATCAAGCAACATACCGGGGTACAGAAGCGCAACGAGTGCCACCCTGTCACGGATGCCCGCACGCGGCTCGGTTTCTCCAACGGCAGCGACATTCGCCTGGGCACAACCCTGCGCGGTGGCACGCTGCAGTTACTCCATGTATCGGAGCTGGCGCACGTATCGGTGCACGCCCCCTGGCGAGCGCGCGAGATTCGTACCGGCGCCATCAACACCGTCTCCGCTGAGGGGACGGTGATACTGGAGAGCACCCACGAGGGCGGCCGCTACGGCGTGAACTACGAGCTCACCAGCTCCGCCATGCAGAACCCGCCCGGCGCCGCCCTGTCGCCGCTGGATTTCCGCTTCTTCTTCTTCAGCTGGATGGACAACCCGGACTACGCGCTCCAGGGCTCGCCAGCTGCGGCGGAGGAATTGGCGGAGTATTTCGACAAGCTGGAGGGCGAGCACGGCATCTCCCTCACGCCCGCCCAGAGGCTCTGGTACGCCCGCATGGCGCGTACCATGGGGCCGGCCATGCGTCAGGAATACCCCAGCAGCCCGGATGAGGCATTCTCC
Organism: Akkermansia sp.; assembly: GCA_017390945.1. GTDB lineage: Bacteria > Verrucomicrobiota > Verrucomicrobiia > Verrucomicrobiales > Akkermansiaceae > Akkermansia. The sequence continues at coordinate 4,435 of JAFOZZ010000120.1, forward strand.
ACCGGCAACGAAGGCGCCATCTATGGCGCGCAACTTACCGCGCTGCGAGAGCAGGGGCGTATTGGTTGCGAGTTCGAGTACCGACCGGACGAACCGCTCTACACCGCATGGGACCTCGGCCTGAGCGACCACACCTCCATCTGGCTGGTGCAGAGCTATGGCGGGCAGGTCTATTGGCTGGACCACTACGCCGCCAATCAATTACCGCTGGAGCACTATGCGGATATGATGCTCCAGTGGCAGAAACAGTATGGACCCATCGCCGTGCACTTTCTGCCGCATGATGCCGCCCACCGCGACCCCCATGGGCAATCCTACGTGGAGAGCCTCGCGCGCTGCGGTATTCATGCCGTGCGGGTCGTGCCCCGTACGCCGGATATATGGCGCGGTATCAATGCGCTGCGCAATATGCTGCCACGCAGTTGGTTCCACCGTGCCACGCTGCGCCAGCGGCTCAATCCCCAGGGCGTGCTGGAGCCCTCCGGCCTTACGTGCCTGGAGATGTACCGCACCGCTACCGAGGCCGCCGGCTCCGCCTGCCGCGAAATGCCGGTGCACGATGCCGCCTCCCACTCGGCGGATGCCGCCCGCATGTTTGCCGAGGCCGTGGAGCACGGCATGCTCACCCCTATCGCCCGTGCGCAGCCGCCGCGCCGCGCCCGCATGAGCTGATGCCTACCAAGCGCCCTTGCCCCTGCAAGGGCGCTTGATTCCTCCTAAGCCACTGCCCGCGCCAGCGGGCAATCTCGTTCATGCGCCAGCATGAATCTCGTTGAGCCTTTGGCTCAATCTCACTGCGTGCGCAGCTCGCAATCTCGTTTCTTTCCCACCTCCCACCTCGTACCTCGTCATTCTCCACGCAGCCCGCAGCGGCGGGCTGCGTTTCCCTGTGTTGTCTGATTATATTCCAGCGTGTACTGCCGCTGTTGATTGAGGGCTAGTAACGATATTTGTTGGAGAGTTCGCGAAGAATGGTGGCATCTCTCTCGCTCAGGAGCTGGTATACGCGACCGGAATCACAGTATTCTATGATTTTGTGCTTGGCTGTGGCATCTCCCAAAAGGATTAGGAATTGACGGTTCTCTCAGGAGAATAGTACCGGCCAAGCAAAGAATTTACAAGCCATATCAATTGAGCATTGAAAGTAGAGAGAATTATTTATTCTCTCTACTTTTTATAATTAGCCTGAACAAGCTGACAAAGAGCGAAACCGTTCCGTAGTCAAGAAATACTACGAATAAAATATATTTTTGATAGGGGCTATTATCAAAAATTATCGTTAGAGAAAATAGCAAGAAGCAACTCCCTAA
>JAFOZZ010000121.1 GCA_017390945.1 Akkermansia sp.
GATGAGGACGAGCTTTGGGCTTAGGCCTTGTGCTCATACATTTCCGGCGGTACGCTACCGGCATATTCAACCCAAGCCACATCGTAGACGTAGGTAGGGGCGAGGGGGAGGCCTGTCCCGAGAGCTTGTACAAGGATTCGGTTGTGACCAGCTTCTTCCAGTACAACGTACTTCGTAGAGCCATCCTCGCCGGGGTCGAGCCACTCAGGCTTTACTGTGACGATATCACCGCGCTTAATCTGTCGTTCGGTCATGTTTGCTTGTGTGTGCGTGTTATTATAGCTCATTTTGCTTGCTCGGTAAACAGGGAAACTTGAAAAGGAACATATAGTTCACATTTAGCTTAGTCAATGAAGTAGCCCTCTTCGTCCAGCTCCTCCTCGTCCATAGCCTCGCGCTCGGCCAAGTATGCGCAGAACTCGGCGTAGTCATCCATCTTGGCCTTGTCTTCGGCATCAGCCTCTGCATACTCTTTTTCGGTGAAAGGCTTGCCGCTGGCCTTGCGCTCCTCGTGCTCCTTCAGAAGATTCATTATTTCCTCGTTAGTCATTGGCGTTTAGTGTTTTGTTTGTGGTTAAAGTATAGCATATAGGGCACAAGAGTCCAGCTTTTTCTTCATTTATTTTCAATAAGTTATGATACTGGAGCGGATAAAAAACGGATAAGAGAGGATAGGAGGTGTAGCCAATTTTGTCCTGAAGCCCCCTTGAAGCACCCCTCAAGGCAAGAAATCTTCGTAACTGAGGTACAGGGTAGCCGTTATGACTTTTGTCGAACTTTTTTCTGAGAAGAAAAGGCTCATGTGGCTGTGAAAAGTGCCTGAGCCGAAAATGCAAAAGATTGATTATTAAGAGGGGAGAGAGGTTTAACCCCCAGCGAGGGGGCTTCATGGGGGTAGAACCCACGCGAGTCCCGGGGAGTCCCGAGGGGGTAAAAACGGGTTAAAATAAGTCCGATTTCAGGTCAATTCGGGGCTCAATCAGCGCTCGCTCCGTTTTCGTAACTGAATGATATTGTATGGATTAAGGCAAAAAGAAAAGGCGGCGCTTTCGATTTGAAAGCGCCGCCTAGAGGGGTGGGCGAAGGGGATCGAACCCTCGACAACCGGAACCACAATCCGGGGCTCTACCACTGAGCTACACCCACCATCGGGTGAAGGCATTATACACATACCGGAGCAGAATGCAAGCCCAAAGTTAAAAAAAATGCGTTTTTTTGGTATTTTTTGAGTATCGGGCAGAGAAATCCCCGCCGTGCAGAGGCCGGGCGGCATGCAGGCGGGGCTGGCAAGTCACAAGAAAAGGCGCGGCTGAGGCATTAGAAATCAATGCGATAGCCAAGCGTGCCGTTGACGGAGCGATAATTACCGAAGAATTCGGCATTGATGTCAGTAACGATACCGCCGCACTTCACACCGAGCGGGATATTGAAGCCGATACCAATCTCCACGCCAAGCGCGCTGGGGGCGGAGCCATGTACGCTGGAGGCACCGGCCACACCGGGAAGCGACACCTCTGCCTTGCCATGGCGAGCGCCGGTGATGGCTTTGCCCAGGAGGCGAGTCTCCATGATGGCGGGGGTATTGAGCAGGTCCTCGCCCACCACGGCCTGCATACGAGCGCCGAGGCCGAAGATGACGTTATTGCTCTCCTGCTTACCAACGCGGAGACCGGCATCGGACCAGCCCTCCGTGTAGCCATCCACCTGGCTGTGAATGTAAGACACATTCATCACGGGCTGCCACCAGGCGCTCTGCAGGCTATCGCCGGAGATGCGGTAGGTGCGGGCCACCTCATACATCACGGCGAGGCCCAGGCCATTTGTTGAGCCATGGGTGGTGTAAGCGGCACCAGGGATAGCGACATGGCGGTTAAAGCGAATATCTGCCCAGCCGGCGGTGGCAATAAGGGAGTGCTGCCAGCAGTCGTGGTCCATACGAGCAAAGATGTTGGCGTAGTAGGCATTCATATTGCCCGAGGCATCGGAGCCGTAGCCCCGGGAGCTCATGCGGCCGGACATCCCCGTAAAGGCGGCGCCCACGGTCAGTTCCTGCCCCACCGGCATGGCAATACCAGCGGTACCGCCCAGGCTGTGCAGCTTGTAGCCCGACAAAGCATTGTAGCCGCTCAGGTTCTGGTAGTCCAGCTCAGCGTTGGCCCAAATGGTATAGCGGGAGGGGATATCGATGGGTGCCTTGGGATCGGGCGTATAACAAGGCATGCCGCCCTGCATCGTCGTGACGCGGTTGCGGATGGCATTCAGCTGGCGCTCCATCTGGCCGCGCCAGGCGGTGTTCAGGTTAGCCAGGCCGGAGCCTGCCACATTGGCAGCCAGGCGGTCAGCCTCAGCGAAACGCCCCTGCTCCAGGTAGGCCTCTACGGCATCATACGCAGTGGTAAGGTTGCGAGTGACACCGGGAGTGGTGATGGGGCCCTGCGATGAGGCGGCGCGATGCAGCAAGTCGATACCGGCCATGCCATTGGCAGAGGGGGGCATATCGGCGTTCATACTGGGGTCTATTGCCTGAGCCATGGCGCTACAGGCTACTACACCTGCTAATGTACGCAGCAGGGGGCGTGTGAGTTGGGGTTTCATACACCACCATAGACAAATGGATAGCGGCATGCGGTGAAAAACGATTAGAATAAGTACGCGAGCACAGCCAGATTCGGAGCCGCATAGCGGGGCGATTGTCGTTCCGGATAAATGGCAGAACATAATTTTGACAAAGCCTGACAGCTCTGGTATAATGCGCGCGCAAGATGAAGACAGCGTTCGTACCGGAAGATTTTTTCAAGCGCCACAGCGTAGCCGATATATTCGGCGAGGGCGCTGCCCCCACGTGTGAGGTGGACCTGGGCTGTGGCGATGGCGGCTTTCTGCTGGCCATGGCAGAGCATTACCCGCAGACCCAGTTTCTGGGCGTAGAGCGCCTGCTGGGGCGCATACGCAAGGTATGCAGCGAGAGCGAGCGCCGCGGGCTGGACAATGTGCGCGGCCTGCGCATCGAGAGTCGCTATTTCCTGGAGTGGCTCATTGCCCCGGGCAGCATCCACCGCCTGCACTACCTCTTCCCCGATCCCTGGCCCAAGGAGAAGCACCACAAGAACCGCCTGGTGCAGGACAGCTTCATCCCCGTACTCCACCGCGCCCTGGCTGAGGGCGGCGAGGTACTCTTCAAGACCGACCACGAGGAATACTACCAGTGGGTGTGCGAGAAGATGGACGCCAGCCCGCTCTTCACCCGCGCTGAGTGGAATGCCCCGTTTTACCCCAAGACAGACTTTCAACAGCAGTGGGAGGCCATGGGTAAGCCCATCTTCGCTGCCAGATTCGTACGCAACTCATGAGCTTTACACTGCATAGCACAGACCCCAGCGGCGCCCGCCTGGGCACCCTGCACCTGCCTCACGGCGATGTGCCTACCCCCATCTTCATGCCCGTAGGCACCCAGGGTACTGTCAAAACCCTGCACCCGGAGGACCTGGAGGCGCTCGGCGCACAGATTATCCTGGGCAACACATACCACCTGTGCCTGCGCCCCGGCGATGAAGCCATACGCAACCTGGGCGGCCTGCACAGCTTTGCCGGATGGAACCGCCCCATGCTGACGGACAGCGGCGGATTCCAGGTATGGAGCCTGGCTCGCCTGCGAAAGATTACGGAGGAGGGCGTGCGCTTCTGCAACCACATCGATGGCGCTTACATGATGCTCACGCCTGAGCGCAGTATGGAGATTCAGGCCAACCTGGGCAGCGATATTGCCATGCTTTTCGATGAATGCCCGCCCTACCCCTGCGACCGTAAGTACGCGGAGAAATCGCTCGGCTACACCCTGCGATGGGCCAAGCGCTGCAAGCAGTGGGTGGATGAGCACCAGCCCACCAGCGGCAACGGCCTGCAGCAGCACTTCGGCATCGTGCAGGGCTCCGTCTATGCCGACCTTCGCAAGCTGTGCGCGGAAGAACTCGGCGCCATGGATTTCGACGGCTACGCCATCGGCGGTGTATCCGTAGGCGAGCCGGAGGAAGAAATGCTGCGTGCCATCGAGAACACAGCCCCCTACCTGCCGCAGAACAAGGCACGCTACGC
>JAFOZZ010000122.1 GCA_017390945.1 Akkermansia sp.
GCGGGCAAAGCCCGCGGAATTTATGAGCCCGCGGAGCGGGCGGTAGAAAGTAGGCAGGCGGTGGAGCTGCGCAGCAGCGGAACCCCTGCTATGTAATGAATGAAAACAGAACCCCGGCAGGGGTGGCAGCCTGTCACGGCGTATCGTAGAGAAGCCGGAAAGCCTTAGCTGCAACATATAGCCACCCGCTCGCTGTGCTCGGGGTTCTGAGGTTTTTGTATTCCTACCCCGGGTTTCGCCGCTGCGCGGCTCCACCCGGGGCTAAGAATCTTTCGCCCTTTCGGGCTCTAAAGTTCCGCGGGCTTCCGTCTTCGCTCTTTGGGCTACGCCGAGACAAGCCGCCCGCCTATATCCTCATTTACAGTTTTTAGAGATGCCCGATTTGTTGTTTCTGTTTCCCGACAAGGAGCATGGCCGGGTTGCGGCCATGCCCCTGTCTTTTTTTGCCCGAGGACTCTTCAGCTCAATCAACTCTCTGTGCAGAGAATCTTCACGAAGGCTTCCTCCTGCAAGCGGGTGGCACCGCAGGCGAACTTCGCGCGAATTTGCAGTGCTTCGTCGAGGTCATCGCGCACGCTGAGCTTGACCTTGAAGTCCTCCCACAGACCAAACTGCGCCTTGCTCTTTACCCATGCCAGACAGGTGCGGTCGCCATTCTCATCCATGGGCAGCTGCTCCGTGCGGATGATGCGGAAGCCCATGAAGGTATCTACCTTGCCCTCGACCAGGGCGCGGGCGGTGTTGTAGTCGAAACTGCCTACCTCCGGTTCGCGCAGCAGGGAGGCAATCTGCGATGAGGTGCAGGCCAGTACGAGTTCATCGCCGTAGGCGCGGCGTTCTTCGTTCCAGGCTTCGGCCTTTTGCAGCATGGCGAGCGCCTTGCGTAGTTTGCCGAGGGTGAGGTTGCTTTCGGTTGCGCTGCCGTTCTCCACGTAGTCGGAGTCGATAATCTGGCGGCTGGAGAACTCGACCGCCTGGGTGCCGTTTTCGCCCACGTAGCACGTACCCATGAAGCTGTTAATCATCACGCTGTCCATGCAGCGACCGGCGGCGGCTCGCAGGCCTTCGATGGTCTTGCTGACGGGGATGTCGATGTTGGCGAGTTTCTTAGCATCGAACTCGTCGAACCCGACAGCCTTGGTGAAAATCTTGGGGTACATCACACGGCGTGTGGTGGGTGCTTCATCCAGCGAGGTAGGCTGCATGCGCTCCGTCTTTTCCTGGAAGGAGAGCAGGCCGTACTGGTCGAAGGCGACCATTTTGCCGCTCAGTCCGGACTCTACGGTGACGTATTTGTCGAGTCGGGAGGCTTCCTGCTGCAGGTGCATGCCCCATTTTTCGGAGTACTTCACCTGATAATTCTGAGTAATATCTGCCATTTTCGTGTTGTGTTGTAATGGGTTGAGTGTAGAATTGGCAAACCGGCTGCTGGCGATTACCCATGCGGGGTCTGGCCGTGTGGCATGGGGGTGAGGGTTCTCCGGGTAAGCGGGGAATTAGCGGCACCCACGGCGCTCTTGCCGTGTATAGAAAATCACACTCCGCTCCATTTGTCTGCAAAAAAGCGCCTCGGCATCAATGGGTGGCAGGGGTACTGCACCTCAGCGGCGCTCTAAGAGGAAAAGGTATTCCTTTACCTGTAAGGGGCGGTTGCGCAGGTTGCGGCAGCCGCGGAAGGTGGCGTAGTCTTGCTCCATGAGCTCTACGCTCCAGTCCGGCTGGAGGAGCTGGAGCATTTCGGGCATGGAGATAAAGCCCTCGGAGTTGTACGAGAGCAGTACAAAGCGAGTCGGCAGGGCTTGCAGGAGCTCCTGCAAGGCACCGGCTACCAGGCGGCGCGAGTTGTAGGGGGAGTGGTTCCAACCGCTGGGAATGCCGGATACGGAGGAGAGATGCTCGGGTCTGCGATAATTGAGCAGTAGATTGAGCATGAAGTAGTTGGAGGCGTATGGGTGCTGATTGTAGGGCGGGTCGAGGTAGGCTACATCCAGCTCCGGCAGGCTGCGGGCGGCGGCGGTGGCATCCTGCTGCAGCACGTGGTATTTGCTCTCGAAGCGTGAGAACACCGGCAGCGGGAGCTCGATGTCGGCCATGATGCGCTGGAGCGCATGCCGACCACTGCCGCCGAATTGTCCTACGCCTTCGCGGTTCTTGTAAAATCCTTTGAAGACGCCGGACGTGTTGGTGTGTACCGAGGCCTCGCTGAGCAGTGGGGCCAGGAAGAATGGTTGCACGGCCTCCGGTAGCTGGGCAATGGCCTGTCGGGCGGTGTCCAGGTAAATGGCGTTACGGCGGGTGTAGAAGGCGCGCTCGCCGGGGCGTATGGCGGTGTCGTCCTGCGGGGCGTAGAGCTCGGCTATGAGTCCCGGTGCCCAGTTGCTGCGTATTGTGTGCAGGAGCTCCTGGTGCAGGGCGGGGAGTTGCAGGGGCTCCACTTCGCTGCGGTTGGCCAGGTAGCAGTGGTTCAGGGTGGCGGGGTAGGCCTCCAGGTCATTGCTCCAGAGCTCGCAGCAGTATTGTTTCATGTAACGGCTGACCACGCCGGAGCCGGAGAAGGCATCGAACGCACGCAGTTTGCGGCCGCCCAGGCGCTGCTGTACTTGTGCCAGCCCACTGCCGATGAGGGGGAGCAACCGCCGCTTATTACCCAGGTAGGTGATAAGCTGAGTGCTCAGATATGCCTCATCTTCTTCCAGCATTGAGCCCTCATTGTATCATATCCTGCTCGTTTATCAAAACGTATTCTCTGACATTGAGGCTATAAAATGAGCCGCGATTCAAAAGCCAAGTATCTTGCACCTCGGCACTCGCCTGCCTGCCGGCAGGCAGGTAACTCGAAACTCGACACTCGTAACTCGTAACTCGTAACTCGTATTGCCCGCTCCGCCACGCCCGACCTGCGGTCGGGTTCCTTCGCAGAGGTGTCTGCTCGGCGTGTCGGCAAGCTGCTCGCTTACTCGCAGCTTGCCCACTCGTCGTGGGTTCGAATCCCGCGTACTTGAAACAGAAAAGCCCCTCTGACGAGGGGCTTTTAGAGCGGGCGATGGGATTCGAACCCACGACATCAACCTTGGCAAGGTTGCGCTCTACCACTGAGCTACGCCCGCGCTTGCGGTGTGTGCAGATGATTATACACAGCTGCGTGCAGAATGCAAGACTTTTTTTGCAAAATGTGGATATTTTTTTTGCGGTCGCAGCGCCGGGGTGGCTCAGGCGCTGCGCTTGCGGATGAAGATGGTCGCCGCGATAATCCAGATAATCAGTGCCGAAGCGGAGATGCCCAGCATGATACCCCAGCCCAGCTTGTAGAGCAGGGGGAGCGCCAGTGCTGTCCACAGACCGCCGCCCATGATAGGCTCGTGCAGCAGCTGCTTGTAGCCGAAAGCCTGCGTGGCGCAGGTCTTGCTCTCCGGGTCAGCGGCTCGCAGCAGCAGCAGGCCGGTGGCCGTTACGCCCAGCGATTGGCCGAACTCTGCAATGGCGCACTCAAACCACGATTCGCGGAACAGGCGGCGTGCAACCACCACTACCATGAAGAGCGAGAGCAGGGTACCCAGTACAATGAGTATCAGCAGCCCGACCCAGTTGTCCAGCACCACCTGTACCTTGATGGTGGCCATAGCGGAAACAACCAGGAAATCCAGCGCGGCGCCGGAGACGCGCTGCATCTGGCCGTGGTCAATCAGATTGTGCACGCGCACGCGTTGGGCAAGCTTTTGCAGCAGCAGGCCGCCAATCATGCAGAAGGGGAAAAGCGGGAAGCCTTTGAGCACACGCGACTCCGCGCCGGGGAAGCAGTATTCCTCCAGCCACTGCATGCCGTGCAGCATGCCGAAGCCTGCCAGGATGGCGATGCCCACCAGGGCAATGTGCCAGGCCAGTGAGTCGATGGAGTCGCAGTATACGGTCTGCACACCGGCGGCGGGTCGCTCGTCTTTGTCGTAAATGCCCTTCTGTTGCAGTTTATCCTGCTCATCGAAGCGGCGGATGTTCTGAATGTGTCCCTTGCGGGCAGCCCAGTTTACCAAGATGATACCGATGATAACCGCCAGCAGCATACCGGCTGTGGCCATAGTGTAGCCCAGCGCTACGCCATCCTCCCAGCCAAAGGCCTCGAAGCTCTCGGCCATGCCACTTACTGTGCCGTGCCCACCCTGGAAACCAATCTCCAGCAGATTGCCAAAGCCTTCATTTACCCCGAAGTAGGGCAGCAGCAGGAACCCTACCGCCGCAAAGCCAATCACGTACTGCCCCCAGGCAAGAATCTGCCCGAAGCACAGCTGCGGGAATGCTACTCGCACTACTTTCTTAATAGGAGGTGTCACGACACCCAGGAAGAGCGTGGCAAATACCACGTTAATCATGAAGCCGGGCAGCTTGCCCACTGCGCTTACTACCTCTGCCGGGATAAGCTGCGGAAAGCACTGGAAAATCAGCAGGCCGATGAAGCCACCAATCACGGAGCTCGGCAGATAGCAGCGCTGCAACAGCGGAATCAGCGTGCGCAGTACCTTACCCAGTACCAGCAGGATGGAAAGCAGACAGAATACAAAAATAGCAGTCATGGTATGCGAAAAATGGAGAGATGTCGCAGCGCTCGTGCAGTGGCTACGCGCCATACTATAGCACAGCAATCCTTGGTAGTCAAGCCCGCAATCCCATAGCTCTTTTGCGGTTATGTGTTATTGTGCGGGGGTCACTGCTATCGTGGGCAATAATCTCGAGCAGCCTCGGGCCGCAGCTGTCGGCACCCTCGGCGGGGGAGCGACTCTCACCTAAACCGCTATTTCTATACAGAATAATGTGTCATGTTGCAGAAAAAAAGCTTGCGCCGCTACGGTGCCTGGGATAGTATACCTACGCATGCCGCACGCAGTGCCGCACCTCAGGATGGGTGGCAGAGCGGTTTAATGCAGCGGTCTTGAAAACCGCCGAAGGTTTATCCCTTCCGTGAGTTCGAATCTCACCCCATCCGTAGCACAATCCCCCGCATCGGTTCATCCGGTGCGGGGGATTGTCGTTGAGAGTGAAGCCGATTTAGAAGAACGAATTCCGAAGTGGGAATCTCTAAAAACAGTAAATGCGGATTTAGGCGGGCGGCTTGTCTCGGCGTAGCTCGAAGAGCGAAGACGGAAGCCCGCGGAACTTTAGAGCCCGAAAGGGCGAAAGATTCTTAGCCCCGGGTGGAGCCGCGCAGCGGCGAA
>JAFOZZ010000123.1 GCA_017390945.1 Akkermansia sp.
GCCACCCTGCCCGTCACCATGCCGGCTGAACCCCGCGAGGCACTCATGCAGGGCCGCTGGGATGCCGTCGTGGAGCTCATGAACGCCCCCGAAGCCGTTGCAGCACTGGCAGCCAAACTGCCGGCACCGGCACTTTCCTGATTCATTCACCACCTATGCTGGCAGTTATTTCCCCACTCATTGCGCGCGGTGTTATTGATAACACCTTGCAGGAGCTCATTGACCTGCGTCTGTGGTTCACAGATGGCAGTGAGCCGCTGCACCTGCGCATGAAGGGGAACTGCCTGCGCGACATTGCCGGCTGCCGCCTGGAGTTCACCAACCTGGCCGCCGGCAGCCCGCCTGCCCAGATGCCGTCTCTGGTCTGCGACCTGCGCGAAATCGCCGGCACGGCTCGTTTCCAGACCGGCGATATCACCTACTCACGCCGCGTACTCGAAAAAGATAACCGCTGCGGTGTAGGCAATATCCTCTACATTGAGTTTTTTGTAAACGACACACTCCGTATCCTCATGGAGTTTTCGGCTGTCAGCTACACCCTCAGCCTGCCCCAGTGGGAGCAAAGCTGGGAGGGCGACAACCTGCAAACCATGCTCAATATGGAGGCCCTGCGCGCCCATGTGCAGGCTAACGTGAAGATATACCGCGGGCCAGCTATGTCCGGCCTGGGCGAAGACATGCCACCGTGTGACTGGGACTACCGCCTGAACCGCGCGGAGGCCTGCATGGCTATTTACCCCTCTATTCACGAAAAATACGGCCCCCTGCCCGGCGGCTATCTGTCCGCAGCGTTTGTCATGAACAGAACGGAGTTTCTGGGCAAGGAGGCAGCCGAGGAAGAGGCCAACATGCCACCTGACCCGGAAACCACCAACAGGGACTGGGATGTGGTGGATTTCATGTACCCCTATGAGCGCGACGTGCGCCAGGCCATGCATCACCCGCTTTTTGAGGAGGCCTCGCACATGACCGCCATCGTGCAGGAGCAAATCATGCACAAGAACGGTCACAAGCTGCGCAACAGCAAAGAGGGCGCTGCATTCCTCTCGCTCTACGCCGGTATAGTATCCCACCTGCTGAGCACCATCCTCCTCACCAGCCAGGAGCGCTACCCCACGGACTTAGCCTCTCAGCGTATGGAAGCCCTGTGCAAGCGCCTCTCCACTCTGGCGCAGATGCTCGATACCCTGCCCCCGGACAGCCGCCCGGTGCTGCAAGATGCAGCCGAGTCGCTCATGAAAAACATGCGACTCTTCATCACGTCCATCCCCAGCTGATATTGCTATGTATTTAGCACAGGAGCGCAGGCAATATATCCTCAGGTTGCTGGAGCAGCGCGGCAGCATTCGCACAACAGCCCTGGCCAGAGAATTAGGCGTAACGGATGAAACCATCCGTACCGACCTCGTGGATATGCAGGCTCGTGGACTGCTGGAGCGCGTGCATGGCGGCGCTCGCTATATCCTGCCGCAGAACACCAACACCGCCGACAGCCCTCGCCTAGACGTACAGCTGGCACGTCTGGTATGCGCTCACATTCAGCCCGGTATGTGCATCTATGCAGAGGATTGTGCTCTCACCCGAGTGATAGCTGCCCTGCTGAGCAATACCCCTGTCACCTTCATTACGCCATCCTACGCGCTGCTGGCAGATTTATCACCTGCGGCAATCCCCCATCGCCTCATCTGCACTGGCGGCACGCTCGATAAAGCCAGCGGCATTCTGGAGCAGCCGCATCCGGAAACCATTCTGGCGCAGCATCCGCTCGCCCTCTCTATCCTCTCCCCCATGGGGATGAATCCTACACAAGCGCTCTACCCCCACGCTCCCCTCGCAGCCTGGGCAGCAGCGGCAGCCAAGCAAGCGCAAGCGACCCTCATTGTTGCGCCCTCCGGCATCCTGACATCTACAGCCCCCTTTGCCGCCAACCTCGGCATCTTCACGCTGATTACGGAAGATAATCTACCGGCAGGATTTGAGGACATCCCCGCAGAGACTGTACCTTATATATCGGAGGATTCCATCAACGATTACAATTACTAAAATTCTGAGCTGCAACGCTGTATAACAAAAAAAGATTTGACCCGGCAAGCCGTAGCCTGTCGGGTCGAAATCGTTAATAGCGAACTCCTTCGCTTTACTTGCCGGGAACCGGAGCGGGAACCGGATCAGCGGGGGGGGGAGGAGGAGTCTGCTGCTGCTGTTGCTGCTGGCAGGAAACCAGAGCGGCTGCTGCGATGGCGAGGATGGCGATGGTCTTCATAACTGTGAGATAATGTTTTTGGTTGTTTGCAGAGCAGGCTCACCATGAGCTTGTCTACAATTCATAAAATACCGCTTTTTTCCCTTAAAAGCAAGAAAAAAATTAAACTTTTCTTAAAAAAATGGAAAACTTAAACAAATAACATGGCTCTACTGGGTTAATTGGGGAGAATCCTTCGTTTTTGACGCAAAAGAGCCCCACACATAGCGGCGGAAGAGCACCTTAATGGAGGCCGTAAGCGGCACGGCGAGCAGCGCACCGATAACGCCACCGAAGACCATACTCCAGAAGAGCACGGAGAACATAACCGTCATATCATGCATCTTCATGGTATTGCCCACGACGCGCGGCTGAATCACCCAGCCATCAAGCTGGCTGACAGCCAGGAATGCCGCGCCCACAGCCACCACCATCGTGACATCGTGCCAGGTAAACCAGGCAATGAGCAAGGCCGGTATGCTGGTGGAAATCATGCCGATGTAGGGAATGATACCCAGCAGCGCCGCAGCCGCGGCAATGGTAATAGCGTAGGGCAAGCCCAAGCTCATCAGAATAATGCACAGCAGCACACCATCTATCAAGCTCACCAGCATCTGCCCACGCACGAATGCCACGATATTCTGATTGATTTCCTGCAAGGTACCCACCACCTCATCTTTGAACTGCGATGCTCGCAGGGGCAGCACTTTATCCCAGTTGCGGGCAATCGCCTCGCTCTCCAACAGGAAATAGAAAAGGAACACAGGCACCATGACCGCACCAATCAGGAAAGCAGACGCGCCGTAAATGGCACGCGTACCGGCCGTCAGCCAGGTCAGCCCCTTATCCACCAGATAGTCCGAGTTGTAATCAATGATGGCTATCACCTTCTGCTCATACGTCAGCTGGGCAAAACGGCGTTCATCCGCCTCCCCCAAATCGCTCAACGTACGCTCATACAGGGTATCAACCGCGTTCTGCACCATGTGATTTTCCTGCAACAATTCACGCCCGGCAGCAACCGAGCTCTCCAGAATACGCTGGCGATTGTTCACCAGTTCGCTCGTCTGGCGAACCAGAGGCGGCACAACAGTCATGGCCAGCCCCCCCACAGCCAGAGCTGCCACCAGCAACACAATGAGCACAGCAGGAATGCGCTTTTTCACCAGCTTCTGCACCCACTTTACCGCCGGGCTCAACAGATAGGCCAGAATACCAGCCACGATAACAGGCAACAGCACAGGCTGCAGCGTCACAAACAACCAGCCAATACCACACACACAGGCACACAGCAACGCCACCATCACCACCAGACACACGCTACTGAGGGCCAGCCAGCACACATTGCGCTGAAATGCCGTAGGCACTTCTTTTTCTTTCATAGACATGCCGTTATTATAACGCCCTGCTTTCACAACGCAAGCACATTTGCGCGTGAGTCTCGTAAAAAATCACAAATTGCTTGCAATTCATCCGATATGGGGTAGCATAACCTCATGCAGCACGATTCTCTCCGCCCACAATGGCTCGAATGGGCCAAAGAGCTTCAGTTCATCGCTCAGGCCGGGCTGGAATACAGTCGCGACCCATTCGACCAGGAACGCTTTGCCCGCCTGCGCGAGCTCTCCGCCCACATGCTCTCGCTGATGGCCGAAGTACCGCTGGAGAAAGTGCGCGCCCTTTTCTGCAACGAAACCGGCTTTCAGACGCCTAAGCTCGACAGCCGCGCAGCTATTATACGCGATGGCAAGATACTGCTGGTACGCGAACTCGATGGCCTGTGGGCCATGCCGGGCGGCTGGGTCGATGTGGACCAGACCATCCGCACCAATCTCATCAAGGAGGCCAAGGAAGAAGCCGGCATCGACATTATCCCGACCCGTCTGGTGGCAATGCATGAGCTGCACCGCCGCAATCTGAACAGACCATGGCCGTACAACATCATCAAGGCCTTTGTGCTCTGCACCCCATGCGGCGAGCCGGAGCTTCCGGAGAATATCGAAACAAGCGCCGTGGGGTGGTTTGCGCCGGATGCGCTTCCGCCGCTTCATATCGGCAAGCAGACGGAAGAGCAAATCCGCATGTGTTTCGCCGCGCAGGCCGATAAAAACTGGCAGGCGCAGTTTGATTGAATCAGGGCTGCGTGGCTCGCTGAGTCTCCAGAGCCAGCCAGGCATCGCGCACAATGCCGCGAGCCTCAGCTACGTCCTGCGTATGGTGGGGCTGCCGGCTGCGCTCTACCGTGAAAATGGCCGACAGGCGCTTATCCATCTGCTGCACAATCTCCGCAGCCTGAGCAGATTCCCCGGCCCGGGCTCGCAGGATGTTGATTTTCTCGAACTCCTCAATACCATCTCGCAGGCGTTCAAAACGCACGGAGCTGCGGTTGCCGGGATACACCAGGAAACAATCGCCCGTAGGCCAATGCACAAAGTCCGTGCACTCCAGAGGATTGCAGTTCCAGGAGTTGTACGCCCAGCGCAGGAAACCGTCCAGCTGATTTGCGGCGGCAAAAAAGCCCAGCCACTCGGCCTCTGCCGGAACGGAAGTGGTAAATGTATTGGGCGTAGCAGGATGCAGGCAGACATAGAACGTCGTCTTCTTCCCTGCGGCCTTACGCTCACGCAGCAGGGGGCCGAGAGCCGAACCGGCATGCGTCAGGACGGGTGAGATGTTGTACACATCGCGCGTGAGAGCGGAGGGCTTATCCACCGCAGACGCGATGCGGAATGACGGCGCGTACTCAGCCACCAGCCTCATGGCTTCGCGCACCATGCGATCCGGGCGCTCGTCGATAGCGATACAAGTCTTCTCAGCCCAGCCTTTTTCCTGCATGTGGCGGTGAAAATCCTGTAGGAACGGTCCCCATACCGCGGCGAACTCCGGCTTACCAGGCGTAGCTTGCAGATACTCCTCCTGCCCGGTTGCTTCATCATAAATCTTTACTTTAAGATGCCAGGGCAGCATGGAGTAGCAGCTAATCTGCTCACGGATACCTATCTCATCGTGCATGAAATGAATCCATGCATCCAGCACAGTATAATCATAACGCATCACACCATCCTTGCCACGCACCCAGCGCACCATGGAGGGGAACCAATCAAACGTCTGACCATTCCACGCCTCATCCAGCAGGGTACAGGTAATGCATTTCTGCCCCGCCTGCGCCAGGCGCTGCATGAGCGGACGCATGATAGCGAAATGCTCAGGCGACCAAGGTTCCACATCATGCCAGCGAGCCACAGCCTGCGGGTGCTGCCATAAGTCCAGGTGAATTTTCCAATCGCTGGCCGGCGGCAGCTGGGCAGCCTCCACCTCCAGCTCTATCGGCAGCTGCACAGCCTGAGCGCCCGCCCCCACGGCGGTTATGGTACCACGGTATACCCCCGGCACCGCATCATGCGGGATATTCACCTCATACCACACACCACGGAGCACTCCCTTGCCGTGTTCACAGCGGCTCTCATTGCCAATCACATCAGCTGTTATGACCTTACCCGCCTTGGTGTAGCGGATGGTGCGCACGGTTGCAGGTATACTCTCAGCCCCCATACGCAGCGGGGAACAACTCACCTGCAATGCCGTGATATCGCCCTCCACACCTACAGCCACCTGCCCACTGCATCGCTCACCGCGCCAGCCATTCAGCTTCAGTACACCCGCTACTTCAGCCGCATCAAAAGGATACGCATCCCCCACACAAAGCCGTTTATCTACCGCAGGAGCTATGCGCAATGCGCCTTTCTGCCCGGCCTTGGGCTCCACATAGGGCGACACCACATCGTACACCGGGTGACGGTCTGCCGGATTCTGAGCAAAAGCAGCAGCTACGCCCAACACCCCAACGCCATACAGCAAGAAACTCCGCAATAACATGCTCGTTATATACCACATTCCCCTCCACATGGAAACACCAAAATGCGTTCACGCGCCCGCCCACCGCGCACCGCCACCGCCTTTTTTCACTTGCGCTCAAGGGATGAAGCGTGTAGACTTAGCGCCATGAAGATTCATGTGCTGGTAGAAAACACCGCCAACAGCCCCGAGCTGGTAGCGGAGCATGGGCTGAGCCTGCTGATAGAAGCATGCGGTAAGCGCATCTTGTTTGACACTGGTGCCACCGGAGCCTTTGCCGACAACGCGGAGCACATGGGAATCAACCTGAGCGAAGTCGATGTCGCTGTACTATCACATGGACACTACGACCATGGTGGCGGGGTAGCTCGCTTTCTGGCACTCAATTCCCACGCAACCGTATGGATGAGCCCACATGCGTTTGCGCCTCACTTCAACGCCAGCGGCAAAGATATAGGCCTTGCCCCCGAGCTGCAACAGCATTCGCAGCTCTGCTCCGCCAGCGCCCCTGTGCTTCCCCTGGCACCGGGCATTACCCTGCACCAGGCCAACGACATGCCTATGGCTTACCCTTGCGCAGGGGATGGCATGGAAACGATTGACAATGGCATCCGCACCGCCGACACATTCCGTCACGAGCAATACCTGTTGATAGAAGAGAACAACCGCCGCGTCCTCATCAGCGGTTGTTCCCACCGTGGCATCCTCAATATCAGTGCCTACTTCCAGCCCGACGTTCTCATCGGCGGCTTCCACTACATGCGTGCGGGAGAGGAAACGCTACGCCACGCAGCCGAACAGCTCCTGAAACAGCCATCAATTTACTATACAGGGCATTGCACCGGCGACACCGCGTTCCTTTACCTGAAACAGCACTTGGGCAATCGCCTGCACGCCTTCCGCACAGGCGATACCATTGAGCTGAGCACACCACACCACTATGCACGCACGTGACGCTCTAAGATGATAAGAGGCTCCTCGTGCTCGCCATCGCGGTCGTGCATCACTCTGGCAAAGTGGCAGTTCAGAACACGCCATCCACTGCGGGCATGCTCATTGAGCAACTGCGCCAGCGCCTCCGCTGTCATGCGTCCATTCACCCCTTCGCCTGCCGCCTCCAGCACCTTGTATTCATGCCGCACCGGAGCTTTGGGTGCCGCCTGTCCTGCCGCCCCCTTGCGAGGTTGCTGCGATTTAAGCAACGAGAATTGAGGGGTAAGCAAGCGAGACGACACTTTGTCTGCGTTGGCTCGTGCCTGCCCGACGCTTATTGTCTGCCGGGTGCGGGAATCGGCCAGCATATGCGAATCCGTAATACCGGGTGTAGCCAGTATCGAGCTCAGGCTGTATGCATTAGCGCTCCAGGTATTGTGTACTTTATCGTAGAGGTAATATGTTTTCATGCAGGGTGTGGGGATTACGCCTGCATTATTACCCCAACTTTCCTCCCTGGCAACTTATAACTACAACTATTAGCCCCAACAGCCGGTATCACTCCGACTTTACTCGCCGGAACACAAAAATCAGCTCATTTTCCGGGCGATTGCGAGCCTTGTTCTTCTTGCGTATAAACTCCTGCGCCAGCTCCGGCAATTGCTCGAAAACCAGCGGCTGTAACACAGCCTCGTTGCGACCGTTGAACTCCACATCGGCCTCAAACACGTTCTCCCCACGAGCAAAGCGCACACGGTATGGTTCTTTCTCCGTCTGCACCCAGGTGTAGCTAAACCTACCACGGCGGCCACCGACCTGCCAATACACCTGCTGCTCCGACACCTCGCCCTGTATGCCATTGGGCTCCCCCTTCCACTCCCCGATTGCCAGTTTAACCGGGTCTTCAAACCAATCCGGTATAAAAATGACAGACAGCAAAACGACCGATGCCAACACGATACCAATATTTCGCAGACTCAACATATCAAACACTCAGGTTCAGCTTTCTCACCCTTGCAGCAAGCGCACCACTCGGTCGGCTCGCGGAATTGTAATCGAAATCTTCGTACCGATACCCTCCTTGGAGGCAATGGAGAGCGTACCGCCGTGCTCCTTAATGATATGGCGCACAATGAGCAAGCCCAGGCCATGCCCTTTCTTGCGGGTGGTTCGGAAGGGTTCGTACATGTTGCCCATCACCTCATGCGAAATCCCCGTACCATTATCGCCGATAATGATGCGGACGTCCGAATCATTGTAATCCGTCTGAATATACACACCGCCTTCACTACCGGGGATGGATTGGTAAGCGTTGCGTATCAGGTTGTATAAAGCCTGGAAAAGCTGCCCGCCATCGGCCTCCAGCTCAGGCAGGTCGCGGCTGAGGGACAGCTGGATGCTGATGCCTCGCGGCGCCATCTCGGGCTCCAGCACAGTCAGCACATGCTCCACCACATCATTCAGGCGCACGGTCTCGCGGTTCAGGTGTCCGGGGCGAACCGACTGCAGGAACTGGCGCAGCAACGTATCCAGGCGGCGAGTTTCGCCCAATGCGCTTTCCAGCAGCGGCCCCAGCTAGCTTTGAGCCTCGCTGCCCAGCTAGGCCAGTTTACGCTGCATCAGCTGCAAATTGAGCCCCAGGGAATTGAGGGGGTTGCCAATCTCGTGAGCCACGGCACCGGCCATGTAGGTCACCAGGTTAAACTGCTCGGCCTCGGCATCCTCCTCGCCGCGAGCCAGGCTCTCCGTATCATCGCGAATCAGCAGCAGATACTCGGAGCCCTCGCCTACCGGGCTCATCAGGAAATTGTAATGACGCTCCTCGGGGTAATTGACGTGCAGGTCACGCGTAATGGCGATACCGCTGTTGCGCACCTCCTCCCACGTACAGGTGCCACCCACCAGGCGCTCGAAGGGCTCGCGCAACATCTCCTTAATCGGCCGGTTGTAAATAGCACAGGCCGCTTTATTGGCAAAGCGGGCTGAGCCATCGGCATCAAAAAGAATCAGACCATCGCGCAAGGCATCGAACACCTCCTGCAACAAACCTTTCTCGGATGCCAACCGCATGAACAACTGCCGCAGCTCCTCGGTACCCAGGTGCTCCAGACGGCTCACGATTTTATCCATTGTGTCGCGTTTCATGGCTCAGTATCAGAATCGGATGTGTAGTTCAGCAAAAGCAAGCGGTAGGGTGACTCGGTACACATGGCGCTCATCGAACGCGCCCGCCAGCTCCACGCCATCCACTACCGCCACCGGAGCAGCCGCAACCGGCAGGGAATGCAGAGCGAGCTCAAATGTACGCCCCTGTTGCTCGGCATGCAGGTTGACCTGGTGATTCAGCGAGAACGAGCGCAGCTTGCCCCGGTACTCAAAGCGGTGCAGCATATAGCGCCCGCTGCGGTAGCCATAGCCATCGCCCTCGTCCTCATACAATTCGCTCAGTTGGACGACCTCCGGAGCCCACCACAAATCCAGTGTCACAGGCGGGCTGCTCAGCTCACCCACATATTGCTGAACCGGCCAGTGCGGCACCACGCAGCCGCCCTTCACATACACCGGTATGTGCGATAGCGGGGTGGGTACCCAAGCCTCCGTGCGGGCATCCGGCGCCTGGTCATCCGTCCAGTACGAATACCAGCGCCCCGGCGGCAGGTACATAAAGCGCCCGGTCTCGCCCGGATGGTGCACCGGCACCACATACAGAGCATCGCCCACGAAAAACTCGCTGCTCCGCCAGTACGTATCCGGATTATCCGGGAACATGAGCGCCAGCGAGCGGATAATGGGGGTACCGCGGCGGCTGTACTTGTAAAACTGCGTGTAAAAATACGGCAGCAGGCGGTAGCGCTGCTCGATGGCGCGGCGCGTCAGCGTCTCCACCACCGGGCCAAAGCACCAGGGCTCCTGTCCACCATATTCACCATTGTTGTGGTTGCGGAAGAAAACGTGGAAGGCGGCCATCTGCATCCAGCGGCAGAACAACTCCGGCGTGGGATGCCCCAGGAAACCGCCCGTATCCGCGCCGCAGAAGGAGACCCCGCTGGCAGACAGGCGTTGCACCATCAGGTTCGCCATCTTCAGGTTCTCCCAGTCGGCATTATTATCGCCCGTCCAGGTGGCAGCCCATCGCTGCAGACCAGCAAACCCCGCACGCGACAGAACAAAGGGGCGGCGCTTGGGGGCGAACTTCTCCATCCCCTGGCGAGTGGCACGAGCCATGCACTGGCCGTACACATTATGAGCTTTCAGGTGCGAGCAGTAGAAGCCATCGTAGTTATGGCGCGTATCAGGCGGGAAGGTACGATCCGGGAAAATCGCCGGCTCGTTCATATCCGTCCAGATACCACGCACACCATACTCCGCAATCTGGCGGCGGAACAAATCAGCCCACCATTGGCGTGTGACAGGCGATGTAAAATCCGGGAACGTGCATGCCCCCGGCCACACCTCGCCCTCCAGCAAGGCACCATCGTGTCGGCGGCAGAACACATTGCGCTCAAATCCACTGCGCCACACGTAGTTATCCGGGTTAATCTTAATACCGGGGTCAATAATCGTCACCACCTTGAACCCCTGCTCCTCCAGCCGGGCAATCATGCCGGGCGGGTCAGGAAAACGCGTGCGGTCCCAGGTAAGAGCCTGGTATTCCTTCATGTGGTGGATATCCAGGTGTATCGCATCGCAGGGAATACGGCGGCTGCGGAACTCTGCGGCCAAATCATTCACCGCCTTTTCGGGGTAATAACTCCACTTGCTCTGGTGGTACCCCAGCGACCACAGCGGCGGCATAGGCGGCAGCCCTGTCATGCGTGTGTACGTCTGCACCGTATCCAGCGCATTCTCGCCGCTGATAAAGTAGTAATCCATCACGCCGCCATCAGCACCGAACAGCAGGCGGTCCGGGCGCTCCTTACCAAAGTCGAAATAGGAGCGCATGGTGTTATCAAAGAATATACCATACTGTCGCCCGCAGTTCAGGCACAGGAAAAACGGTATACTCTTGTAGAGCGGGTCGCTGTCCGGATTGAACTTGTAGTGGTCGGAGCCCCACATCTCAAAGCGGCGCCCTCGCATGTTGAGCGCGCAGGGCTTATCGCCCAAGGCAAAGAAATGCGCCTCCTCGGGCATGTGCTTCAGCACCCACACCACTTGGTCCCCCGTCAGCTCCTGCAAGCGGTGGCCCATACCCTCCGCATCGGCGCACAGGCTGTGACCACTGGCGCGGTCGTCAAACTCCAGCCCTCCGTCAGCCTTGCGAATGCGCACCACCAGGCGCGGCGTACTCAGCTCGTAGCAATCCGCCTTCTCCACCTCCTCCGGGCGCAGACACACCGGCGCATACTCCGGCGCTATGCCGTAGCTGGGTATGTTCTCAAAAACGGCGTGGGTGACATACCGACACCGTACCACGCCGGGCTCCAGGAAATAGAGCCGCAGTCGCTTGGTGGGGAACTCAAGCTCAAGCGTGTGGTCGTCCACCCACTCGTAGTGGCGGATAATAGGCTTCATCGCGACAATCACAATCTGCAAGTCGCGCCGGGGGCATGCACAAGCCCCGCATCACGCAACTCACAACCTTTTCAGGCACAGCCAACTAGCCCGGAGGCCACTGCAGCGAGCGCCCGCCGATAATATGAATGTGGAGGTGGGGTACCGTCTGGCCGGCATCCTCGCCGGTGTTCATCACCGTGCGGAAGCCTTCTTCATCCAGCCCCTCAGCACGGGCAATCTCGCCCACTTTCAGCATCAGGTGTCCCAACAGTGCGGCGTCCTCCGCCGTGGCAGCCTCGATACTGGGTATCGGCTTACGCGGCACCAGCAACACATGCACAGGGGCAACCGGCGTAATATCACGGAATGCCACACAGAGCTCATCCTCGTACACCATGGCAGAGGGTATCTCCTTATCTGCTATTTTCTGGAAGAGTGTTTTTTCCATTGCTCCCACATATTTAACACAGTACGCGCCCGCATGCAACAAGAAACTGACAGCGGCTCTCGTTTTTTGGGTTTTGTGCGTCTTTTTGTGGTACTATAAGCTTGCATTTTTGCAATGGCCGACTAAAATGAATCGCGAAAATGAACGCGAACGCACAACGCATCCGAGAGTACCTGCTGGCATATTACCCTGCCGACGAATGGCCCACACTGCTGCACCAGGCCGAAGAATGGGCAGCCACCCAGCCCCTCGCCGGTTTGCGCGTGCTGGATGCCACTCCCATCTACCGCAATACGTTGGGCAAGTTCATGGCGCTACTGGCCGCCGGTGCCGAGGTATATGTACCCCGCCGCACCGCCATGCCGCAAGATGCCGCCATAGCCGAGCTCTTGCCGGAGTTCGGTATCCATACGGCGGAAAAAGACCAAAACGACTTTGATATCATTCTCGATTGTGCAGCTCAGTGCGTCCGCTATACCCCCACATTGGGCTATGCCGAGCTCACCCGCTCCGGCGTTCCCGTATACGAACGAGCCCGCCGCCCCGTTATCGTGGCAGATGCCGGTCGCATCAAGCGAGTGGAAACTATGCTCGGCACCGGCGAAAGCTTCTTCCGCGCCCTAGCGCAGCTGGAATATAACGACCTGGAAGGGCGCCGCCTGCTGGTGGTAGGCTATGGCAAGGTTGGCCGCGGCATTGTACACTATGCCCGCAAAAACGGCATGAATGTCATGGTGGCAGATATGGAAGACAAGGCAGGCGAACTGCCCGGGGATGTAGGCTTTGTCAACGTCAACGACAAAGCGGCTCTCAACGACACGGTACTGCGCGCCTGGTGCGTTGTCACCGCCACAGGGCGCATCAATGCCCTGCACAACCGTCTTGATGCGCACGCCGTCGTGGCCAGCCCCGTGCTGCTGGCCAACATGGGCATAGAGGACGAGTTTGGCACCAAGATTCCTAACCACCGCGTGCTCAACAACAAGAAGCCGCTCAACTTCATCCTGGACGAGCCCACCCGCATGTGCTTCATCGAGACCACCCTCGCCCTACACAACGCCTGCGCGCTGGAGCTCCTTACCGCAGACCTGCCTTCCACCTGCATGGCTCCTGCGCCCGATGTGGAGGAACGCCTGCTGCACATTGCCACCACCCAGGGCACCGGCGAGCTGCGCCACCTGCACCTGCTGCTGGGAGATGAACGGGAGAAAGAATAAAAGCATCATCCCTTTGTCGCAGCGCCACAGCCTGGCCGCCTCAAAAAGCGGCTCCACAAGTCAAATACCAACTACAGGGTTGTAACGATTTTGTGACGAAACGTGAGCTTGACGCCTGCGAGGCAGTGGCGTAGTATAGAAACATGCTCAGGTTTTTATCCATCGCACTTCGCATGCTGCTTTGCACCGCGGGCGCAGTCGGGTTGCTCTACGTGTTCTCCTATCCGGACAGCATCATGCCCGCCAACCCGGCGCTGGATTATGTACAAGGTATCACTTACTACGACTTTAAGCCCATCATGTGGGTGGTACCCTTCCTCTTTATGGAGCTGGTCAGTGTAGCAGGCCCGCGCAAAAACTTGGTGTGGTTCACCTCATTGCTGGTCGTGATGTGCGGCGCGCTCATTGCTTGGCCGGTGCTCACCGCCATCTGCCCGGAACTCGTGCACCCCACCTTCGAATACGAGGATGGCAAGCTGGCGCAAGGCATGATTTACATGCTCTGCGTGCTCGGCTTCACCATGTTTACGCGCCTGATGGTACTGCGCTTCCTCTACCCGCCCGAGGAGAACGACGAGAGCGACATCAACAACGTCGACGCCGCCGTACTCGACCCGGCAAAGGGGCTCACCGTCAAGGAAATCCTGGCTAACCCGCAAAAGGCTAACCCGCATTTCCTCTTTGGCGAGGCCGACCACGAGCGCCTGTCCGGCTTCCGTGCCATCCTGCGCCGCCTGCAGCGCCTGAGCAACTGGCGCACCGCCATCTGGGCCACACTGGCGCTCCTCATCGCCCTGTGGTTCTGCTTCTTCCCTCAGCCCAATGAGGAACAAGCCCTGCAACGCGACATGCGCACCATGTACCACTACACCAAAGCCGCAGATGGCACACGCCGGGCCACCTTCCCCGCCGTACACGCCGCCTACCGCGTGATGAAGCACATTGCCGGCACCGAATCCCTCGCCGGCCTCAGCAAAACCGCCGCAGAAAAACGCCTGGGCCTCGACAGCGTGCCCGCCGCCTACCGCGCCCAGCTGCGCGATGAAAGCGACCTCTCCATCCCCTCTGTGGACGACATCTTCGACAGCCGCACTCGCTTCCTCACCATCACAGATGGCCGCCGCATCGCCGTTCTCTACGTCCGCACCAACGAAGCGGGCGACACCATCAACATCGCCGAGGTACAAGACGCCGGCTGGAATGCCAAGGCAGACGACATCCGCCGCCGTTTCGGCACAGCCTCCTCCCGCGGATATTACTATTAATTGACAATTTACAATTGACCATTGACAAATGGGAAGTCAGGCGGGCATCCGTCTTCGCGTCTCGCCCGCTCGCTTGCTACGCCGAGACAAGCCGCTCGCAGAACTTACAACTCGTAACTCGAAACTCTCTCCTCCTAGTCCTTCGTAACTTCTAACTAGTCCTTCATCTTCGCAACTCGCCTGTCTCGGCGTAGCAAGCAGCCCAAAGGGCTGACGCGAAGCCGGATACCTCGTAACTCGTAACTCGTAATTCGTAACTCTCTCCACCTTGTCCTTCGTAACTTGTAACTAGTCCTTCCCAATGCCTCCTTTCATTCACCAGGGGCGAGTCCCCATGCACGCTACGGATGCCGCCGGCATCGTCCACTTTGCGAACTACTTCCGCTACATGGAGGAAGCCGAGCTCTACGCCCTCAATGCCCGCGGCTTCCGCCCGGACAATTACGCCTACCCCCGCGTTCACGTCGAGGCCGACTACAAAGCCCCCTTGCGTTTCTGGGATGCCTACACCGTCGCGGCCGAGCTCCTGAGCATCGGCAACAGTACCCTACACTGGCGCTTTACCATCAGCGGCCCACAGGGAGTCTGCGCCGTACTCAAAAGCATCAGCGCCCGCCGCACGGCAGACCTCACCGCCGCCGCTCCTTACACAGAAGATGAGCGCGCACGCCTGGCAGACCTCCTCATTTCGCCCGCCGAAACGCCCAATAATCCATAAAAATGAAAAAAAATGCGCCATATGAACAAATTTGGGTTGCCAAGAAGGCAAAAATAGTGTAGACTCTCGCAACCGCCAGAGCCGAAAGGCTCCTGAAACATTTATTAGCACACAAGGAGAACAAGGATGAACATTCTCGATACCATCGAAAAAGAGCAGCTGAAGGACGACGTGACTCCCTTCAACGTAGGTGACACTGTAAAGGTTCACTGCCGCGTGATTGAAGGCGGTAAGGAACGCGTGCAGATTTTCCAGGGCATTGTGATCGGCAAGCGTGGTTCCGGCGTGAACGAGGCTTTCACCGTTCGTAAGATTTCCTACGGCGAGGGCGTAGAGCGCTCCTTCCCCCTTCACACCCCCAAGATTGCTAAGATCGAGGTTGTGACCCGCGGTAAGGTTCGCCGTGCCAAGCTCAACTACCTCCGCGAGCGCGTGGGTAAGGAGGCTGTCACCGTGAAGACCATTCGCTAAGCCTCATCGCTATAGCCAATAGCTTTTCATTCAGAAAGCCGGTTCTGCAAAGAACCGGCTTTCTTGTCGTTGCTTCAATGCATAAGGAGAGGACGAAATAACCCGCTCATGCATCTATAGCCCCAAGAACGACCGTTTTTCACCGGCATTCAGGAAAATGCTGTTTCTATGGTCATGGTGTCATTGATGAAGACTATTTACGGCAATTTACACGTAATTCATCGAAATCTCAGGCAAGAATGAGCCCCGGCAGACCAAGGGCTCCACTTCGAGCAAATCCTCCCCTTGCAGCTCAGTTTTCCCGCCATCGGCAACAAAAATGCAGGGAACTCGCAACAAAATGCCCGCCGCGCTTGAACAGAGGGGCGGGAATGGCTATAATGCGGGCATGTCAAAAAAGGCAAAGTCAGAAAAAACGCACCATCATCCCCTCCTAGAGTGTTTCAGCCCTGATGCGTTGGCCGAGGCCGAGGAGTTTCTGGCGATGATTAACGAACGCCGTCAAGCGTATGAGCCTGACAGTGTGGAGCTTTCGCCGCTTCGCCAAAGTCTTATAGCCCGTATTAAAGCTGCTTTTTCCGGGGTAACCTGCTACCGAGAACCCCGAATGCTGCTTGGCGGCGAAGCAGAGGACGACTACTTGAGCCCGGACGCTCAGGCTCTGCTTACCCCTCTGGAGGAACGCGATGACTGGGAGGATATTCCCGATGACCTGCTTCATGCCTGTTCCTGCGCACTGAGCTATGTGGGGCCCCATGCCTATCGTTTCCTGATTCCCCGCTTCATGGTGGGGGCTTTGCATAATGTGGTGGATATTTATCCCGGTTCGAGCCCCACATCTGACCTGGAGGTCTTCGCGCGATGGAAGATGTACGACCTCAGCCCTGAACAGCAACAGTGTCTTACTGATTTCCTCAATCTGGAGTGTGTGGAAGCGGACGATTCTCGCGACCAATTTTTACCATGGGAGCACGATGAGTACCGCGCCGAATATGCCGACCACATGGATTATCTCGAATACGGAGCTCTACTTGTGCAGCGGTATGCCGAACGCGAAGGGATCAAGGCGTAATTTAATTGAAGAAAACACCATCTGCAAGACTAGCCCCCCCCAAGGCTGGACAAGAATCAGACTCAGATCTCGTCCATCGCTTGCAAGTGTCTTTTTGCTGCCTTGCAAGCGATGTTTCTTTTTAGGTTGCCACCCGGCGAAAAATGCGCCCTAAACTTCTGAGTCTGTGTAGCTTGTCAGTTCGAAACATCTTTACTTGTCACAGAGTCACCATTCACCCAAAATTGCCTAAACTCACAGTATCAATAGATTGTAGATTAGAGACTTCTTTAGTGAACCTAACATGAATTCGCGCTTAGAAAAAGGGGCTTAGGCGTGCTTAGGCTTTTTGACCTTTTGGAGCCGTTTTGCGCCCGGCGGGGCGGTAGCAGGGCTTGCAAGCGTGCAAAACCTAAGCGCGCGAGAATATTGAAAATCAATGCAAAACAAAAACCGAACCAGATTGATTTCTGATTCGGTTTCTTGTTTTAGCTGGAGCATAGTGGTTTAGAACCGCTGCCCTATTACAAGCAATCCGAATGAAGCGGCAGATACAATTCCCTCTATGCAAGCAACACCTATCCGCACGGTTACTCTGCTCCCCATAGATAAAAAATTCTTTTTCTACTGTCATTCCGTCATTGCGTCACTGAGACCATGCCGGGAAAGAGGAACCCGCCAGTCTGCCGAGGTCAGAATGGCGGGTTTTCCAGTTATTTATCAGGCTCTGAGAGGCCGGTTCATTCTGCTGCTCGGGTTCATTGACGGGGAGAAACGGGATTAAAGTCAAGAGGAAGGCCGGCAAGCCACTTTTTTTGCCATAGTACGCAATTTTTACGCATGCCTTCCCATACGCCTTGTGGACACCTGAAGCAGTCACTCAGATAGGGGCGGATTGAACCAGTCAACGCCCCAAAAAAGTGGGCATATACAGGGACCATAAAGTGGGCATATGCTGGGCATATAAGGAGGGCATATCTCAAATGTCGCACGATGTCGCACTTTTCCGCATAAAACGCTGAAAAAGAAAGAGCGGCAGTCGTAAAACTGCCGCCCTTCTGAGCTACCGGCTGTGGGACTCGAACCCACACTCTTTCGAACTCGATTTTGAGTCGAGCGCGTCTACCAATTCCGCCAAGCCGGCGTTGCGAAGTGGTGTGCAGAGATTAAAACAGAGTCGCAGGGGAAAGTCAAGACAAAAGCCGGAATACACTGCAAGAATGCCACAAAAAAAGCGCCGCTGCCATGCATGGAGCAGGCAGCGGCGTGAAATCGGGTTCAGAACGGCAATCAGGCCTTCTTGCAGAACTCCTCGAGGCGGTCGAGGCCCTCCTTCAGCACGTCCAGAGAGGTGCAGTAGGAGATGCGGATGGCGTTGTCGTTACCGAAGGCAATACCGGGGATGGCGGCCACCTTGTAGCGGTCCAGGAGCTTCTCGCAGAGGGCGAGGGAGCCCATGCCCAGCTCAGTGGTATCGATGAAGAAGTAGAAGGCGCCCTTGGGCTCCACCACCTTAATCTTGGGCATAGCAGCCAGGCGGCTGTAGACGTACTGGCGGCGGAAGTCGTACTCCTCGCGCAGGTCGGAGATGAAGGACTGGTCACCGGTCAGAGCCTCGATAGCGCCGTACTGGCAGAAGGTCGTGGCGTTGGAAGCGCAGTGATCCTGAATCATCTTGATGTACTTGGCGATACCGGCGGGAGCGGCGGTGTAACCAAGGCGCCAGCCTGTCATGGCATAGCCCTTGGAGAAGCCATTGATGGTGATGGTCAGCTCGTAGAGCTCGGGGCTGAGGGAAGCCATGGAAACGTGCTTCTCGCCACCGTAGATGAGGTGCTCGTAGATTTCGTCAGCGATGATGAGGATGTCCTCGTCCACGGCTACCTGGCCGATAGCGCGCAGCTCCTCCTCCGTGTACACAGCGCCGGTCGGGTTGTGGGGAGTGGTGAGGATGATCATCTTGGTGCGGGGAGTCATGGCGTTAGCGAACTCCTCAGCAGTAATCTTCCAGCCGTTCTCGGCCTTGGTCTCCACGAATACGGGAGTAGCGCCGCAGAGCTGCACCATGGAGGGATAGCTTACCCAGTAGGGGGAGGGAATGATAACCTCATCGCCCTCGCTCACGGTAGCACGCAGAGCAGCGTATACAGCGGGCTTGGCGCCGGAGCACACGCAAATCTGGTCGGGAGTGTAGTCAAGGTTGTTGTCGCGCTTCAGCTTGTCGCTGATAGCCTGGCGCAGCTGCGGCAGACCAACGGAGGGGGTGTACTTGGTGGCACCGCCTTCCAGAGCCTTGATGGCAGCCTGCTTGATGTTCTCCGGGGTATCCTTATCAGGCTCGCCACCGGCAAGGCCGAATACCTGCTGACCGTTAGCCTTCATCTCTTTGGCCTTGTTGGTAACAGCCAGAGTCAGCGAAGGAGAAAGTGCAGCTACTGTGGGGGAAATAAAGTCCATTGCAGGAAATATGTTAAAAAATTGATATCTGTAGAGACACGCCCGCACGGCATGTCGCGGATATGTTACTCTCTTAGCTCCCAAAAAGCAAGGAAAATATGCAGGAGTGACAGAATAATAAAAGTCAAAATGAGATTTTGACGAAATCTACAATCTACAATTTACAATCTACAAAGTATTGAGTCAGGCGGCTTCGCCGCAGATTTTGCAAGGTAAACAGCACGCTTAACGCCCACGCTTTCCGGCTTATCTTCGATACGCTGAGGCAGATAAAGCGCGGAGCAAAGCCTTCGCTAAGCTTTGCTCCACCTTGCGGGCATAACCCCGCTAAATTTCTCACTTGTCTATCGAAACTTGTAACTTGTCTATCTCAGTTGCTCTTTCCAGTACTGCAAGCGGCGCTCGGTGTTAGCCGGGTTGGGCGCGCCGGAGTTGGTACGGAGGGAGAAAGCGCGGTCGAGGTTGAAAACGCTGTGCACGTCCTCGCCGTACTCGGGAGAAATCTCGCGGAACTGGTCGAGGCTCAGGCAGTTGAGCGGCGTGTTGGTACCCACGGCCACAGCCACGGCGCGGCCTACCAGCTCGTGAGCCTGGCGGAAGGGTACGCCACGGCGCACCAGATAGTCGGCCAGGTCGGTAGCCAGCAGCAGCGGGTCGCTCACAGCGGCCTCGCAGCGGGCGGGGTTGATGCGCATGGCGGCAATCATCTCGGCGTTCACACGCAGAGCCAGGCTTACCTGGGCGAAGGAGTCGAAAAGCGGCTCCTTGTCCTCCTGAAGGTCGCGGTTGTAGGTAAGCGGCAGGCCCTTCACGGCCACCATCACGCTCACCAGATTGCCGTACAGGCGACCGGACTTACCACGGGTCAGCTCGCACACGTCCGGGTTCTTCTTCTGCGGCATGAGGCTGGAGCCCGTGGTGTGGGCATCGGACAGGGTGCAGTAGCCGAACTCCGCACTGCTCCACAGCACCAGGTCCTCGCTCAGGCGGCTGAGGTGGGTGCCGATGACGGACAGGCAGAAAAGGGTCTCCATGATGTAGTCGCGGTCAGCGATTGCGTCCATCGAGTTCTCGGTAACGCTATCGAACCCAAGCTCTTCGGCAATCCCCACGCGATCGAGGTTGATGGTAGAACCGGCGATAGCGCCGGAGCCCAGCGGGCTCACATTCACACGGCGGCGGCAGTCGGCCAGGCGCTCCACATCGCGCCCCAGCATCTCCACATAGGCCAGCAGGTGGTGGCCAATCGTTACCGGCTGAGCACGCTGAAGATGCGTATAACCGGGAATGCGGATTTCGGCGTACTCCTCAGCCTTGGCCACAAGGGCGCGCTGCAAGTTGCGCAGCAGCTCCGTGGTGGTATCAATCTCAGCGCGGCAATACAGGCGGGTATCGGTAGCCACCTGGTCATTGCGGGAGCGGGCGGTGTGCAGCTTGGCACCGGGGGCACCAATGCGGCGCGTGAGCTCGCTCTCGATGTTCATGTGCACGTCCTCCAGCTTGATGGACCACTCGAACTTACCGGCCTCGATATCCACGAGAATCCCCTTAAGCCCCTGCTCGATGGCATCGAACTCCTCCTGCGTCAGCATACCGGCGCGCAGCTGCGCACGCGCATGAGCAATAGAGCCGGCAATATCATGGCGATAAAGTTTCCAGTCGTACGAGATGGATTCACCGTACTGCAATACCAGGTCGGCCGTAGCCTGAGAAAAACGTCCTGTCCACATAACGCGGGCAGAGTACACCAAAACGCTACAAATTGCAAGACAAAAGAATTGACAATTGACCATTGACAATTGACAAATCTCTGAGTCAGGCGGGCGTACGCCCGCCTAACCTCTCAATGGTCAATCCACCTCACGCTGTGGGGAAATTAAAATATCGCTCTTGCAGGCGCACGAGGTCCTCGTCGTAATGCAAGGGGCTGAGGGGAGTCCAATTGGAGGGGTAATGCATGCGGCGCAGGATATCGCAGAGCTCGGCAGCATGGGGAGACGCCTCATCGACCAGCTGCAACAAATCCGCGGCGGCGGTGGTGAGCACACGGCGGCTGATGGTGCGCGTACGCTCACCGCCCATCGCAGGGTTACGCAGGCGGAACCCGGGTGCCATGTAGTACACATGCTGCATCAGGAAGTTCGCCCCTGCAATGCCTTCAATATCCATACAAATGCAGATACGGCACAGCATCTGCATGAGCTCGCACACCGCAAAGGCCGGCAACTTGCGCCCCTCCGCCACCATCACGTCCAGCGGGTCGCCCTCTATGCGCTCACGCGCCAGGTGCCAGGTATCCTCCGCATAGAACAACTCCAGCGATGAAGCAATCGGCCCACCGCTCATACACGACTGCGCACGAGCGGTCTCCAGAAAGCACTGCACCTTCATGTGGTCTTCCATTGCCTCCGGGCGCAGGCTTTCCACCACCACATCACGGCTCATATCATTCTGACGCGCAGCGTAGAGCACCGTGTCGGCGGTTTCGCTCAACACCGCGGTCAGGATATAGCGCGACCCCAGAGGGAACGGAAGCGTGTAGGTGGATGCAGCGTTCATCGCCACAGCAAATATCAGTGTGCGTTAATCAGCTTAATGACAGGCAGGCCCTCCACGGCATTCTGCCAGGCTTCCGCCGGAATCACAAACTTCATGAACACCTGGGGCTCATCCTTGCCGGGCAGCTCAATGCGCTCCACCGTCACCTTGCAGTCCGGCTGACCCACCACCTCGGGCTCCACGGTATCAATCTCGTAAGCCGGAATCATCAGCTCCACGGGGTTCTCCGTCACAATCGAGGGCGGGAAAAGGTAGGTATCCTCATACACCATGCAGCTCATCCACCCCTCCGGCAGCGTAATGTTGTAAATGGGGTAGCTGCCGTAAATGGACTCACCGTTCACCTCCATCCACTTACCCACGCGCAGGAACACCTCCTCCACGCCGGCGGGGATGCTGCCATCGGCCATGGGGTTGATATTGAGCAGCAGATTGCCGCCCTTGGCCGCGCACTGCTGGAGCTGGCGAATCACCGTGGCGGGCGTCTTGATATTGAGGTCGTAGCGGTTGTAGCCCCACTTATCGCCCACCGTCATGCAGGACTCCCAGTCGATACCGGGGTAGCCCTTGGCTGGGATGCGTTTCTCGGGCGTGGTGTAGTCGCCACAGCGCAGGTCGAGCTGCACGCCATCGCGGGAGGCATCGAACCCGGAGAACGAGTAGAGGCGGTTGTTCATGATGACGCCCGGGTTGAGCTCGCGGCACATGTTCATCAGCGCCGGTGCCTTCCAGCCGCGCTCACCCTCAGCGGCGCCCTGGGAGTAGTCCCACCACATGATGTCGATGGTGCCGTAATTAGTCATCAGCTCGCGCACCTGACTGTGCAGGTACTTCTGGTAGGTGGCGTGGTCGCGGGGAATGCCCTTCTCCTTCAGCATCTTAGCCTGATTGACCGGGTAGCAGAGGTCGGGGCAGATGGTATTGTCATATGCCGGGTGGTGCCAGTCAATCACGCTGTGGTACAGCCCCACGCGCATACCGCGCTTGCGGGCAGAGTTGGCAAACTCCTTCACGATGTCGCGCCCCAGCACCTTGGCCGAGGTGTAATCCGACGTCGCGGAATCGAACAGCGCAAAGCCGTCGTGGTGCTTAGAGGTCAGCACCATGTAGCGGCAGCCGGCCTTCTCTGCCAGGTCGGCCCAGGCCTCCGTGCAGCCGGGCTTGGGCTGGAAAAGCGGCAGAGCTTCCGCCGCATAGGTATCGGTATCAAGCCCCAGGTTGGTCTGAATCCACTCAGCACCGCCCTGCTGCCCCTTAAACTCACCAGCCAGGCCGGAGTACAGCCCATAGTGAATAAACATGCCAAACTTAGCCTGGCGCCACCAGTACATGCGCAGGTCGCGCTCGTCATTCGTCTCGGTAACGGCAGCATGGTTATCATCCCCGGCAGCAGGCAGCACCTGTTGCCCCTGAGCCAGCGGCAGCAGTGCCGCGGCGGCCATTATAGCTAATGCTTTAATTTTCATCATGGTCGGGTTCAGTGTGTTCTGGGTTGGTAAAAAGGTCTAGCTGTTTGAAATCAGCCTCGGGCGCAGGAGTGGCCACGGCATCAGCGGGCTCCACCGGCGTGGTGGCAGGAGCGGGCTGCGGCAGCTGGGGCTCCACAGAGGTCGGCAGGGCGTCCCCCGGGGTCTCGCCATCCGTCGGAGCCCCCTCCCCCTCAGCCGCTGCGGGCATAATGCGGGCAATGCGCTCCACAGGGTTCTTGGTCACCATGTTACCCATCACCGTGCGGCTCTTCACACGCAGGCGGGCAAAGTCGAACGGAATGGGACGGCGCAGGCGCTTAAACTGATTCTTGAGGTACACATTGACAGACAGCGCGGCGCTATCCTCCTCATTATCATGCACGGAGAAGAAGAAGATGCGGCTGCCCTTGGTACCCATAGTGAGCTGGTACTCCTTGTCGCGCGTGAATCCGCCCAGGTGGAAGCGCTTGGCGTAGGTGACGCCCTCCTTGCCGTCGCGGTAGATGAGGTTGAACACCCAGTCATCGCCCGGACGCAGCACGCGGATGCAGAGCGGCTTCTTGCCCACGTAGAACTTCTCCTGAATGCGGCGCACCATCAGCACGCCCTGCGTGTCAATGGTCAGCACATCGCTGAGGGTGGAGCACTTCTCGATGGGCTCGCCCTTACGCACGCCATAACCGGCAAAGCCTTCCTCGTCAATGTAGAGCATCTCGTTCTCCACCGCGGCCTCGGCGCGGGTCATGGAATCGAAGGTAGCCAGCTCCGTGCGGCGGGGCCAGGCATCGCCGTACTTCTTGCGCAGCCCCTCGAACCAGCGGATGGTGTAGCGGGTGAGCTGTGCCAGGTGCTTGCGGGTCTGGTCAATCTCAGCCTCCAGGCCGGCGATGTGGTGCTCCGCCTCGTGGATTTCGTACTTGGCAATCTTCTTAATGCGAATCTCCGTCAGGCGCACAATGTCGTCACGCGTGACCGGACGCACGAAGTCCACCACAAAGGGAGCAAGGCGCTCGCCGATTTCCGTGATGGACTGCTCCCAGCTGTCGCTCTCCTCCAGCACCTTATAGATGCGGTTCTCGATGAAGATTTTTTCCAGGCTGGCCTGCATCCAGGCCTCCTGCAACTCGCCCAGGCGCACTTCGAGCTCCTGGCGCAGCGTCTCGCGGGTGAAGTCCACATTGTGCTTCAGGATTTCGCTCACCCCCATGAAGACGGGCTTGCGGTCCACAATCACCACGGCCTTGGGCGAAATGCTCTTCTGGCAATCCGTGAAGGCGTACAGGGCGTTGCAGGTCTTCTCCACATCAGCACCGGGTGCCAGGTGCACCAGAATATCGGCGGTGGCGGCGGTGTTGTCCTCGATGCGGGCGACCTTCAGCTTGCCCTTCTCCATTGCCTTCTCGATGCTCTCTATCAGGGAATCCGTCGTAGTACCGTAGGGTACCTCGGTAATGCGGATAACGCGCTTACCGCTCACATCCAGGCGGGCGCGGGAGCGCAGGCGGCTGTTGCCGGTGCCATCGTTGTAGCCGCTCACGTCCAGCAAACCACCGGTGGGGAAATCCGGGTAGAGCTCGAAAGGCTCATCGCGCAGGTAATGAATGGCGGCATCGATAATCTCGTTAAAATTGTGCGGCAGAATGAGGCAGTTCATACCCACGGCAATACCCAACGCCCCCTGCGCCAGCAGCAGCGGGAACTTGATAGGCAGCGCCACGGGCTCCTTGTTGCGGCCGTCGTAGCTGAGCTTCCACTCCGTCACCTTGGGGCTGTACACCACATCCTTGGCAAAGGGGGACAGGCGTGCCTCAATGTATCGGGCAGCAGCGGCGCTGTCGCCGGTGAGGATGTTACCCCAGTTACCCTGAGTATCAATCAGCAGCCCCTTCTGCCCCAGCGTCACGAGAGCGCTGCCGATGGAGGCATCGCCGTGCGGGTGGTACTTCATGGTATCACCCACGATATTGGCCACCTTGTTAAAGCGACCATCATCCATGCGCTCCATGGAGTGCAAAATACGGCGCTGCACCGGCTTGAGGCCATCAATGATATGAGGCACCGCTCGCTCCAGAATCACGTACGAGGCGTATTCCAGGTAATAATCCCCGAACATACGCTGAATCTTACTAGGGTTCTCCTGCAAGTATATCGGTGTGCCTTCGTTACTCATACGCTTTGAAGCATTCTAGCAGTTTGAGCCGTGCATTTCAAGCGCAAACTGTGTTCGCTTGCATCCGCCGAGACAATCTACAAGCTACAAGCTACAAAGTAAGCAAGCCACCTCCACCCCATAACTAGCCTGCCACGGCGTAGCAAGCAGCCCGTCAGGGCTGACGCGAAGCCGGGTCCTTCCAAATAACTCGTAACTCGTAACTCGTAGCTCTTCATCACTCCGGGTTAGCGCCCATCACCCAGCGGTAGAAGTTGCAGCCCACGAAGTTGCCCAGCACGATGGACACGTAGAAAATCAGGATAGAACCCAGATTCGCCTGCCAGTAGGCAAGCGGCGCGGCCAGGTAGTAGAAAGCATCCGCCACGCAGTGGGGGAACCCGCACACAATAAAGAGCGGCACACCAAACAGCAGCGGGAAGTAGCTCCCCTTGCGAGCAAAGGTGACAGCCGTCGTCATGATGAATCCGCAGCCAATAGCCAGCAGCGCACCACGCAGCGGCCCCAGCTCCAGTCGCTTGGCCAGGAACTGCTCCGCAGCCTCCTGCAAGGGCATGGCCGAGGCACGAGCCAGCAGCGCCACCGCCAGGCAGCCCAGGATATTACCGAACAAGATGAGCGCCAGCTGCCCCAGCTCGCGCGGAGTAATGAAACCGGCTGCACCGGTGTAAAGCTT
The DNA here is from genome assembly GCA_017390945.1 of Akkermansia sp. GTDB lineage: Bacteria > Verrucomicrobiota > Verrucomicrobiia > Verrucomicrobiales > Akkermansiaceae > Akkermansia. The sequence continues at coordinate 26,029 of JAFOZZ010000123.1, forward strand.
TGTCTTGTAATGCACCACACCCAACAGAGCAAAAGCGAAGAGCACACTACCCACCATGTCGCGCGTGGCCAGATACCCAAAGCCGGCTATACCCACAAACACGCCGGACATAAAAGATGAGCGCAACGTCGTCACAATATCCATACTCATGCGGGTTATGCTAACATATCCGAATTCGATTTGAAAGCCAAAAATCTCAGCGAGCTTCATTTTGCGGCTTGTCAACACCCCTGCTCCTCTGTATAATACGCGCCATGAGGTATTTAGCTCTCGTCACCCTGCTGCTGAGCACCGCCGCCAGCGCATTTGCGCTTACGGCCGAGGCTCGCTACACCCACGGTGTCTTTTACAAAGGACTCATTCGCCAGCCTGTGCTTCAGCTGAAGGTGACAGGTGAGCCCGGCGAAAAAATCAAATCCATCACCTTCACCCCGGGCGAAACCAGCAAACCGGCCGACATTAAGATGGTGCGCCTGAGCTCCCGCGCCGACTGGAACGGCTACACCTTCAATACCAGCAACTACATTTACGAAAACGCCAAGGGGAAATTCTCCAAGGGGCAAATTACCTTTCACCACGAGTACGAACTGGGCAGCGAGCCGCTCTGCATCTGGCTGAGCTACGACCTCTCCCCCTCCGTGAAGCGCAATAGCAAAATCGATGCCGTCTGCACCGCCATCACCACCACTACCGGCGAGGTAGTCGAGCCGAAAATCATACTGGCCGAGGGGCTGGAGGAGCGCAAAATCGCCCGCGCATATCGCTTCCCCTACCGCGTGGTGCCCTACTACCGCCCGAGCTGGGTCAAGGGCTGGGGCAATGCAGAGAAAGCCGTGCACCTCACCCCGGAACACTTCAACCTCTTCACCGACCTCATCCACTTTGCCTATAGCGTATCGGCAGAGGGCGGCGTAACCTACCAGTGGGCCGGTGGCGGCACGAGCGACCAAGAGGTGGCTGATGGCGCCCTGAAGGAAATCAAGCGCCTGCACACAGCCGCAAAATCCCGCGCCAAGCTCATCGCCGGCTTCGGCCACATGGATGGCTCCATGACCACCGCCGTGGCCGACCCGCACACCCGCCGGGTGATGGCTCGCAACATGGCACACTGGGCGATATCCCGCGGCTACGAGGGCATCGATATCGACTGGGAATACCCCGACACCGAGGCGGATTGGAAAAACTTCGGCTTCTTCATCGCCGACCTGCGCGAGGAGCTCTCCGGCTCCGGCATCTCCATCAGCATCGCCTCGTCCGTTGGGTACAAAACACCCACATTCTGGGTGACGGATCAGCTGGACTTCATCATGACCATGTCGTACGACGACCTCACGCCGGACAACCACGCCTCCATGCGTCTCTTCCAGCGCGATGGCAACATGTGCCTCAATAAGTTCCTGATGCCCAAGCCCAAGATTGTGATTGGCCTGCCTTTCTACAGCAACCAGAAGGGCACACTCACCACCCAGTACGGCTACGCACAGATTCTGGGCTGGCACCCGCGTATCAAGCCGGATGTCAACGAGTTCGTCTCCAAGAATCAGGATGGCACCGACGGTCCCGTGCACACCTTCAACAGCCCTGCCCTCATTACGGAGAAATGCCGCTGGGCCAAGGAAAATCAGTTCGGCGGCGTCATGATTTGGGCGTACGATACGGATGTACCGCTCAAGCACCGCGCCTCGCTGGGGCGCGCCATGTTCAAAGTACTGCGCCATAGAGCGTGGTCAGTTGGCTCACGCCTATCTCTTCTGTGGTCCGCGTGGTGTGGGTAAGACCACCTGCGCACGTATCTTCGCCAAGTCTATCAACTGCCTCAACTCTCAGGGGGGCGAGGCGTGTAACGAATGTGAGTCATGCCGCTCGTTTAATGAGGGTCGTTCGCTCAACGTCCATGAGTTGGATGCTGCATCGAACAACTCGGTAGACGACATTCGTAACCTCATTGAGCAAGTACGCATCATACCACAGCAGGGACGCTATTCGGTATTCGTTATCGACGAGGTGCACATGCTGTCACCTGCTGCCTTCAATGCCTTCCTTAAGACCTTGGAGGAGCCACCTAAGCATGCTATCTTTATCCTTGCAACCACCGAGAAGCACAAGATTATCCCTACTATCTTGTCGCGTTGCCAGATATATGACTTCAACCGCATAAAGGTTGAGGATGGCGTGGAGTATCTACGATATATCGCTAACAAGGAGGGTGTTACCGCCGATGACGAGGCACTTAACCTCATAGCACACAAGGCTGATGGCGGTATGCGCGATGCACTCTCGATGTTCGACAAAGCGGTGTCGTTCTGTGGCAACACGCTAAACTACAAGGATGTGGCAGCAACGCTTAATGTCCTCGACTACGACACCTACTTCTCGGTTACGGAGCTACTTCTTTCGGGCAACTACATAGATACCCTTATTCGTTTCGACGAGGTATTGTCGCGAGGCTTCTCACCACAGGTGTTTATCTCTGGTCTCAATGCCCACATGCGCGACCTGCTTATGGCTAAGGGTCCTGCAATATCGTTGGTGGAGTTCACAGGCACGTTAGTGGAGCGATACAAGGCGCAAGCAACAAAATGCGACGAGGCATTCCTCTTTGGAGCCATATCACTCCTCACGGAGGCTGACGGCAAGATACGCCAATCATCAAATCAACGACTTCTCGTAGAGCTGGGACTTATGAAAATTGCAGGTCTCAGCCAAAAAAAAAATGAGGATGTAGGATTTGAGAGCTTCGACACCTCGTTCTCACTCCCCGACTTTGTGCAGCCTACACCGCAGCAGGCAACAACGCCTACTGTAGCACCAAAGGTGGAGGAGCAGGTGCAACGTGAGGTTGTCGCACCAAGAGTTGAGACTACGCCACAGAGCGAGGTTAAGATTGCGACACCTGCGCCAAGCGTGGCAAGCACGCCAGCACCCGCAACGGAGGCAACAGAGGTAAAGGAGCAGACCGAGCAGCGACGTCCCGCAACAACACTACGCACACAGACAAAGAGAATATCGCTCACCAACATGCTCAACAGCGATGGTCCAATAAATGCTAAAAGCGCAGAGGAGCAGAGCGAAAAGAGTGAGGCTAATGGCGGAATAGAGATAGACCCTCAGTGCGAGGAGCGACTAACGCTTGCTCGCGACAAGATTGTTGAGTATCTCTTGCAGCACCGCCCAC
>JAFOZZ010000124.1 GCA_017390945.1 Akkermansia sp.
ATGTACCCGGCCTGTGCGATGAATGCGGGTATTTCTTTGCCGCGGAATATGCACTCGTATTCCGTGGCAATCTCCGTGTGATTTTTGAAATGCTGCGCACCTACACCCGCTACGTTTAATCATGAAACTGCTGACGACTGCTGCGCGTACCTGGCTAACCCACACACCGGCGCCCTATCGTTTCACGGCGGAGAATGACAGCATCCTGCGCTACGACGATTGCCCCGGACTGGGGCTGTACGTACACATCCCCTTTTGCCGGAGTATCTGCAATTTCTGCCCCTACTGCAAGGAGCGCTACACACCTGAAGCAGCACAGGCATATACCGCCGCCCTCTTGCAGGAAATCCACATGGTGGGGCGTATGCAAAGCGGCCGCACACGGGTGGGTAGCCTCTATTTCGGGGGCGGCACACCGGCCTTGCTGGCGCCCCAACTCCGCGACATCATTGCCACGCTACAGGAGTATTATGAAATCACCGATGGCATTGGCGCCGAACTGCACCCGGCGGATGTGAACGAAAAAACACTCACGCAGCTGAAGGCTGCCGGTGTAACACGCATCAGCATTGGCATTCAGAGCTTTTTGCCGGAGTTTGCCCACTGTCTGGGTAGACCGGCACCGCAACCGGAAAAACTGGCGGCGGCCCTGGCGAGCGTGCCATTCGAAACGGTCAGCATGGACTTCATCTTTGCCCTGCCTGGCCAGAAAATAGAGCACATACGTCAGGACTTGGACACAGCTTTCGCACATGGCGCCAACCACGTGGCCGTATACCCATTCATCGATTTTTCCTTCACCGGCAGCCCGGTACACGCCATGCCCGGCCGCGAAAAACACCAGCTGCTGGATAATCTGACCGAGTATTGCAAAACTCGCGGCCTGGTGCGTGATTCCATCTGGACCTTCGCCTTGCCGGGAAATCACCGCTACTCCAGCATGACCCGCGACACCTTCCTCGGCTTCGGCTGTTCTGCCACCACTTTGCTGCGCGGCTCATTCAAAATCAATACATTCTCCGTATCATCCTACATCGAACGCATACAAAACGGGCAGCTACCGACTGCCCTGACCACGCGTTTCACTCGTCGCCAACGCATGGTTTATTACCTCTTCTGGCGCGCATACAGCACCTTTGTATCGAAATCGGATTTCAAAGATTTCTTCGGCACGAAACTCGACACCGAATTCAGAACCGCCTTCTGGCTCGCCCGCCTGCTGGGCTACATACAGCATGAAGATGATGGCTACCGCCTTACACCGCGAGGGGCATACTATTTCCATTATTTCGAAAACTTCTATACCCTCGCCTACATTGACAAAATGTGGGGCATCATGCGCCACTCCGCCTTCCCGGAAAGCATTGAGCTTTAGTACAAAAAACGAAATCCGTTTAAGAACAACTGCTCTTAAACGGATTTCGTTTTCAGTATAGTCTCGCCTGGATTCGAACCAAGACAAAGAGAATCAAAATCTCTTGTGCTACCTTTACACCACGAGACCACACGGTGTGACCGCCAGTGGCGGTGCGGGGACGTTTTACCACAAGAAAGCGGTTGATGCAAGCCGAAAAACGCCAAAAATACAGGAAAGCGAGAAATGACGAACATTTTATTTATTTTTCAATGAACAGTTATTGTTTCTAATTTGTATATTATCATGAACAAATAACACTAACCAAATCGCAAAGCCATGAAAGCCATCAGCATCACAAGCGCCGCGCTGGCGGGGTTGTCCGCCCTGCTGAGCTCGTGCGTGTATACGCCGTACTACGATGAAAAAGGGGTAACCGTCACGCCATACCCGAGCGAGCAGCCAGCCCAACCGGCAACGACACAGCAACCGGTACCGACAGCCGTGCAGCAGCCGGTTAACCGGAATGTAGCGTGGATTACCGCCAGCTACGATACGGCGGGGTTCCCGATTTTCGGCTACTCCTATGGGCGCCCGGTGTATGGCTACACGGCAGCCGGTGCGGCGGTGTTCAGCCTGGCGGCGCTCACGTCGCTGTGCTTTGTGCCGAATTGGTGTCCGGCCTCGTGGTACCACGGCCACTACCACCACCCGGTCAACATCCGCTACTGCGCGGCACCGCCCCGCTATGCACATGGCCACCGCCCGGCGATACGCCCGGCAGCCCACGTCCACATAGGTGTGCACCACTTCGGTGGCAGGCGTCACCGCTGACGCGCCCCCACAAACGACACACTCAGAATCCCCCCTCCGGCACGGTGCAGGAAAAGCACCGTGCCGATTCGCTTTCAAGGCCTAAAAACGAAATGCAAATTGTCGCTATAAAAGCTTGCAAAATATCCGGTTTTTTGCTATGCTCAGCCCGTATGAAGAAAAAAGTAACCATACTTGGCATGAGCGCCTGTGTGCTCCTGGCGTTCAGCTCATGCAGCAGCACAACAGACGAGGCCGACTTCGAGTCCGCCATGCCGATGGCCAGCGACAGCATCGCCGATGGTGAGATGCCGCCGTGGCTGATTGATGATGTAGATGACGACGGTGGCGTGCAGATTGCCGCCGGCGCCACCACCCACGAGAATTACCGCATCCCCGAGCCGGAAGAGGACGTAACGGAAGTATACAGTGGTAGTGGCGCACGCCAGAACCAGCCTGCCGTTGCTGACCAGGGCGCTACGGATGTAGAGGTGGAGGTAGCCACTCCGGTTGCCGTAACCTACGAAACGCCTTCCACCAACATCGGCGTAAGCACCCCGGTACGCAAGCCCACTGTGGTGAAGCCCAAGCCGGTTAAGCCCGTGGTTGTACGCACTCAGACCACTAAGCCTAAGCAGCAGGCCAAGCCGGCCAAGAAGCCGACCGCTCTGGCTAAGCAGACTAAGAAGAACCAGAAGCAGCTCAAGAAGCCCAAGCGCTACACCGAGCCGACCATGCTGACCTACACGGTGCGCAAGGGTGACAACCTGACCGAAATTGCCAAGCGCAGCCGCACGACCATCGCCCAGATTAAGAAGGACTCCAAGCTGAAGGGCGACACCATTTACCCCGGCCAGGTCATTAAGGTACGCTACATTCCCAAGAACTACAAGGGGCTCAAGCCCAGCGAGGCTAAGAAACGCACTCGCGCTCACACCGTAGCCAAGGGCGAGACCATCTCCGGTATCTCCAAGAAGTACGGCGTGCCCTACACGGACATTCTGAAGGCAAATGGCATGAGCCTGCGCGATGCTTCCCGCATCCGCCCCGGCAAGCAGCTTACCATCCCGACCGCGGCTAAGAAGACCCGCCGCTGATAGAACATCCCCCCCCTGCAACGCGGAGAGTATATGAAACCCACGTTCACTCAACTGGCAGCCATTGTAACAAGCTGTGGTGCACTTTGCTCCTGCAATATCACCCAGCAGCGCATCGATTACAGCTGGTTTAAAGATTCTATCACCTCCGCGCAGGATGACCAGGTAACAGTGGAGAGCGGCGCAGTGGGCTCTACGCCCATCGCCGCCTCCGCACCTGTCCTGGACCAAAACACTCCCGCCCCGGCGGCAGAGCCGCTCGCCACTCAGCCCCAACCGGGCTGGTGGTCGCGCAACTTCGGCCAGCAGCAGACGCAGCCGACCGGAAGCTGGACGGATAGTGTGTCTCAGGGGCAGCAGGCACCGGAAATACCTGTTAAGAAGCCCACTACACAGCCCACTATCGCAGCTGCCGGAGGCACTTACACGGTAAGCCGCGGCGACACGCTCTCCGCTATCGCCAGCCGCCACGGTGTAACAATGGCCTCCCTCATCAGCGCCAATGCGCTGACGAACCCCAATGCACTGAGCATCGGCCAGGTGCTTACCATACCGGGCGCCAGCACCGCCCCGGCACCCAAGCCGGCAGCACCTGCGGCACCGGCTCCGCAAGCCAGCCCGAGCCTCCCGCCGGTCACAGCTCCGGCACCTGCACCGGCTCCGGCGCCTCAGCCTGCCGCAACCGGCAGTACTTACGTAGTGTGCTCCGGCGACACGATGGTCGCCATTGCACGTCGTCACAACGTCACCCTGCAACAGATTATGCAGGCTAACAACATGACCGAGGCTCAGGCAGCCAAGCTGAGCATTGGTCAGCGCATTATCATACCCAGGTAATGAAAACCAGACATCTTATCACTATCACCGCACTGAGCGCGCTGTTCGCCTCGTGCTCCAGCCAGTACGGCGCCAATGTGCACGATCCCCTGCCCCAGGTGCCCGTGCAGACATACACGGCTATCAACCCTCTTACCATCGAGGGTAAGAACCTGCCCACTTATCAGAACCCGTACCCCGTCGGCACCTACGAGCACTTCGTGGCACAGCCGTCGTACCCCACCACAATGGATGATTACTGCGACGAGAAGCTGCTCAGCCAGCTGACCGCCAGCAACTCCAAGCTCATCGTCTGCCTGCCGCAGCAGCGTGTGCGCGTCTACGTGAATGGCCGCGTGGCTATGGACTGGCCCGTATCCACCGGTACGGACGGACACGAGACCCCCACGGGTACCTTCCGCATCATCGAAAAGAAGGAAGACCACAAGTCTAACCGCTATGGCCGCTTCGTGAACGCCGCCGGCAAGACCACGAACTCCAACGCCGACACCGCCAATGGCATCCCCGAGGGTGAGAGCTTTGTAGCCGCCCCCATGCCCTTCTGGCACCGCCTTACGCTCGATGGCGTGGGCCTGCACGTGGGCA
>JAFOZZ010000125.1 GCA_017390945.1 Akkermansia sp.
AAGCCCAGTCTCGCCGTCAGCACACAGAGGCTCAGTTCCCACAGGCTGGAGTCCGGCCCCAGGAGCATCATGAAGTATGTGCCTACCGCAGCAAGCAGCACGGAAACAGCTGCCAACCGCACTTCATTCAGAAAGAAAAGCGCACCTAACACTACCAGACTCAGAACACCGGGAAGCTCGCGGGGAAGCTCCAGAAAACCGCGCTGCCCAGCGTCCAGATGCAGCACATCGCTCAGGAAATTGCTGAACAGCAAATCATACACCCCTGCCCCCAACTGCGCCAGAAACAACGCCGCCAGAACAGCCACCATCACTTTACGGATTCGCGGTGCCTCACTCATACCGAGGCTCAGCATAATACACGCAGCCCGTTATTTCAACGCCAGTGTGCGTCAGCCCGGCCGACATGCCGTTTTTGAATGGCTTTTTAGCTTGACCTTACACCACTTACGCGCTAGGATAACGTACATACATGAAACACCTCCTCTCCATCTCTCTTCTCACACTTCTGCCGGCTTTTGCCACAGAAGAAACCGATTTTTCGACCATCGACCCCGGTAAGCACTCGAATATCCCCTACATCCGCCACTCCGGGCACGATGATGATGCGATACCTCCGGCCTACCTGCAACAGCGTTTGGAGGTACTCCAGGGCGTCCATGACAACCTGAGCGCGAAATCTGCCGTGGCGATTCTCCGCACCCTGCACCCCAGCAAGGTCAGCCGTGATATACAGGTTGATACCCCCATTAACGTCTTGCAGATGAATATCGCTGTAGAACTGAACCGCCTGCGCGATGCGAGCTTCTATGGCTGCAAGGCTCTGGCCGAGCTGCTCAATTTCAGCGCAGAAGCAGCCCTGCTGCCGGAAACTCCCACTACGGAATTGCTGCAACGCCTGCAAGGCGAGATGCTGAAGAACGCAGCCGACCGCCCGGCGCAATCGGATGTCAGTGGCGGCCCCGGCTTCTCGGCTGATTCGGCATGGGTAGTGCACGTGACAGACAAGAGCCTGTGCTACGATGCCGCTTTTGCCGCCGCGACTGATGGCTTTGACGACTGGCTCGATTCTGCCCTGCGTATGGAAATACTCAATGAGCGCCGCTTCATTGTCTACACCATCACCTTGATACGCGATGGCAAGAAGTACAAGGTAGATCAATGGTGCGACATCACCCGCGCCCGCAAGGTGTACAGCGAGGAAGAACAGAAACAGGCCATGCAGCAAATCGTTGCTAATTTGCAGCAGATGCAGCGACTGATGCTCAGCATTAACGATAAAGCATCAGCTGACGCCACAGCCCCGAAAATGCAAGAGCTCATTAAGGCTATTTCACCCCTGCATGACATCGCCGCAACCCAAAACACGGAAACCTCGCTCATGAACAACCTCACTCCGGGCTTTGATTATGCGGCATTCCGCGAGGCTATCAAGCGCCACCAGGAGCAGAACTTCTACGGCTCCGATGCCCTGCGCGACTTTATCCGCAGCCTGGTCGGCATGAAGCAATAATTGGCTTCCGCAGCCTCCGTTCAAATGCAGTCAGCCATGCACTTTAAGCTTGCGTTGAGCGCGAATCGTACCTTATAATGCCGGGCATGAAGAAAACCGCCATTCTCGCCATGTTTGCTGCACTGAGTGCAGCAGCTACTGCCACCGAATCCGCCATGCGAGATTCGCTCGCACGCTGGGAGCAGCAAATGTCTGAATTCCGCGCAGCTCAAAAGGTAGCAACAACGGACGAGCAGCGAGCCGCCATCAAGATTCCTGATGGCCGCGATGTCGCCGCCGAACTGTGGCGCAGCATCAGCAAGAAAACCGGCGAGCGCGAGGAATGGGTACGCCCCACAAATGCCGAACGCATGAAAGGCGCAGTGGACGAGCGCAAGATGGTGCCGGTATATGAGTTTGACCAGGCATGGGCTGCCCCGGCAGTTGCATGGTTCATCAATCACCCCGAGGCTTTTGCAGAGTTGTTCAAGGGACGTCCGCGCCGCGTATCCTACTACGCCAACGCCTTGCTGGAAAGCCTGAACCGCACCCATTACAGCAGCCCTGCTGTGGCGAATTGCTGCGCTAAGCTCTCCGAAAGCCAGAGCGTGCGCGTCTACGAGATTCTGCAAAAGATTTACAACCGCAATCAGGACCTTGGTGCCCGCGCCGGTGCAGCTCTGGCCATGAGTATCATGCTGTCCAATCCCACGATATCCGGCGCAGAAGGCAGTGCCGCTATGGCTCGCAGCAAGCAGCTCTACTTCCTGCGCCAGGCCGTTCGCATCGCCCCGGAAAACGCCATGTTTGGCAACCGCACGCTCAGCGAAGCCGTGATTGAGATGAGCTACGTGCTGCGCAACCTGAGCGTGGGCTGTGTGCCGCCTCAGCTGACGCTTACCGACACTGAGGGTAAGGAGGCCATCTTCCCGGTAGCCAATAAGCCCAACCTTATCTTCTTCTGGTCGCCGGAGGAACAGATGGGGCTTAACGTGGTACAGAAACAGCACCAGCTGGCAGAGCAATTCCCCGGCCTTGTTTTCTGCCCCATTACCGTACATGCAGAACGCGAGGGGTGGCTGGCTAAGCTCAAGGAACTTGGCATCGTGGCCAATGCCTACATGGATGACGCCGCGAACAGCAATGGCCGCGCCTATCGCGTTGCTCAGTTGCCCACTGCTGTACTTGTAGGTGCGGATAGCCGTATCCTTTTCATCGGTTACCCCGGCCTGCCCCTGCAAACAGCGCTTGATACCCTCTTTGCCAATAGCAGGAAGCAGGCACCTCGTGTCATTGTCGATGACCAGGCACCCGCACTCCAGCCCGGCTCTCAGCCGACGACAACGGTAAGCAGCAGCGATGAAGCCCCCGCGCTGCGCGATATGCCCGAGGATTTCTGATGCCCCCGGTTCTCCCCATCGAGGCGATTCGCGCTGATGTTGTAAGCGCTGTACAGAAGCCAGGCTTCTGTGTGTTGCTCAGTGCGCCTACCGGCAGTGGTAAATCCACATGCGTACCGCTCATGCTGGCAGAGGCTGGTGTGGCTGATAAGGGCTGCATCATTGTTGTACAGCCGCGGCGCCTGGCTGCGCGTCTGCTGGCGGGCTACGTCGCACGCAGCTACCCCTGCCGTCTGGGGCAGGAGGTGGGCTACACCGTCCGCTTCGATTCCCGCCGCAGCGAAGCAACACGCATTCTTTACGTGACAGATGGTATTCTGGAACGCCGACTGACAGAAGACCCGCAGTTGCATGGCGTCAGCGCCATTGTTTTTGACGAAGTGCACGAGCGCCGCCTCTCCGGCGATTTATGCCTGGCTCGCGTACTCCAGCTCCAGCGCAGCTCGCGCCCGGACATTGGTGTATTTGTCATGTCTGCCACACTGGAGCTGGACAAATTGCAAGGCTACCTGCCCCAGGCTACCGTGCTGAGAGCTGAGGGACGCCTCTACCCGGTAGAGGTCAGCTATATGCCCCCATCCCCGGTACGCGACAACAGGGGCTACGTGTCCACGCCACCCATCTGGGAGCAATGCGCCACAGCCGTGCGCCGCCTGGTGGAAGCACCGGATTGCGGAGATGTGCTTGTCTTTCTTCCCGGTGCGTACGAAATACGCCGCACGGTGGAGATTCTGGAAAATGTCGGCTGGATGCGTGGCCGCGATGTCTACGCGCTGCATGGTCAGCTGACACCTGAATTGCAGGCTCAGGCGGTTGAGTGCGGTGAGCGCCCGCGCGTTATCGTGTCCACCAACATTGCCGAAACCTCGCTCACCATCGAAGGCGTGCGCTCGGTCGTAGACTGCGGCACGGCTCGTGAAGCACGCTGGGATGCCCAGCGCGGGCTGAGTACCCTGCACATCGTCCCGATATCGCAAGCCCAGGCAGAGCAGCGCACTGGCCGAGCCGGGCGACTGGGACCAGGACGCTGTATTCGCCTGTGGAGCGAGGCCGAGCATCGCCGCCGCGCCCCCTTCCCGGCACCGGAAGTGCACCGGGCAGATATATCCCTGGCCTTCCTTAACCTGCTGGCCTGGGGCTGTAAAGGACTGGATGGCATCCGCCGCTTCGGCTGGCCGGATGCACCGACCGAAGCCGCCACGGCGCAAGCCTGGGCTCTGTTGCAGGAACTGGGTGCTGTGACGCCCGAGGGGCAGCTGAGTGAGATCGGTCAGAAAATGATGCATTACCCGCTCTCGCCTGTCTTGTCGCGCCTCATGGTAGCCGGCCAGCAATTCAACTGCGAGGCTGAGGTGGCAGCCATCGCGGCGCTCCTGCAAGGCGAGAACATTGCGATGGCTAATGGGTTGAGTGACAAACTCTGCGAGGAGGGAGATTACTCAGACTTCCAGGCAGAATGGCGAGCGGTACAGGCAGCTGAGAGGCTGCGCTACGATGCCGGAGAATGTACCCGCCTGGGCATTATGGGACGCGCCGCCCGCGAAATTGCAAACATTTACCGTCAGCTGCTGCACCGTCAGTCACTTGAGCCAGACTTCGCCAGCCGTCGCGATGCGGTCATTTCCGCCCTGCTGGTGTCATTCCCCGCCAATGTGGCGGCACGCAACAGCACCGCCACCGCAACGGCTCGCCTCACCGCACGCCGCAGTGGCAAAATAGCATCCGTCGTCGCCAGGGAATCGGATATCTTCCTCGCCGCGGAGATTGCTGAAATAGGCGGCAAGGGCGTCGAAACAAGGCTTTCCCGCTGCACTCAGCTCCAGTTGAGTGATTTGCCAACAACAGAAGACGACGTACCGCAATACGATACCGCCCGCAAGCGCGTGCTGAATATGCACCGCGTGCTGTACCGCGACCTCGTACTGACTGAAAAAGAAACAGGCGATGCCCACCCCGACCTCGCAGCCCCGCTGCTGGCAGAGCGCGTCATTCGTGGTGACCTGCGCCTGGAGGGCTGGGATGGTCATGTACTCCAGTGGATAAACCGCCTTACCTGCCTGCGCAACGCCATGCCTGAGCTCGAAATGCCGGAGTTCGGCGAGGAGGAGCGACTGGTCGTCATCACAATGCTGTGCGATGGCGCAGTCAGCTACAAGGAAATAGCAGCCCGCCCTGTGCTGCCCATTCTGGCAGAATGCCTCTCCCCATGGCAGAAAGATTGCCTGAACCGCTATGCTCCCAAGGCTATGAAGCTCGCCAATGGGCGCGAAGTCAAGCTCCTCTACCGCGAGGACGGCACCCCGACCTTCGGGCTGAAATGCCAGTTACTCTTTGGCGTACCCACAACTCCGACGATTGCAGACGGTAGAATCAAATGCCTGATTGAGATATTGGCGCCCAATCAACGACCGTACCAGACGACATCGGATTTGGTGTCATTCTGGCGCAATGGATACCCGCAAATGAAAAAGGATCTGGCTGGTCGCTACCCTCGCCATGATTGGCCGGAGACCGCGCCGGATGCTGCACCTTGAGGTAAATTAACGCGTCAAAACGCACTTTGCACTTGCAAATAACGGCCTGTCGTAGTAGATTAGCTGCGCCGTTCGGGTTCGGGTGGTCGCTGCGCAGCTCTGCTGGGTAGAGGAAAGTCCGGACATCACAAGGCAGCGTGTCCTTCGAAAGGGGGAGACTCCCGGAGCCAATGCCGGGAGGACGGAAAGTGCCACAGAAAATATACCGCCCGCAAGGGTAAGGGTGAAAAGGTGGGGTAAGAGCCCACCGCTCCGGAGGTAACGATGGAGGCACGGAAAACCCCGCGCGATGCAAGACAAACAGGGGAAGGGTCGCCTGCCCGTAGTATCCCCGGGTAATAGTTGCACCCTGCTATAAACGCAGGGTATGGGTTCGCCCATAAGAAAAATGGCCACACAGCCCGCAAGGGTGGACAGAATCTGGCTTACAGAACCCGAACGGCACCTTGCTTACAATACCGCAACACAAAACAGGGCGTGACTACTGCCGCGCCCCTGCTTCTTTTTCAGTTTTCCTTCGGTATTGTCGGAAGCTTACTCAGCTTATATCTGCCGTATTTGGGCGACTCGCCATAGAGGTTCGCGACATATTGCGAGTCGCGGAGGCCACAGCATATAAGCACAAAGATAGACACCGGGATTGCCACAAAATATGAGGCTACATAAGAATACGGAATCACAGGCGACAAAAGAAGCCCCAAAGATGTAACAATAGAGGCAATAATACAGAGGCTCAGCCAGCCACCACTCATGCCAACATCATGAAAACGCTTCACATACCAGGGAGCGGTGATGAAATAGTAGATGATATCCGCCAGTACAAGCCACCCCACCAACGGAAGGATATAGCCATACACCTGAGTCAAAAAGTCACCTATCAATTGCTCTGAGGCGTTATCCCCAGCAGATTCCACCTCCTTTATAAGCTTCCCCATGCCGGATTCCATCTCCCCTGTATAATAATTGTCAGTAAGACGAACAGCGATGTTATAGAGAACATTCATGGGAATCATGCGATACCAGAAATCACTACGGCGCATGCGTCCCTCAAATCGGCCAACTTTCATTTTCTCAGACATATACTACTATTACCATCCTAGTTTAGCACGTAAACGAGCGGCGTAGTCATTCCCAGGCAGGGAGAGCAGCTTGAGGCTCACATCTGCTCGGCGAATCGTCAGTGTATCGTTCACGTTAATCGGGTGCGCGGAACGTCCATCTACAGAATAGATAATGGATTCCTCCACACGCCCACGGCGGGCGCGCGGACGCATCGTAATCTCTACGCTATCCGGAACAATCACCGGACGGCTGGTAAGGCTGTGCGGGCAAATGGGGGTAAGGCTCATCACGCCAGCATTCGGCCACAGCAAGGGACCACCGGCAGAAAGAGAATAGGCTGTAGAGCCCGTCGGCGTAGCAATCAACACACCATCTGCGTGGTAGCGGTTGAGCAAACAGCCATCCAGCTCCACGTCTACGTCAATCATCTTACCCGTACGGGCTCGCATGAGGCACACCTCATTCAAAGCCAGCAAGGGGTGCGGATAGCACTCCTCCAGTCCCCGCTGACTGGCCTGCAACATGAAGCGTTCCTCGACCGTGTACGAGCCCTCGGCCAGAGCCTTTACCACCTTATCCAGTTCCTTGCGGCCACAGGCGCTCAGGAACCCAAGGTGGCCAGTATTGATACCACCCAGTATCATCCCCTGCCTTGCTGCGCGCGTAGCTGCTGAGAGCATGGTGCCATCGCCACCGAGGCAAATCAGCATCTCCGGTTGCGCCTCAGCGTCGCGGTCGTACTCGCACACGCTCAGACCGGCGGCAGTCAGCGCCGCCGAGAGCACTTGCATGACCTCTCGGTTGCCGCTGTTACGCACGCCGGCAAGCAAGGCTATGGAGCGTGGCGGTGTCATATGCGGAAGACTCAGGGTTACACATTATCAGCGCTGCTCACGCACAATCTCGGTACCGATACCTTCGGGGGTGAAGATTTCGAGCAACAGAGTGTGGCGCAGACGGCCATCCACGAAGTGCACCTTACGCACACCGGCATTCAGCGCATCCACGGCGCTCTTTACCTTGGGAATCATACCACCGGAGATGATACCTTCATCAATCAGCTGGAATGCCTCCTTACGGTCGATACTCTTAATGATGGTGGACGGGTCCTTGGGGTCCATCATCAGACCAGGAACATCAGAGATGTAGACGAGCTTGACCGGCTTCAGCTCACAGGCAAGAGCTGCGGCGGCGAGGTCAGCATTCACATTGAGAGCCTGATTGGTTCCCAGCTCACGAGCGAGGGGGGAAATCACAGGAGTCAGCTGCAGGGAAAGAGCCTCCTCCACGCGGCGCAGCTGGCTGCCAATCACACGTCCCACCATACCGATATCGACCGGGTTGCCATCAGCATCATGCTCCATAAGCTTCTCGCCCACGAACACATTGGTGCCGGGAATACCCACGGCCTTACCACCGGCGTTACGCATCATCTCCACCAGGCCGGGATTGATAGTGCCGGAAAGCGTACGCTCCACGATATCAATAGCCTCGGGCGTCGTGACGCGCAGACCATTGACGAATCGAGCCTCCAGACCGGCATCGTTCATAGCCTTAGAAATAGCCTTACCACCGCCGTGCACCACAACGGGGTTCAGCCCCATGGCTTCCATTACCACGATGTCGCGCATGAGTGACTTCACCAGCTCGGGGTCATCCATAGCAGAACCACCGAACTTAATGAGAATGGTCTTGTCGCGGTAGGACTGCATGTAGGGCAAAGCCTCAATAAGAATGTCGGCTTTGCGGATTTCCTCTTCGGGTTTGATTACCTCACGTGTGCTGATCATAACTCTTAGATGTAGCGTTTGAATTTGAAAATGACAAGGGGAATGACGCCAGCCAGCACCATCATAACGATGGAGAGCCAGAAGCCCCACTCATGGTGCAGGAAAGGCATGTGCTCGAAGTTCATGCCGAAGATGCTGGCAATCAGCGTAGGCGGCAGGAATACAACGCTCATGATGGTGAACACCTTCACGATGTCGTTCTGCTCAATGTTAATGAGCCCCAGCACGGCATCAAGCATGAAATTAATCTTATTGGAAAGGAAGGATGCGTATTCTGCCAGAGAATTCACGTCTCGGGAAACAGGTCGCAGCGGCACATACAAGCTATCATGCGAGCTGAGGCAGGAGTCTTCGTTGCCGGCGAACGTAATCATGCGCAGCAAGTTCACCAGAGCATCTCGCTGGCGGGTAATGAGGTCACCCACTCGACCAAGTTCTTCCAAGGCATCACGCAGGTCATCCGTATCGGGCGATTCTTCCTTTTCCTTGCGGCGCTTGTGCGTACCAAATACTTTCTTGGACAACGCATCGAGGTCAGCACCGAATCGTTCCAGCACGTCAGCCTGACGATCCACCAGGGTTTCCAACAGCCCGATAAATACCAAATCGCGGTTAGTATCCTGGCGGCGCAGCAACTGGTGGGAGAACACGCGGAATGAATAGGAGTCCGTATGGCGGATGGTAATCAGCACTCTTTCTTTCAGAATGAACGTGATTTCGGCAATCATCGGTTCATCCGTTTCCACTCGGGAAAGCACCGTCGTAGTCATGAAACGCGCACCATCCTCGCAATACAAACGAGACGTGGACTCAATTTCTCGCATCTCGTCCTTCGTCGGCATTTCAATCGCACATATCTGCTCAGCGTAGGCCAGCTCCTCAGCATCAGGAGTCAGCAAATCAATCCAGAAAATCCCCTCCGGCCGGATGTTCTGATCTTCCAGACCAACCGTACGGGTTATCCCCTGCTCAGACTGTGTATAGATACGAATCATGGCCTTTGCGGGCATATTATGCGCTTTCCGGGTACAAAAATCAAGCCCAAAGTGCCTCACGACGCTACTTGCACGCTTTTTCGGCAACAAAAAAGAGACAAATATAGCGTGCCATTCAATTTAGTAGTTGACTCACCTCTTTTTCATGCTATATTATATCAGCATGGGTCGCACAACACCGACCCTATTTACAACAGTGGACGACGATATCATTTGTACAGAAAAAATCATTGCAGACCGCAAAACTTTCTTCATCGACCTCAAGAGCAATGCACGAGGCCGTGTGGTTCGCATTACGGAAAAAGTAAGCTCCAATCGCGATCGCATCATGGTGCCCGCCGAAATCCTTGACGACTTCATCGAAGCCCTCCAGGATATCCGCCGCGCTAATCAGGAAAAGTGATATAGACTGTCCGCCCAACTACCCTTTCCGACCCCGATTTTCACTGACAATTTTTGTTAGTTTTTTACAAAACACTGAAAATCACAGTGTTATTGCAGGAATTATACAATCGGTGCATACTTTGGGCTGGACAAGAGGCGTGTAAAAGTGTTTAATAGTGCGGAAGCTGGGGCAGAACACGCTTGCTCCAACAGGTAACCACCAACGAACTAAGAGGATAGTATGAGAAGAATAAAAGTGCTTAAGCTGGGATGGGAATTCCCGCCGCTGATTAACGGTGGCCTGGGGGTAGCCTGTATGGGCATCTCCAAGGCACTGTCCAAGAAGGTAGACCTGTCAGTCATCGTACCCAAGGCAAAATCCGGTGTGACCTATGATGGATTTGGCCTGACGGGTATCAACAACCTGGAATACCAGGAGATGGAAACTCTTGAGGAAGAGTACACCTATGAGAGTTTTTCCGTAGTGGGGAAAGCCCCTGTCAATCTGGATCCGTACGCCTGCGAGGAAGGTACGCCCGGCAACATCGTTTTCACGAAGGAAGGCAAACTGCTCTTCAGCAAGGTACACAAGGCAGACCTGGAGCTCTTCACCAGCAATGAGGATTTGTACGCCGGCGACCTGGCTCGCAAGGTTATCGAGTTCTCCAAGATTTGCGCCGTCATGGCTCGTAACTACGACTTCGATGTCGTACACGCTCACGACTGGATGACTTACCTCGCCGGTGTCGAGGTGAAGAAAGCAACCGGCAAGCCGCTCGTGGTACACCTGCACGCCTCACAATTCGACCGCGCTGGTGCCGATGCTCGTGGCTGGATTTACGACATCGAGAAGTACGGCATGGAGCAAGCAGATGCCGTGATTCCTGTGTCCAAGTACACAGGTACAGTGGCGGCCGGCCACTACGGTATCGACCCCAGCAAGATTTTCCCGGTGCACAATGGTGCAGACCCGGTACATGTCTTCCACACCAAGAAGAAGTTCCCGGAAAAGCTCGTCCTCTTCCTCGGCCGACTCACCGCCCAGAAAGGGCCGGAGTTCTTCCTGGAGATTGCAGCAAAGGTACTGGAGCAGACCGACAATGTACGCTTCGTGATGGCTGGTACAGGCGAAAAACTGCGCCAGCTCATTGAGACCGGCGCGTTCCATGGTGTGGGTGATAAGTTCCACTTCACTGGCTTCCTCAACAAGCAGAAAGTCAACGAACTGCTCAGCATGACGGACGTCTACTGCATGCCCTCCGTATCCGAGCCGTTCGGTCTGTCTGCCCTGGAGGCGGCACAGTTCAACATTCCCGCCGTTATCTCCAAGCAGAGCGGCGTGGCAGAGGTGATGAAAGGCGCCCTGAAGGCCGACTTCTGGGACGTCAACATGATGGCCAAGCACATCGTCAACCTCATCACGAACGACGAGCTCTACAAGCAAGTCGCCGCTCAGAGTGCCCAGGACATCAAGAACTCGAACTGGGATACAGCCGCAGACAAGATGCTGCGAGTATACCACCACGTACTGGGGTGGTAAGTAGGAAACCTTTTGCCTGAGACTCAACAATGAATATCTCAATCACCTTTCACGCACATCAGCCCAACCGACTGATTCCGTACGACTTCTTCCAGATTGGCGAGCACGCCTTCTACGAAGATGACAACATGAACGGCCGCGTGCTCAGCGAGGTAGCAGAGCGCTGCTACCTGCCGGCCAATCGTCTCATGAAGCAGCTTATCGAGCTGTCCGATGGTAAGTTCAAGTTCTCCCTGGCCATTTCGGGTGTGATTCTTGAGCAGGCCAAATACCACCGCCCTGACCTCATTGCCTCCTTCCAGGAGCTGGCCGAGACCGGGTGCGTGGAGTTCCTGGCCATGCCCTACTACGCCTCCCTGGCCTCCCTGTACTCCACAGGCGAGTTTGCGGAGCAGGTCAACGAGCACATGGACCTCATCGAGGAGCTTTTCGGGCAGCGTCCTGCCGTGCTCTGGAACACTGGCATGCTGTACTCGAACGCCATTGCCGCACAGGCATATGACATGGGATTTGAGGGTATCATGGCCGATGGCAGCAGCCGCATGATGCGCAACCTGCACCCCAACGAGCTTCAGTGCGCCCCGCTCATCGCCAAGACTAAGACGCTGGTACGCAACCGCCACTTGTCCAACGACCTGGCAAACCGCCGTGTAGACCCCAGCTGGAGCGAATACCCCCTCTCCCCCTACACCTATGCCGATTGGCTGGGCCAGCAGCATGGTCAGGTGGTCAATATCTCCATGGACTACGAAACACTGGGTGAGCGTCAGCCCGACACCACGGGTGTGTTCGAGTTCTGGCGTACCATGATTATGGCTGCCCTGTTCGCGGGCAACAACTTCATGACGCCGACGGAGTGCGTACGCACCTTCGACTCCACGGGCACGCTGGATGTACCGGAACCCGTCAGCTGCTCCACATTCGGCACCACTACGCACTGGAATGGCAATGTGATGCAGCAGGAGGCCATCAAGAAGATTTACGCGCTCGAAACACCTGTGAAAGACAGCGAAGACCGCGATATGATTCACGTGTGGCGCAAGCTGCAAAGTGCGGACCACTTCCACTACATGGAGAAGAGCAATGGCTTCACCCCCTACCCCTCACCGTATGAGGCCTACATTTACTACATGAATGCGCTGGCCGACTTGCAGGTGCGAGTCAAGCAGGAGGCAGAGCTTATTCACAACGCTCATCGCGCTACCATCGCCTGATTTTTGAGAGCTTTCATCCGCGCCCGGCTGCATTTCCTGCATGCCGGGCGCTTTTTATGCCTTCATAACGGCCTTTTTGCTTGCGGGCTGCTCCTTACAAGCGTATAATGGACGCTATGGATAGCACGCTGAAAGCCATCTGCACGAAAGCTGACGAATTCGCCAAAAAGCTCAATAATTACAGCAAAGCATCCCCCGAGCTTCAGGGGATGATGAAGCGTAGTGAGCGCGAAATTGAGCGCAGCCTGGCGCGATTCCGCTCCAATCTCCTGCTCATGGCAACAATAGGTTCGGTTAAGAGTGGTAAATCCACCCTGACCAACTGCCTGACTCGCCGTAACCTGTGCCTGACGCGTCTCGGCATCGAAACAACGCGCCTGCCCATGATTATTCTGGCCAGCGATGATGGCACCGAGCGCATGGAGCTCTTCTCCCCCCTGGCGGCGGGAACACTGAGCGAGCAGGAGCTTTTTGAACTCGTCATTGATTACCTGCGTAAGGTTGAGCCCGAAAACTTCCACGAAAAGGTATCCATCGACCGCCGCAACCTCAGCCAGCCCAACCTCGAAGCCTGGGGCATGGGACACACCAGCGCAGGCTGCGCCGCTATTTTCCTTGTAGAGCCGGAGGCTCGCCTGCTTCAGGCAGGTATCGGCATTGTTGATATGCCCGGCATGGACGGTATCGACTCCAACTGGCACGATGAGAAGCTGCATGAATGGATGAATGAAAATGCAGACTATTTCCTGCTGGTACAAAGCTCATTCTCAGCCCTCACACCGGACACACGCGCCTACCTGCGCACGGCTATGGAGCGCTCCCAGCGTCCTATCCGCGTGGTGCAGAACCGCATCGAAGCTCAGCACTGGCTGCCGGCAGAGGAACAACTCCTGCAACAGGAAAAACAACAGCTTAACACGCAGAAACAGCTCAGCGAATTCATCCGCAAGGTGATTCCTGGCAGCTGGGTAAATGCCGGTCTGGCCTGGTGGCAGATGGAGCAGAAGTTCCGTCCGGAGACCTCGCCTCACACCGAGCATCCCTCCAACCTGGCCGAACTCGAAAACGAGATTCTGGCCGATTTGCGTAACCCGGAGGCTACGCTTCGCCGTAATTCCTCGGATTACCTGCTGAAAACCCTGGAGGCGGTCGATGAGCGTCTCAAGGAATACATCCGCACCAGCCAGAACCACATTTCTCACATTCACTCCATTCAGGCTACGGTGCATAAGCTGATGGATGCAGCCCGCCTGCGCGAAGCCGTGGAGAGCAACAACATGCACGAAGGCCGCATCCGTTGCGGTTATCTGGCAGACCAGGCGAAGCAGGAACTCAATAAGCGACTTGATGCTATCCTCGACCTCGGGGTGGATGGATATTTCCCCGCTGACTGGATGGCCAATAACATGCCGGCTCAGGAACTTAACCGCATCCGCACCAAGGTAGAGAATGATTTGGGTGATTTGCTGGCTGAGCAGGAAACCCACATCCTTGCCCCTGCTAAAATCTGCGAGCTGACCGAGCTTGAGCAGGAAAAACTCCAGGCCTGCGCCGATACCCTGCAACGCCGCAGCGTTGAAGAGATTCGCCAGGATTACATCAAGGCCGTGCTGAATGCCTGGACTGATGTAGAGCTCGATTGCAGCCCGGTCAAGCTGGGTGAGCTGAAGGAAACAGCCTTCATGGGCATGGTAAACCGCTCTTGCAGCTACAACGACACTACCCCGCAGTGGCGTCGCGCTGGTCGTGCAGATATTGCCGAACGCATGGAAACCTGGAAGCGCAAGGTGGGTGAAGCTCTGGACATGTTCATCTCCCGCCGCGTCAATGCGCTGGAAAACTGCCTGCGCAACGAGCTTGCGGCCTACGAGGCCAGCGAGCAGACCGGGCGCTCCATTGCCGCGGCTGAGCAGGATATTGAGCTCTGCCACGGTATCCGCAAGCTACTGGCTCCCACCCTTCAGGAGGCTCGCCGCTTGAAGGCCATACAGTAAGACATTTTTCTTGACAATTTCACCCCATTTATATAGACTTTACTCGAACAATCACATTACCATTATGGAACCGTACAGCATGAAGAACCCGTTCCCCGCCACTGTGGTGGGGGTTCGCTCCGTTACCAAGCCCGGCAGTGCCAAAGAGACCATCCACGTAGATTACTCCCTGGAAGGTTCGGGCATGACCTACGTGACCGGTGACGCCCTGGGTGTGATACCCTGCAACGACCCTGCTCTGGTAGACGCTCTCATCGCAGAGCTGGGGCTGGATCCCGCCGCCGAGGTACCCACAGCAACGGGGACAGACACGCTCAAGAATGTTCTCACCACCTCCTGCGACATCACCAACCTGAAGAAGCCCGTTCTCACCAAGTGGAATGCCGTGGCCAACAGTGCTAAGCTGGCCGCTATCCTGGAGGACAAAGACGCGCTCAATGACTTCTGCTGGGGGCGCGACCTGCTGGACGTAGCTCAGGATCCGGAGATGAAGGCCACCTTCACCGATGCGGCTGCTTTCGTGGGCATTCTCGGCAAGATGCTGCCGCGCCTCTACTCCATCGCCAGCAGCCCGGATGCAGTGCCTGGTCAGGTATCTCTCTGCGTAGGCGCTGTACGCTACACAACAAGCGAGCGCAAGCGCGGTGGTGTATGCTCCACCTACATGGCTGACCGTATCGCCGCCGGCGACAAGGTGCGCGTATTCGTCCACAGCAACAAGAACTTCCGTCTGCCCGAAGACGGAGCCACCCCCATCATCATGGTAGGCCCCGGCACGGGTATCGCTCCGTTCCGCGCCTTCTGGCAGCAGCGCGTGGCTGATGGTGCCACCGGCCCCATGTGGCTCTTCTTCGGCAACCCCTACAAGGCCACCGACAGCTGCTACGAGGACGAGCTCGAACCGCTTGTTGAGAGCGGCAAGCTCAAGCTCTCCGTGGCCTGGAGCCGCGACCAGGAGTACAAGATTTACGTACAGAACCTCATGGAGCAGGCTGCCGAGGAAATCTGGCAGTGGCTCGAAAAGGGTGCAGCCGTTTATATGTGCGGCGATGCCAACCGCATGGCCAAGGACGTAGAGAAGGCTCTGCTCAACATCATCGCCACCCAGGGTGGCCGCAGCGAGGAAGAAGCCGCTGCCTACCTGGCTGACATGAAGAAGGCCAAGCGTTACCAGAAGGACGTCTATTAAGCCGTTTTTCTCACTGCAATTCATCACTACGGCGAGTCGGCATACCGGCTCGCCGTTTTCATTCCCTGCCCCCTGTGACAGCGCACCTATTGAAGCTTGCAGAAAGGGGCAAAATATGCTAGACTGCGCGCCGTGAGTACGAGAAAAGCCATTATTGCCATATTGCTGGGTAGCCTCTTGGCTGCCTGTGGCGAGCGCAAGAGCTCCGCAGAGCGTTTTGCGGAGGATGGCATTCTGGTGATTGGCAACAACTCTGAGCCACAGAGTCAGGACCCACACAAAGCGACATCGGTTGCCGATGGTAAAATCATCTGTACCTTGCTGGAAGGGCTGGTGCGCCCCTCTGCTACTGTGGATGGCGAAGTGTTACCCGGTGTAGCAGAAAGCTGGGAACACAATGAGAAAGCGGATGTGTGGACATTCCACCTGAACCCGGCCGCCTGCTGGAGCGATGGCACGCCCCTGACGGCGCAGGATTTTGTCTATGCCTACCAGCGGCTCCTGCACCCTCAATTTGCCGGTAAGTATGCCGAAATGCTCTACCCACTCGCCCATGCTGAGGCTTACAACAAGGGAGAGTGCGACTGGCAACAAGTCGGTGTCAAAGCGCTCGATAAACACACGCTACAGCTCACACTCAGCGGGCCTACCCCTCATCTGCCCCGGTTGATGCTGCACTTCACTTGGTTCCCCGTTCCTGCCCACAAGGTTGAAGCGATGGGCGGCATGCTGGACCGCCGCAGCCTGTGGACGCGCCCGGAACACTGGACGGGCAATGGAGCCTACATCATCGACACACACCGTTTTAACGATTACCTGAGCGTTAAGCCGAATCCTCTTTATCTGCGCAAGGATGAGGTGAAAAACAAGGGCATCCGCTTCCTCCCCATTGTTAATGGCTACACGGAGACACGCATGTACCAGGGCGGCAAGCTGCATATCACGAACAATGTTCCGCCGGAAATGCTGGCTTTTGCCCGCAATACCAACAGTCGGGACTTCTGTCAAGACCCGTATTATTGCGCTATTTTCTATCGACTGAATACCACCCGAGGACCACTGCGTGACCTGCGTGTGCGCCGCGCGCTGCACCTGGCCATCGACCGAGACTCGCTGGTCAATAAGGTAGTACGCGGTGCAGGCAAGCCGGCCGATGTCTTCACGCCCCCCGGAGCAGGTTATGCAGCCCAGCCCCCCTCCTCGCCTGCCACTCAGGCTGAGAGAGAGGCATTAGCCCGCCAATTACTGGCCGAAGCAGGGTATCCGCAAGGCAAAGGTTTCCCCATACTCGAACTGATGACGACCTCCCGCGACGTACAGCGCGTGATGGCTGAGACCATTCAGGCCATGTGGGAGAAAGTGCTGGGCATTCACATCGATATCCGCTCCTGCGAGTGGACCGCCTACAAGGCCGCTCAGCAAAATATGGAGTACGACATCTCCTCCTCCTCGTGGAGTGGCGACTACCTGGACCCCGCCACCTTCGTAGAACTGTGGCGCAGTGGCGGCGGCAACAACTGCACAGGCTGGGGCAGCCCGGAATGCGATGCAGCATTAGCCGCAGCTCGCGGCACCGGCAATGCCGAGGAACGTCGCGCCCACCTCCAGCACGCCGAGGAGCTCATGCTACAGGCTCAGCCTATTATCCCCCTTTACCACAGCGAGCGCACATACCTGCGCTCCACACGCCACGTAAGCGGCTGGCAGTCGCGCTTGCTGGATAACTTCCCCCTCGATGCCGTAGAAGTGAAGCCATGATAAAGTTACTTTTCAAACGACTGATGCAGGGTGCACTCGTGGTATTCGTGCTGGAAACGATTACCTTTTTCTTGGTGCGCATGCTCCCGGGCAATCCGTTCCTGGGTGAGCGCAAGCTTCCCCAGCACGTCATGGAGCAGCTGAATGCCCTCTATGGTCTCGACCAGAGTGCTCTCGTTCAGTACTTCAACTATTGGAAAAATATCCTTACCGCAGGCGATTTCGGTCCCTCGCTTGTGCGCGAAGGCATGCAGGTCAGCAGCATCATCGCGGAGGCGTTCCCTGTCTCTCTGTGGCTGGGTATTCTCGGCATGGGTATAGCCATTGTGGTAGGTATACCGGCTGGTATGCTGGCAGCACGTTGTAAGAACCGCTGGCCTGATACCGTGCTCATGCTGGCAGCAATGCTGGGTATCTGCATCCCGGCATTTGTGGTAGCACCTGTATTCGGCAAGACTCTGGGCATGCATGTTCCCGGCCTGAGCGTTGCCGGGTGGGATAACCCGCTCTGCGCTGTATTGCCCGCGCTGACTCTGGGGCTCATCAACGCCGCCTATCTGGCACGCCTGACTCGTGGCGGCATGCTGGAGGTACTCTCGCAGGATTTCATGCGTACAGCCCGCGCGAAGGGTGCAGGCGCAGTCCGTCAGCTCGTCATTCATGCCCTGCGCAGTGGCTTGTTGCCGGCCGTATCCTACCTGGGGCCGGCATTTGCTGCGCTTATCACAGGCTCGTTTGTGGTCGAGACCTGTTTTCAGGTGCCGGGGATGGGTCTGCACTTCGTAAATGCCACAACGGATCGCGATTATTTCCTCATTCAGGGGCTGGTGCTCTGCTACGGTGTACTGATTGTGGGAGCGAACCTGATTGTCGACCTCGCCCTCGTAGCCCTTAACCCGCGACTGCGTACCCAGGGAGCCGCATAAACCGAAAGAAACATGGCCAAAGCAACATATACACAAGGCAATTCCCTCTGGCAAGACGCCATGCTGCGCCTGAGCCGCAACCGCGCGGCGATGGTATCGCTGGGCTTCCTGCTGCTGATGGTGCTGGCCTGTTTCCTGTTGCCGCTTTGCCCCTGCATTGCGAACCCGAACGCAACAGACCTCAACAACATTGCAGGCCCCTGCTCCTGGGAGCACCCGTTCGGAACTGACCAACTGGGGCGCGATTTGTTGGCGCGTGTGCTCTATGGTGGCCGTATTTCCCTGCTGGTAGGCCTCGTGGCCACTGTGGTGGCACTCGTCATTGGCCTGGTATATGGGCTGATTTCCGGCTACGTAGGAGGCCGAACGGATGCGTTCATGATGCGTACAGTCGATGTGCTCTTCGCGCTTCCTTTCATTGTACTGGTCATCGTATTCTCACTGAGTATCGAGGAACCCAGTCGGCAGCTGACGAGCGCGATAGTCGATTTCACCGGTTGGCGCCGTGAAGCCGTTGCGCCCATCCTTGGTCTGGTGCCACTTTTCATTGCGATTGGCTCCTTAGGCTGGCTTACGCTGGCGCGTATTGTCCGCACACAAACTCTGGAAATCAAATCACAGGAATACATTATGGCAGCCCAATCCCTCGGGCTGGGTCACCTGCGTATCCTTTTCCGCCATATTGCGCCTAATCTCCTGGGTACAGTGGTTGTCTATACCACATTGGCAGTACCGGGCATCATGCTCACGGAGTCTACGCTCTCATTCATCGGCCTCGGCGTAAAAGCACCGAATTCCTCCTGGGGAACGCTCATCAAGGAAGGCGCCGACCGAATGGAGGTATCGCCCGAGCTTCTGATTTTCCCGGCAGCGTTCTTCTGCCTCACCCTCCTGGCACTCAATTTCCTGGGTGACGGCCTGCGCGACGCCATCGACCCCAAATCGGCCAAAGATTAAGCTTTAGCGCACCTGCTTATTTTCATTCTGCCTTTCGGCACCTTCCTGGTCATATTCCTGGGATTCATACCTATCCCTGACACGCTCGAGGTATATATCGAGATTCTCGTCATTTAAGGATGCATTCTCAGTGAAAAGCAGCGTGCCGGTTGCCATGTCTATGTACTGATCGCCATTTTCATTTGTCTCAGTCAGCCTTTTATATTTACGCGGTTTTGCGGCATCATCGGTTGCAACGGTCGGGATGTCGACAGGAGGCGGCCCTACCGGCATGGATTTATCCGGCTCCTCTGAAGCGTTATCCTCATTATCATTCGCAGCCAACATATTCCTATCCGTCTCGTTTTCTTTACGCTCCGGTTCAGGCGATGGAACAACGGATGAAGATTCCTCCGGTGCCACATCAGATGCAGTAGTAGATTTAGGCTGCGACTTCTCCAAGACAACCAGCGCAGGCTTAGCTTTCTTCACCGCGGAACGTCGCACTTGTTTATTGGGCGCAGAATTGATATTGGACATCAGCAAAAACAACCCAGCGAACACTACTCCCACAAGCCCCCACAATATCACCTTGCGCTGAGGCGTCAGACATGTGCTGCGCCTCCTTACAAGACGATATCGTTTACCTCTTCGTGACACCTTAGCAGACATGACAGGAAGCGCTTATCGGTTAGGAATCATAACATGAAGCCCCAATGTAATCATGGCGGCATCGCTCACAGACATTTTCTTCAGCTCATGTCCTTGTCCCCAGGAATCCGTGAAATAAATGAGCTTTTCCTGAGTATTATAGCCAATAATGAGACGCTCGTGGCAGCCTTTATCTTTCTCTCTGATGGGAATACCGGCCTCTCGTGCGGTATTCAATTCCACGCACCATAACATAGGTATACCACTGTTCACATAATACTGCACCAAGCTCGCGAAGTCGGCTTTATTCGCATACAAGGGCTGGACGGAAAAATGAAACACACGCCCCATAGCGACCAATTCATTATACATGACGCCAAGAGAGGTTCCGCCTTCAGTTTTAGTATTGCACACCTGAGCTAAAGCGTGCTGATCTACAGCATCTGCGCCATAATAGGCAAACACACGCGCCACGGAAGCAGGCAGACAATACCCTTTCTGCCCCTGATCCACCATCGGTACACCGGCAATATACACCATGCCACCTTCGCGCTTCACGTTTTCGTGTAACCAAGCTGCCTGAGTCAGGTTTTCCGCTCCGCCCGTAGCAATAGATTCGGCCGTAGCGCCCATCTTGATGCGAATAAACTCGGGGCGGATATTACCATTCCCCATATCGGTGGCAGAGGCCTCCAGCAGGAGCACACCATTTTCCCACTGCCGACGAACTTGAAGGTCAGTATGTATGCTGGAACCTTATCCAGAAAATCAATGAAAACCTTTCAAATCTTGATGGCATCGTAGACGTTTACCCTGCACTAAATCCATTAGGC
>JAFOZZ010000011.1 GCA_017390945.1 Akkermansia sp.
CTGTTGACGCATATGAAAATATTCAGTATTGCACTTGCCCTTCTGCTGGGAGGGATGCTCATTCCGGAGAGCTACGCTGCGACTGCGCGCCAGACGGCAGTTGCCTACGCCGCTGATGGCTCTAAGGTATCACTCGGTGCTATTTGCAACGAGGTGTACAAGGCTGTGAAGGAGGAACCGGAACAGGCCGCTGAGATTTACGAGGAAATTGTTAATCAGCGTACAACATGGAAAGCTAGTCAGTTGTCCGCTATTTTCAGATCGATTCTGCTTGCTCGTCCTGATTTGAAGTCAGGGTTGCAGAATTGGGTTCGCACTTACCGCGGTGGTAAGAATGGCAAGGACGGCAAGGATGGGTATGATTATCCTGAAGGTGTGCCGACTGAGCTGTGCGATATGTTCAACGTGCTCTACAATGCCTCTCTTGAGGATGGAGTACCTGAGCAGACGGTGAATGAGATTATGTCTCATCCTGGCTATGTGCCGCCGGTTCCTCCGGTGCCCGAATACGTGGATCTCATTGTGACGCCCGGTGATACAAGTACAAGCCGATAAAGTACTGATTGAATATGAAGTCGAGTGTAATTAAAGCTCTTATCATCAGCGGCGCCTTGGCGCCGTCTGTTTATGCTCTTTCGTTGTACGACACCTCGCCTCTGATTGGCATCCCTGAGTCGTATGCGATTCGATATCGTGCCTACGTGAACGTGGGTTATGATGATAACGTACACAGCTCTTCCTCTGATGAGGAGGCTGGCTCGTTTGTGCGTTTTGGTGTAGGCGCTTCGTATGCAGACTATGAGTCTGTATCTAAGCTTTCTTATAATGCTCAGATTGGTGCCCAGGTGTATAACAAGGGCTCCCATGGTACGAATAAGCAGGTGTTCTCCGACGTTTCTTTGAATGCCAATTATTCTCGCTCGCTGAGCGCTACCAGTTCCTATACTCTGGCTGCCAGCTTCTCGTATAGACCTGATCCTGATTATTCTCAGGCTTACACGGGGTCTTATTCGAATGGTGACACCATGACTTGGAGCCTGCGTAATGTTTACTCCCAAGCCATCGATGAGCGCTGGTCATGGAATGCATCGCTTGGTTTCAGTGGTAACATTTACACGGATTCAGCATACGATTACGATAACCGTTACTATGTGACGCTTTCTACTGGTGTTGCCTATGTAGCCGATGAACGTACTACCTATGGTGCGAACATGTCATATCGTTATGATTTGCGTGATCAGGGTGAGAACTCCGAGAATATCTACCTGACCGGTTATGTGAGCCATACCCTCAGTCCTGTGTCCTCTTGCTACCTTTCCGTGGGTATTCAGACTAAATTGATGGACGGAAGTGTTGATATGTACCCGACGTTCTCGGCTTCTTATCGTCGTACGCTGGCGGAGGGTTTGAGCGTGGAGGCTTATACTTCTTACGACAACGAGAACGTGAACTCGTACTCTTGGTACAGCAACTCCAACTATCGCTCAGTGGCAACTTGGCGTACGGGGGCTCGTTTCAATTACGTGTTTACTCCGATTGTCAGCTTCCAGTGGGGTGCCTCATTTGTTCAGACTAATTACTCCAAGGGGCAGAATAATATGCAGTCGTACGACCGCACGCAGTGGTCTGCGTACGTGGGTATGCGCTATGCATTCAGCGAGACCCTTTCCGGTAATGTTCGTTACGAGTACATGACCAGCAACTCGACGTACAGCTACGATAGAAACGTGATTTCTGCCGGTCTGGAATACAGCTTCTGATAAGAATATGATAAATCTCGGGCAGAACTCCGGTATCTCGGAACTGGGTTCTGCCTCTTTTTTTTACTGTTGAGTTATGGTGGATAATGTGGTTCAGTCAAAGCAGTCGGAAACAATCTTGCATGCGCAGGATTATCTTCATGTGCTTCGTACTCGATGGAAACAGGCTTTCTTGGTCTTCTTCCTTGTTTTCTTGAGCTGTGCTCTGATTACGAAAATGATGACGCCGAGGTACACGAGTACCATGCGTTTTGAGATTAAGCAGCCCAGAGACCTCATTAATCTTGCCGTTGGCGGCGACAATAATCCGATTCAGACGGAAGCAAGCGGTTATGACTACATGACCACGCAGTTCCAGCTGCTTGTTTCGGAGCAAAATCTGGTGGCTATTGCCAATAAACTCGATTTGCCGACTGAGCTGGAGACTAGCGAGAAAGGCGCCGCTGCTGTTCTGCAGGGGTGTGTGAAGGTTGTACCCGTGCTGGGCACTAACTTGGTGGACGTGATTGTAACCTATCCTGATCCTCGTCTGGCTCAGCGTATATGTGATGCTGTCGCTGTATGTTACAAGGAGGTTCGTGAGGAGAAAGAGAGTTCCCTCATTAATGAGGCTATTAACAAGCGTTTTGAAGTGCTGCGTTCTCGCCAGGATGAGCTTGAGCGCAAAGCCGACGTTGTGCGCCAGTATATTCGCTCTGGTAAGTATCTGAACAATATCTGGTCTCACGATGGTCGTATTGCTCCTGTGTCTACAGCAGCAGAGGAGCAGGCTTTGAATCAGCTGAATAATTCACGTCTGACTCTTCAGTCGGAAATCTCTCAGATGACTGTGCATGTAGGGAAGCTGCAGACTCTAAAGGATAAGGAATTGTTGAGCTACGTGACACGTACAGGTTTGTTGTCTGCCGAGTCGTACAGTTCTGCGCGAGTGCGCCAACTGAATGAGGCCTATCGTGAAGAGGAGGAAGTGTGGAGTCAGAAGCTGATTGCCGGTTATGGTGAAGAACACCCCATCATGAAGAGTCTTGCTGAGCAGCATAAGAGCACTGAGACTCAGCTGTATTCTGAACTTGTTGGTATGCGTGATGCCATGCAGGATCAGCTTGAGGTTAAGAAGGCAGAGCTCGTTGAGGTGGAGAGCCGTTGCGCGACTGCTCGCAATAAGCTGCGTGAGAAGACTCTCGAAGATCAGAAGGTGATGGTTGCTCTGCAGGAGTATAGCGCTGAGAAATCTCGCTATGACAAGCTGGAGAATGACTACATTGTCGACAGAATGCGCCTGATGGCACCCCGCCAGACCATCGAAGTGTATGCAGAGGCTAGCCTTCCCAGTGTGCCGAGCACGCCTAAGTATAAGCTTAATCTGATTATTGGTGCAGTTGTTGGTATCATTGCTGGTTTTGTTGTAGCTGTACTCTTCAACTACTTTGATACGTCTGTTAAGTCTTTGGAAGAGGCAGAGAAGCACCTTGGTTTGCCTGTGTTGGGTGTTATTCCCCAGGATGCTGGCTTGCTGGCTCTTAATGACGGCGATAATCCGGATGCTGAAGCCTATCGCATTCTGCGTACGAATGTGGAGCTGAAGAAATCTCTGTTTAAGGCTCGCACGTTCGCGGTGGTTTCTGCAAATGCAGGTGAAGGTAAAACAACGACGCTGTGTAACTTGGCATACGTGTTTGCCAGTGCCGGCTATAGTACGCTGATGGTGGATGCTGACTTGCGTCGTCCTCGTTTGGACCGTTATTCTGAGATTCATGCTGATGTTGGTCTTTCCAATTACCTGACCAGTAATATGGATTTGAAGGATGTGGTGGTGAAGACTCAGGTGCCGAATCTGTACCTGCTGCCTGCTGGTCCGCTGCCCAATGACCCGTCTGGTGTGCTTGGCTCATACCGCATGACTCAGTTGCTTGGTGAGGTAAGCAAGCGCTTTGATATCGTGTTGTTTGACTCGCCGCCTGTGCTGGGTGTGAGTGATTCTTCCCTGCTGGTGAGCAAGGTAGATGCGTCGCTGATTGTGCTGCAGCCGCGTAAGATGCCGCTGAAGGCTCTCCTGCGAACGAAGTCTATTATTCAGAATGTGGGTGGTCAGATTATGGGTCTCGTGATGAATAATGTTGATATTAGTGCTGATACTCAGTACCAGTATTACACAACGTACTATTCATACTATACGAATGATAATTCTCGTAAGGAGCCTGTACCTGCATCAGCAACTAAGGAGGCTATGCCTGTGGAGCGTCTGCCCAAGGAAACAGTGGCGGCTGTTGCTGCGGATGACGAGGCAGATAAGGATATCTATTAACGCGTGTTCGATACAGATATGAAAAATTGGAAGATTAGTCTGCTGTTGACTGTTCTGTTGGCTTTCGTGTCGGTTGGTTCTCTTTGTGCCCAGGATTGGGATGAAGGGATGGATGCAGAGCCTCGAGCTCGTAAGGGTGGCTTTGTGGTGCTTAAGTTCCGTGATATACCGGCTGATGACAAGCCTAATGTGGAGGGTGAGTATCAGATTAGTAATGATGATGGTACCATCAATCTGCCTTATTTGTCGCGTGTGCGCGTAGCCGGTAAGACTGCACGACAGCTGGAGGATATGGTGCGCCGCCTTTATGTTGAGAAGAAGATTTATTCTCGTCCTATTGTGCATGTAGTAGTAGGTGATGGTACAGATTCCAAAGAGCTGGTGCGCCGTCGCATTGTGGTGACTGGTTACGTGGCCGCCAAAAAGGCGGTGGCTTACCGCCCTGGTATTACGCTGATTCAGGCGTTGCTTGAATGTGGCGATATTACGGCACATGGTTCGCGACGAGTGAGCGTTACTCGTAGTGGTGTGACGCGCACATATGATTATTATAGTGCCAAGGATCGTGCGCTTCGACTGCGCCCAGATGATGAGATTATGGTGCATAAGCGCGGAGCGTTTGAGTCGCGTCCGGACAAGCTCCTGCCGTAATTGGGTATCCTTTGGGAGCCTCGCCGGTTAAAAACGGTGAGGCTTCTTCTTTTAATGCTATTTGCAGATGGAAAAAGCCAGGCGAGCGTTAGTATTGAGTGTAGGTTATGGTGCGGGGCACCATGCTGCGGCTAATGCTATTGCTGAGGCTTTATGGGAGCGTGGGTGGTATGCAACAGTTGAGGATCCTTGTTTGCAAGCGCATCCACGGACATTTGCCTTGACTCAATGGTTTTACAATTTTTGCGTGAGGAGAGCGCCATGGCTGTGGGCTGTGACGTATGCACAAACTGATACCGCTGATTGGGCTTCGAAAGCATATGCGCCAGTGTTTCGTGGTGTTACGGAGAGAATTCGGCATTTAGTTGAAGATGTGGCTCCGAGCGTTATCGTGTGCACATATCCCCTTTATGCTCATATGCTTGATGCGCTTGCTGCTGAAGGGGCTCTGAAAGTGCCATACGCGGTGGTGGTGACTGATGCGCTGGAAATTAGCCGACCGTGGATGGTGAATCGAGCGCCTCTTATTTGTTTGCCTGATGAGTATTCATTAGCTCGTGTGAGTGAGCGCTATGCATTGGCTCCGCAACGTCTCGCGGCAACGGGGTTCCCTGTGCGAAAGTCTTTTGTTGCTACTTATTCTCGTCTATCGCCCGATAAAGATAACCTTCGCTTGGTGTATGGCGCCTATGCACCGATGAATCGTGTAAAGAAGGATTTAAAGGCTTTAGTGGCGTCTTTTCCGGCGGCTCGTCTGACAGTGATTGCTGGCGCTCGATGTGCCGAATTGGCGATGTTTGCTGGTGAGAATGTGGAAATAATTGAGCGCAGTGATGACATGGTCTCGCTGTTTGCAGAAGCCCATTTTTACATAGGAAAAGCGGGTGCAGCCACGGTGTTTGAGGCTTATTCTGCTCAATTGCCGGTGATAGTGAATTACACTCTGCCGGGGCAGGAGCAGGGTAACTTGGAACTTTTGATGTTGGATGGTGCGGGGGCAGCCGTTCGCTCTGCAAGTGAATTGGTGGTTAAACTGAAGAGTTTGCTTAAGAACGGAGCTGAGGGGTGGCGGCGAATGCAGGGGGCTATGGCATCTCCTCTCAGAAGCTTTGGCGCAGCTCGAATTGTCGAGGCTCTTGAGTCGAAATTTATATATCAATGTAATGAGGAAAATGACGCTTCTTCTAGATAACTCTAACACTCGTACAAAACTGCTGTTTTCTGATGATGTAAAACTCGGGGAAGAAGTGTTGTATTTGCCAACAGCTGACTTAAGCCGTGAAAGCTTGCGGTCAATAATTGGGGGTATGGCGGTTTCTCGAGTGATGGTGAGTTCTGTCGTGCCGGCCGCTGTAAGGGAAATTGAGGCCGCATTTGAGGTGCCCGTAGCGTTTCTGACGCCGATTGAGGAATTGCCTATGCATTTTCAGTATGAGAATGTTACGACTCTTGGTGCAGACCGCGTGGCTAATGCGCTAGGGTGTATGAAGTGGTCTGAGCGCGCGTGTGTTGCTGTGGATTTGGGTACTGCTGTTACATTTGACGTGATTGTGCCGGGGGAGACACGCCCTTGTTTCATTGGTGGTAGCATAGCTCCAGGATTGGCAGTGATGGGGCAGTATCTGGCTGAAAAAACAGCAAAACTTCCCAGAATTTCTTTGGAGAATATGGCTCCCGCTATAGGGAGAAGCACTGTTGAGGCCATGCAATCAGGGTGTTTACATGGCTTTTGTGGCATGGTGCGAGAGGTTTTGCGTGGGATAGAAACGGAACTCGGTGAACGCCCTTTTGTTGTAGCTACCGGCGGTGACGCTGTATTGGTGAACAATAAGTTAGGTTTGTTTGATGTGGTTGACCCTCTGCTTACGTTTCGTGGCTTGCATCTGGCAGCTAAGTATTTTTTTTGATACTTTTTTGGCCTGAACGTAAATTTTTGTTGCATCTCGAACAAGGATGCGGTATTATAAGGGCACCTTAAAAACTAGTCACAACTTATGTCCGACAGCATTGAAACACAGGTAAAGGAAATCATCGTCGAGCAGCTCGGCGTTGACCCCGAGAAGGTAACCACCGACGCTAAGTTCATTGAGGATCTCGGTGCAGATTCTCTTGATACGGTTGAGCTCGTCATGACGTTCGAGGAGAAGTTCTCCGTCGAGGTTCCTGATGAGGACGCCGAGAAGCTTAAGTCTGTGGCTGACGTTGTTGCTTACATCCAGGCTCATCAGGCCTAATAGCAAGGCGTTTAACCTTTTCCAATACGGCGGTTCCTCCTATGATGGACGGAGCCGCCCTTTTTCCTTTATTGGTACGCCATGGTGAATGATTCATCAGCAGGATATGCACTGCAGAATACAAAGGTTCTGTATGTGCCTGATCGGCGTATTGATACTTTTGGAGATACTCGATTTAATTTTGTCCTGCTTTCGGAGCCGATGGATGCGGTGGGGCATTGCCGTATTCGCCGGGGTTGGGTGGAAGCAAATCGACCTCGCATATTGCGTCCTGCTGATATGATGGGCATCGAGATGGATGGTTTCGGTGCCGAAGCACAGAAGTTTATGCGATGGATGGCTGAGCATGGCGCATCATTGCATGCTTTGTTGAAATATGGCTTTCGCTTCAGCCGTTCAGAAGTGCAGGTGGAGTATTTGCATGAGCCGCTGCAGGAGGTGGCGGATAGAGTTGTGAAGGATGCATTGCATTCTGGTGATAGTTTTAGAGCTGTAGTACAAGGTGTGGATGACGCCTGGGAGGTGTCTCTGCTTTGTTTTATGTTGGAAATGATTCAAAAATCTCATGACATCAACATTTTCGATTTTAAGCGCCGCGGTCTTATTTAGTCTTGGTATTGTTCACGCCTCTGATGAGGGCGAGTTTTCGTTATGGCCGCGCCGTCCTGAGGAACTGGAGCAGGCTAGAAAGCTTGCTGAAACGCAGAAGCTGGACGAGGCAGCTGCTTTGCTGCAGCCGTATGTTCAGGAAAAGGGGATTGCAGGGCGCGAAGCTCGCCAAATTGCAGGCTCGATTAATGTTCGACGTTATTTATCGCGGAGTCATCCTCGCGCCTCCATTTATCGGGTAAAGCGTGGCGATACGCTTGCTCGTATAGCTGCTTCACAAGGCTGTCCGCCGGATGTCATTATGCTGCTCAATGGCATGATTGAACCGTCTAATTTGAAGTCAGGGCAGCAGCTGGTATTGGTGCCTATGGATTTGCGGATGGAAATTCACCCAACTCAGCGCGAGGTAAGTGTATGGGATGGCGATAAGCTTGTAGCTGCTTACAACATTGTATCTGTTGAAAATATAAACGGAAAGAAGAATGTGGAGGCGAAAGTGATTGCCCGTGAAGGGTATATAAATTCGACGCCTTTGTCTAAGCGTGCAATGACTCAGTTTTTGGGGAGTGAACGCGGGCTGCAATTGGATAATGGCATAACTCTGGCTTCGGAAATGAGGGGGGCAGGGCGAGTTGTTCGCATGGAAAAGAAGGATTTAAATGAGCTCACGCTTCTGGTTGGTGTAGGGGGGCGAGTTTCGGTGGTGTGTGATGAGGATACATTTGAGCCTGTGACGCCAGCTGAATAACATTATGCCATAAAAAACGGCTTTTGTGTTCATACTGCATGAAAAAAAACTTTTCATGCAGTATGTTTTTTGCTAGAATGCAGACACGCCGGGGTGAAACAACACCGGTTCTGCTAATCTTAACCTGATATATATTCTAGCTATGTGCGATTCCCATACAGTTACACAGTCCGCCCGCAAGAAAATGAACGGGGCTGAGGCCCTTGTTCAGAGCCTAGTACGTGAGGGGGTCGATGTGGTGTTTGCCTATCCCGGTGGTGCAAGTATGCCGATGCACCAGGCTCTGAGCCACGAGCCGTCCATTCGTACGATTTTGCCCCGACACGAGCAGGGCGGTGGCTTTGCTGCTGAGGGCTACGGCCGTGTGACAGGTAAGGTGGGTGTGTGTATGTCCACTTCTGGTCCTGGGGCTACTAACATGATTACCCCGATTGCTGACGCTTTCCTTGATTCTATCCCCATGGTTGCTATTACAGCTCAGGTGGGTAGTGGCCTTATTGGTAGCTCGGCTTTCCAGGAGACGGATGTGTTCGGTATGACCGCTCCTATCGTGAAGCACAGCTATCTGGTGACCAAGCTGGAGGATATTCCCCGTATTATCAAGGAGGCATTTTATATTGCTCGTACTGGCCGTCCTGGTCCTGTGGTAATTGATATTCCCAAGAACTTCCAGGAGGGTATTTTCGAGCCTGATTTTGAGGCTCCCATGGATTTGCCTGGCTACAAGCCGGAGCTGCCTCTGCCGACTGAGAAGCTTGATGAGGTGCTTCCGTTGCTTATGGGTGCGAAGCGCCCGGCTATTTATGCGGGTGGTGGCGTAGTGATTGCTGAGGCTGCGGAGCAGCTGAAGGATTTTGCTGAGCGTCTTCAGATTCCCGTAGCTACGACTCTGATGGGTATTGGCGCTATGCCTGAGGAACATCCGCTTTCCGTGCGTTGGCTGGGTATGCATGGTGCTGTGTATGCCAACAATACGGTGAACGAGGCTGATGTGGTGCTGGCTATTGGTGCTCGCTTTGATGATCGAGTAACGGGTGCCGTGAAGTCTTTCTGCGAGCATGCTCGCATTATTCACATCGACTACGATGCTGCTGAGCTGAATAAGAACAAGAAGGTTGAGCTTGCCATCCGTGCTGATGCAGGGGCTGCGCTGACATATCTGAACGCTAAGTTGGCAGAAGCTGGTGTAGAGCCCAAAGCCTATGCTGTTGAGAATCGTCCGGAGTGGTTTGGTATCATTGAGCAGTGGAAGAAAGATTATCCGCTGTGCTATGAGACACGCGAGCGAGAAATCGCTCCGCAGTCTGTCATTGAGGAGCTCTATCGCCAGATGAATAGGCAGGAGGCTATTATCTGCACGGGCGTAGGTCAGCACCAGATGTTTGCGGCTCAGTTCTATCGCTTTAGCAAGCCTCGCCGTCTGTCTACCTCGGGTGGTCTTGGTTCTATGGGCTATGGCTTGCCTGCTGCCATGGGTGCACATCTGGCATATCCGGAGCTTCCGGTAATTAATATTGATGGTGATGGTTCCTTCCTGATGAATGTTCAGGAGCTTGCTACCATCAGCACAGAGCACATGCCCATTAAGACCATTATTCTGGATAACCAGCATCTGGGCATGGTGGTGCAGTGGGAAGACTTAAAGTATGATTCCCATCGTGCCAATACGTTCTTGGCTGATGCGTCTCAGACGTATGACCCGACTCACCATACTCCCGAGGTGCTGTATCCGAATTATCCTGTGCTTTGCGCTGGTTTCGGCATTAAGTGTGAGCGTGTGGTTGAGCCTTCTGAGCTCGCTCCGGCTATTGCTCGCATGTTGGAATCGAAAGAAGCTTACGTGCTGGATGTCATGGTTCCGCATGATGTGCACGTGCTGCCGATGATTCCTGGCGGTATGGGCTATCGCGATGTGGTGCTTGAACGCATTGCAGGTGATGGCAAGGGCCGCAAGGCTTCTGAGCTTGGGAAGGAAATTCCCTCCGCTCTCTAATTATCTTACGCATCTGCAGCTATGGGAGGCAATCTCTTCAAGACCATTGTTGCCATTCTTGTATTGGCGCTACTGGCCTTTCTAGCTGGCTCCCTAGCTGCAGATGGTGCAAAACAAGCACTCATGCCCGTCGGTTTAATCGTCGGGCTGTTTGTTTTGTTATACCTCGGCAAGAATTGCTGGTGGCTGGTGTATGCTGCCTCTGTGCTAACTCCCTTGCTGGGTATTTCTCTCTTCGCTAATTTCCCAGTAGCATACGCGTTATCAGCTGTACTATTAGGGTATTGGCTGGTTATGTATGTAGTGGGACAGGTCAAAATAACTTGGCACGCGCTTTGGCCTTTGGATATTATAACCGGTATTTTCTTGTTATACTTCATGATAACATGGATTCGACATCCGGTATATCTGAATGCGATGGTAGATGATTTGATTGCTGAAGGTGACACTCAGTTTGGTGGTAAGCCATATGTGTGGGCTGTAGCTGCTACATTTCTATATATTTTTATCAGTATAGTACCCGTAAAATTAGATGAGTTGATAAGAGTACTTAAAGTAATTACATTGTTCATTATTCCTTTAGCTCTACTGGGTGCAGCAAAAGTTATCCTGATGGGGGGGGCGGTAACTCCTGATGGTGAAGATATGGGGCGTGCCATTGCGGGGAGCAGATTTGGTGCTTTTGCTGGGGTGAGTAATTTTGTTTATGTTTTTCTGGTATGTAAATATTCTGTCATTGGATTTGTAGTGTCGCCGTGGAAAGTATGCTTGCTAATAATGTCTGTACTCGGGCTTGCTTTGTCTGGTTTTAGAAGTTATTTGATGTCAGCTGTGATTATTGCTGTTGTTTCGCAATGGGCTCATAAGCAGCTTTCTTTATTTATTATCCTTTGTTTTGTAATGTTGGGCGGGCTTGTTTATTTGTCTTCTGAAGAGCAGTTGGAGGATTTGCCATTTGGAGTAAAGAGAGTTCTCAGCGTAGTGCCTGGGGTAAAGTTTAAAGATGCTGCGGCTTCAAATGATGCAAAAGGC
>JAFOZZ010000126.1 GCA_017390945.1 Akkermansia sp.
GCGCATGTAATCAATCTCGAACATACTGGGGTCGAGATTATCGCCCACGGCTTTCACAAACTCGTCCATGTGCTCGCACTTATAGAAGAGCGAGTGTAACAAGTTGACACCCAGCACACCCAGAATACGCATCTGCACATCGTGGTCAGGCACCAGCAAGCGCACGTGCATCACCAAATCACTGGGCTCAGCCTGCGGACGCAGCTGAAAACGCACACCAATCCAGGCGCTCCACGGACCATTATCACGGTAGCCCTTGCACTTCACCGTATTGCAGAAAGCAAAGAATCGCGTATCAGCTCCACGCTTCTCGCCCAGGCGGTTAATGAGCTGCGTGTACTCATAATCCATCATCTGCAGCAGACGCTCCTGGGACACATAACGGCGCACGGGGCCATACAGCGTATCGCTCACTGTCATGTCGTAGGCTGAAATAGTCTTGGCAACAGTACCAGCAGCACCGCCGCTTCGGAAGAACCAGTTGGCGGTCTCCTGCCCGGCTCCGATTTCAGCAAACGAGCCATAGAGCGTTTTGTCCATGTTGATGCAGAAGGCCTTCTCCTGCGTAGCGGCAAGGGTCTGAGTATCAGAAGACATAACAAATGAGAACGAAAAGAATCAGAACGGAAGGGGCACCACAGGCATGATGCGCATGGGTCGCGGCGGGGTAATCTGAATCGTGTTATCGATATCAGGCTGGTCAGTTTCCTCAGCCACATCATCCATCGTGATAGTTACCTCCTCTGCACCGGCAGCACCGGACTGAGCCAGGTCATCTGCACTCTTGTAGCGAGGATTGAAAGTCGTCAAACTGCCGTAGGGGTCTTCGCCTACCAATGCCGTAGATTTGGGCAGCACCGGCACCACCTGGAGCACACGCGAAGAACCCGTACCACTGGTTCCCACCTCCAGGAAATCGCCCAGAGACGGGCTGCCATCGCCATGCACGGAGCACATGCCCAGAGTCACATCGCCCTTGGGGAAGAACTCGCGGTAAGTGGGGCGCTCGTACACGGGCTTGCCATCCTTCATCGTGCTCTCAAAGCAGAAGTTTGTAGCCAGATGACCGGAGGAAAGACAGATTTCCACTTCCTCCGTATCAGCGGGAGGATTGATGCTACCATTCGGGAAACGCCCCTGCCCGGCTTTGAACACAGCCCCCAGCACTGGCGCACAGGTGTCACTGGCGAACGCCTCGGGGTAGATGGCATGGTGATCATTCAGGAAGCCCATCCACACACCGCAGGTGATGTCGGCATCATAACCAAAGAGCGTCGTGTCGGAGAAGTCGTAGTTCGAGCCGCTCTTCACCGCGCCCTGGAAATTATCCGGCAGGTAGGGACGCACACGCACAGCATTGCCCTCCTGCAGAGACTGGCGCATGATGGAGTGCAAACGATATGCTGTGCAGGGAGTTGTGCTCTTGACCTGCTTGCGGGTGAGGTCGTGAGGATTCTGCCAGAGCACCTTACCATTGCTGTCCGTTACCTTGCTGACAATGTAAGGCACCACCGGGCGGCTGCCGCAGTTCGGGAACACGGTGTAGGCCAGCACCATCTCGCGCAGGCTCATGGGCTCGGAGCCGAGGTAAGCGCGGGGGTAATACAGCGGGCGAGCCTCCGTACTGTTGGGGATACGCGGTGGCGGCGTAATGCCCACATTCGTGAGGGTGGTCACAAACGGACGAGCGGCAACCTTAGCATCGGAGGCGAGCGCAATACCCAGGCGGGCAGAGGCGGCAATCTTGGACCAGCAGAGAGCCTGACGAGCCGTTACGGAGTCCAGATAACGCCCCTTGGACACTTCCATACCCCACTCACCCAGAATACCTTCCGTACCACCAATACCGGCCAGGCGGTTATCGAGAGCATCGTCCACCAAGCGGCTGCACGGCGAGTAGCCATTTTCAAAGGCGCACATGTAGAGGAACGGCAGCAAGGCCGTACCAACCGGGCGGCGCCCCAGTTCAATGAAATCGTAATTATCGCGGCTGAAGCTGCGGCCGGCCACATACACCAGCGTGGCACCCGTCTTGTTATCCACGGCATACACAGCGCCATCCAGGTAGCGGTGCTTGGAGGCGTCCGGGTGCTTTTTATCCGCAAACTTGACATGGGCGTAATCCTTGCGGGATTCAATCGCATCCAGCTGATTGATTAGCGCACGCTCAGCGGCATCCTGCATGCGGCGGTCAATCGTGGTGTAGACCTTCAGACCCGCACTCTTCACAATTTCCTCACCTCGCACCGGATCCTGGAACAAGTCAATAGCCAGCTGCTGCACCACGGCATGCAAGTGCGAGGTCTGGCGGCTCAGCGGCTTGGGATTCAGCACCATGGGCAGCTTCTTCAAGCGCTCGGCCTCTGCAAGCGTCAGGTAGTTCAAGCGCTGCATACGGTCAATCACGTCGTTACGCCACTTGAAGTTGAGGTCGAAGTTGCGGATGGGGTTGTAGTTTTCCGGGTTCTTAATCAATGCGGCAATACTGGCACTTTCGCGTACAGTCAGGTCGCCGGGTTCCTTACCGAAGTAGCCCAGAGATGCCGCACGAATACCGTAGTAGCCGCGACCGAAATAAATTCGGTTGAGGTAGAACTCCATAATCTGGCGCTTGTCGTATTTTTTCTCAATACGCATGGCCAGGAAAATCTCCACAATCTTACGCTCGTAACGGCTGCCACCGCGGGCAAGCGTGCGGCGCTCCAGGTCATAGGCATTACGCGCCAGCTGCTGAGTGATGGTAGATGCACCCTGATTCGCCTCACCCGAGGAAAGAGCCTCGCGAGCTGCGCGAATAATACCAATCGGGTCAAAGCCATTGTGCGTCCAGAAGGTCTTATCCTCCTGAGCCACAAGGGCATCAATCATACTGCGTGAAATCTTGTCGTAGGTGACGTAGCTGCGGTTCTCATCGAAGATACGGCCAATTTCCTCACCATTG
The DNA here is from genome assembly GCA_017390945.1 of Akkermansia sp. Taxonomy (GTDB): domain Bacteria; phylum Verrucomicrobiota; class Verrucomicrobiia; order Verrucomicrobiales; family Akkermansiaceae; genus Akkermansia. Next base: position 2,942 of record JAFOZZ010000126.1, read on the forward strand.
CGGTCATAAATGATGCACGGATGGTCCAGGTTGTTAATATCTTCCAGGTCAAACTCATCCGCCCATTTCTGGTACTTGGCGGTAAAGATATTGAAGCCCACGTAACCGCCGACAGCGCACACGAGCCCAAAAACACAAAATACGATGAATACCCTCAGCAGAAAGCGCTTCCATCTGCTGCCTTTTCGAGCTACAGGTTCCTTGCGCGCGGCTTTGATACGACGGCGCTCTTCTGCAGCCTTGCGACGATTCTGGTACTCATCAAGGTCGTCCATGCTCTTGTGTGGATAGAATAGCACAAGAGGCCGCTGATATCAAGGCGCAAATGGCCGGAGTACGTCAGTTTTTAACAGCTTCTCCGCACACGGCATTACACAAGGCCGAAACGCCGCGAATAATGAACAGACGAGCGACACCAGCCCAGCCGGTGCCGCCCCTGAAATTTCCCTTATCTGAGCTCAGCAATTACTGCTTCTTCGTGTCGCCAAGCGCAGTCTTGCCAGTGCTCGGCTTAGGCTGGTAAGCGGGCTCACCGGCGGCCTCGCGCGGCTCCACCCACAGCTTAATGGCACCCTCTGCATAGGCACCATAGATGGAGGTGGGGTCAATGTTACGCATCTCGTAATAAATGGCACGCAAACGAGCCGCCGAACCACCATTGCGACGCACGTGGCCGGAATACGCGGCCAGAATCTCCTGGCGCTGGCGGCGGGAGTAATAGCCATCCGCAATCAGCGAGCGCATATACCTGGCAGCCTCAGCCAGGCTCATTTCCTGCATCTTCTGCCCTACCTCAAGCATGCCGGTAGCATTCGTTGCCAGGGAGCCCAGCCCAGTGTTACCGCCATTCCCCAGCGGATTGCCGGGCATGCGAACGTCCTTCATATCAGCGGCTTCTGCGAGAGCACCCGTCTGGCGCTTACCGCTGGCACCACGTGCTTTCTTGAGCAGTTTTTCCTGGTCGCCGTATGCATCAATAATCAGCGCCAGAGCCGCGCCGGCGGTCTCGGGGTCTTTCATTTCGTCGGCGCTCTGTACAATACCGCGCAGATTACCACTGCCATCGACCACTGCCAGGCATGGGTAGCTCCAGATGCCACCGGGCAACCCGGCATCACCCATCACCTTCTTATACTCTCGCATCTCCTTTTCATTGGGAGACTGGTACACCGGCACAGCAAGAAATATCGCGCCGCGGGCGTACTTCATAATCTTACGCTTTTTGACGAAAAGCTCGTACTTCTCCTCGCTCACCTTGTCGTAGTTAGCACCATAGCAGAACAACACGACAGGCTTACGCTCAGAGGCTTTGGAGAGAGCATTCTGATAATCAGCGGCATGAGCGCTGAGGGCAGCCAGCGGCGCCAACAGACATGCCAGTAGAAAAAGATACCTGAACATAGCAAAAATCAGTTACAATCAATCATTACTTCTTACCTTTAAGCGGCTTACCATATACATAGAAGCCTACGATACTCGATTCCCACTTATCGCCACCGCGCAGCAGGCGCACAAAACGAGCACAGGGAGCGGCCTTGCGCAGGTCAGCACGCAGCACAGCGCCGGACACCTCCGGCTTCACGCCGCTATCCTGCCAGTTCTGACCATCATCGGATACTTCAATCTTGAAATCGCGGTCGCGGCGTGCAGCCTCGCCAAACAAGCAGACAACACCACTGAGGCGAGAGTTATCCTCCAGCTCAATCGTCATGCCGGATGTACCCTCAAACTTAGCGGGAATGTTACCGCCAGTCTTCTGGAGCACAGCCCAATGCAGACAGCAATGCGGCATCTGGCCGGGGGAAAGAGTCGTAGCCGTGCGGATAAGGCCCTTGGCAGATACCAGCTTACCGGGGAACGCGCGGAACTTAAACTTGTTCTTGGGGAACATCTTCTTGCATTTGCGCTGAGCCAGGCGGCCAATGGCCTGGAACGTGCGCTTATCGCCATTCGAAGCCGAGGCATAGATAGCTTCACCCAGAGCCGCCCAGGTGGCATCCATAGTCTTCTTCGTGGCGCGAGCGCGGCTCATCGTCTTGATAATGAGCTCGCTGAACTCCTCCTGCATCTTCTCATTCTCGGCATCATTACCGGCAACGGAAGCAATGAACTCAAGGCCCCAGGTCAACACTGCACCAGAGTAATCCGGCTTATCCATGAGAGTATTGAGAGCCTCCTTCATGTAGGCGAGCTGCTCCTCAGGATTGCGGCAGCCAGCCATCTGGGCATTGAGCAGTTGGCTGATATCCCAGCGATTGGTACCAAAGCTCTTGCACTTTTTGAAGAAAGCGGCGAACATCTTATTGCGAGCGCGGCGATCGGGCTCCAGCGGCAGGAGGTGCGGGTACACGTAGGTGCTCAGCAGAGTGGCGGCGCAGTTATGGAACTTGTTAGCCATGGTGTCCACCACGCGGTCATGCATTTCCTTCCACTTATCCTTATTCTGGGGTGCTTTCTGCTTAAGGTAAGCAGCATAGGCCACCCAGGCCGGCCAGTTGAGCGGCTGAGCCACAACTGCAGCGTCAAAGCAATTCACGGAGTTCTTCATCATACGGCGGGAGGCCATCAGCTCCGCCAACGCCACCAGGTGGTCAGACACCATCGTCTTATGGCGCTCAGTGTAGAGGTCCTGCATCAGGATAAGGAAATCCCAATCATGCTGCCCCCAGAACACCTTGTGCATGCCATGCTGCCAGTAGATGGAGTAGCTCATCTTCCACTCATTACCCACACGCACCACATAGGCACAGTGTCCCGGCTCACCCATGGTCATGGCCGGAATACCAGAAGCCAGGGCACCATAGGCACCATAGTGAGAGCAAGCACCACACACACCACCAATTTCACGGTGAGCCCAGGCTGTTGTGTGCTTGGTGAACTCCAGAATAGGAGCAAGATAATCGCCGGAGAACACAGAGTCACCTGCCACATTTCGCAGGCGGTATACCAGCTGATTGCAGGCACCCAGATACCCCTCGGCAGGCAGGCGCACATTATCACGCTGCCAGGCCAGCGATTGCGGGCTACCCCAGCCACCGGGCTCGAGATTACCGCAAACCAGGCGCGTCTCCCAGTACTGAAGCGTATCGAAAATCACGTTAAGCTTGCCTTCGCGGTAGCTCTTGTAGTAGTATGCAAAGCGAGCAAGCATGTCCTTTTCCGAGTAATTTTCGCGGGCAAACTCACAGGCAGTCGTGGCGCAGATTCGGCGAGCAACAGCATCCTGCAAGTCTTCGGAATAACGCGAATAGATGGCAGCCATGTAGCAAATTCCCTGCCCCAGACGATCCGTAGGACCGGAGAACATCACACCGTTAATCCAGTCCAGATCGCTTGATAATTCAAACAGCAGGGAGGAGCCCATTTTCTGCTCAGTCACGCGGCGAATGCCCTCGTAGCCCAGCTTGCGGATGAGGCTGATACGAGCCAAATCCAGGCGGTTGGCGGGGTCGCGCAGGAACTCCCATATCTTCTCGTCGCTGCAATTACCCAGCTTGCCGAGAATTCGCTCCAGAAGCTCCTTGTAAATGACATCGGGCTTACGCCAGGTATCGGGCGTGTAATCTTCGCTGCGGAAGTTCGTGCTCCCCTTACCTTTCTTCTCCTCCTTCGCGTAGATGTCCGCCAGGCGCTTGGCATTGCGCTCCACAGAACCATTGCGACCGGCAGAACACACGCCGGGCATGACCTGCTGTGCCGGGTCTTCCGGCACATCGGCTTCCTTGATATCCTTCAATTCCGCAGGCGGACGCACTTTGGGCATGTAGGAGTTCGGGTCGCGCTCCACAAGAGCGCCATCGTCCCCCGACTCTTCTCCCCAGGCATCGGAATCCTCATCCTCTGCATCCAGCTCTGCTAAGTCGGAATCATTGGTGCTCACATCGCCACCTTCATCAATAACAACACCTTTCACTGGCTCCACGGGAACCGGTTCAGGCTCAGTCGTGTCGGTCGGCTTTACGACCACAGAGGAAGGCGTAGTTGTCTCCTTGGAGGCGGATGCAATCTCCGCCAGGTACGAAACCAGATAGCCACCCACCATGGCAGCCACGACACCGCAGAGCAATTTTACAAGATTGGAAGACATAGATAAGAAAAGGAATCAGAATTAGCGAGAGTTGCGGGCACGCAGCGTATTGATTGTTTTTTCGGCCTTATGGCGCACCAGCGAGTCCGAGTGCGAAAGCAGTTTCTCAATCGCGGGAATGGACTTAGCTGTACCATAATCGGCCAGATACTTCAGCACCGAATCCAACAGCTGCAAGTCTGTATCGAGGCTTACTTTTGCAATCAATTGCTCTTCGGCACGACTCCCCAGAGCCCCTATCATCTCATTCCAAGCAATGGGGTTAGCGGACCAGAGCTGCACTACGGGCTCCACCATGCCGTCCGGGTCCTCCATAATAAGGCGGCGCATCACCGGCAGTGAAATGCCTCTACGCTGAGCGCGATTGCTCTCAAAATAGGAGCGCAGCAGCTGCACGGCTTCGTTGTCTCCCTGCGGAGCATAGACGACCAGCGCCTCCATCAAGGCCTGATAGGTCTCCGGCTCAGAATCCCACGGGTCACGCAGCACCTGCACAATGGCATCGCGAATATCGCGGCGCAGCACCTGTACATTGGTGGAGGCCAGCGTATGAGCAGCGGCCGATACACGCATGGGATCCAGGCACATCAACTCACTGACATTAGCGCCCACGAAGTTGGGATTCTGCGGCGAACCAAGCACTTCGGACGAATAACGGCTGACGAAGTTTGTCTTTTCTGCGCTGTAAGCCACCTCATACACGCCGGCATCCGGATTGGCATACACCACCTGGCCATAGCGGGCAGCTACGCGAGCCACATTGGAGCGACGAGCACGCACGTTCGCCACCACATACAGCGCACCATTGGCACGAGTATAGGCTCGCGTGTACTCAGCTTGCAGCAAGCGGGTGAGGGATTCACGCACCTGAGTGCGGGTGGATGAGTTCTGATTCGTCAGGAAAATGGCAAAATGCGAGTTACGCGGAGCCTCAGCGCACAGAGCACGGAACACATCCAAATCAGAATCCGTCAGAAAGCGCCCCTTCTGAGTCGATGCATCCTCATCCGCAGAGGTGGCATCAGCCTCATCCTTTACCTCCGTGGGGGTACCCTCCTGAGGCTCACGAGCATGCCACATCATGGGCATAACGCAGCCCATTGCCACCATGAAGATAGCGGAGCTGGAGATGAGGAACTTATGGCTGCGGAAAGAGGGCAAAAGGAAAAGCGCAGCCAGCAAACAGGTACCAATCGAAACAACGTACTGATACTCTGTCTCCAGCTGATTGATAGGCGTCTTATACGTTTCGCTATCGCCCAGCATGAACACGAAGGCACATATCAGGAACATCGCAATAGCCAGCCCACAACGTACCTTACCCAGCATACTGAAAGGCACATCGGCATGAAACTCGCGGCTCATGCGAGCAGCACGCGCCGCCTGTCGGCGTTGCAGGATTCGGCTCTGAGCCATCACCTCTGCCACTTCGGCAGTCTTTGCTACAGGAGCCGCAGCAAACTCATCACTCACGCAGGAAGAGCATACAGTCTGCGCTTCCGAGGATGCCTGAAAGGAATTACCACATCTGGTGCACGTCTTTTCCACATAGCATTATATAGCAAAAAACAACGCCGAATGCAAGCATGGAATGCGACAAGCTCGAAATTGCGCGCACCGCACCTGGGGCTCAGCCCCTGCTCTACTCCTTACTCAGCGGGAGCGAGAGGAGAAACGGAGAAATAACTGCCACCGGAGAGAGAGGGCATCTCCTCCTGTGCAGGGAATGCATCATTCTCAATCTCAAAGACTACCACATTCTCCACTTCAAGAATGCGTACATTGCCATTCAGAGCGTGGTGATTCTGCGTAAACGGAGTACGCTGACCACCGCTCACGGAGATGCAGGTAAACTTATCGGAAGATGCGGGAGAATACAAACGGGAGAACGTCGCATCGGGCAGAGGCTGCTTAGGCGCAGGAGCCTTCACCGAGGCCACAGCAAGCGGAGCCCCCTCCGGCTGAGGAACCAGCATCGTAGCGGTCAGGGCGACGGCGGCACAACACACACCAGCACCCCAGGCCCACTTACGAATCCCCATATTGCCGAAGAACTGCATCAGGTGCTGCCACAGCAGTGCACGAGCGGGACGGCACACAGCATCACGCGCAATGCGATCCTTCAAATCAGACAAGAAACGCTCCTCGTAGTTAGCCTCTGCAACGGGCTCGATTCTGAGCGTGGCAAGCAATTCCACCAAGTGCTCCTCGGTCATGCCGGCTGTGTCTGTATCCTTGTGCGCCATAATTGTGAGATTGTATGCGTGCTGAGGGTTGTGACGCGAACAAACGGTTATATGTTCAAAAAAATTGTGATTATTTTCACTTTTTTTGTCAGATTTTTCATCACGCACCCATAAAACGCGGTCGGGCGAGCAAATCCGGTGCATTTTCCTGCACCCAGAGCTTCACGAGTTCCTCGCCGCCTGCTATTTCGGCCGCACGCTGGCGGCGGGTATCGGCCACCATGCTCTGCATGTCGTCCATGTCGTACACATGCACGCCCTCCACCTCAGCGCAGGCGGGGTCCACATTGCGCGGCACGGACAGGTCAATCAGGAAAAGCGGGCGACCTTCGCGTACCGCCTGTGTTTCCTGAAGGACAGGAGGCGATACCACATAGACAGGAGATGCGGTCGAGACAATGACAATATCTATCTGTTCGAGATACGGAACCCACTCGCTGAACCGGATGACACGCCCCCCTACCTGTGCAGCCAGATCGACAGCGCGGTCGTAGGAGCGATTAGCCACAAAAATACTCTCAGCGCCTCGTGAGCGAAGGCTCTGCGCGGTGCTGCGAGCAATCTCCCCTGCCCCTACAATCAACACGTTTGCTCCGCTCAGACCATCCAGCGCATTGTGTGCCAACTGCACAGCAACAGCCCCCACGGAGGTAGGGCCGGAGGTAATGCGGGTTTCCGTCCGCACTTTCTTACCAATGCTGAAGATACGCTGGAACGTGCGGTTTGCACAGGCAGCCGTTGTACCGGCCTCCACAGCGGCGCGATAAGCATCCTTCAGCTGCCCGAAAATCTCGGTCTCGCCCACAACCATGGAATCCAGGCCAGCAGCCACGCAGGCCAGGTGCTCCAACGCTCCGCTGCCCTCATAGTTGTAGAAACAGGCAGACACCTCGCCAGAGTGCGGCACACGCCCCAGGAAATGCCCCAGAATACCGCGGTGAGCCAGCTCCGGCTGGTGCGTCCAGTAGTACAGCTCCGTCCGGTTGCAGGTAGAAAGCAGCACGCACTCTTCCACACCAGGGAGCGCGGCCAGTTCAGCATTGCAGCCAGTAAGTTGCTTGCGAGACACAGAGAACTTTTCGCGCACCTCTACTGGAGAGGTACGGTAGTTAAGCCCCAGGCAATGCATCTGCGGCGAGCTGGCTGTCTCAGTTTCCAAAATGCTTTACAATCGTTTGAACGAGGTCCTCGATATTGTGCACCGGGCTCTCCGCATCGGGCGTCAGGCCATGCTCCTTCAGGGTTGCAGTCGTCACAGGGCCGATGCTGGCCACCTTGCACCCCTGGGGCAACGGCAGATTGAGCGCCATGAAGTTCTGCACCGTACTGGAGCTGGTGAAAGTAATGAGGTCCGCCCCCTCGGCCACCAGGCGAGCGCGGGCGCCGGTCGGGTCTTCGGTCTCGGGTACTGTGTTGTAAGCGATGCACTCGTCCACAATAGCCTGACGCTTCATCAGCTCTTTGTAAATGACATCGCGTCCCTTTTCGCTGTGCACCCACAGCATGGTCACATTGGCCACGCCGCCGAACTCGTCGCCCTTGCGGTCGAACTCGGCAATCAACTCCTCGGCCACGGCCTTAGCTGGCATCACATCCACCATCAGGCCATACTTCTTCAGCTCAGCGGCTGTACCGGGGCCAACAGCCGCAATGCGGGCGCCACCCAATTCACGAATATCCTCATACACGGCAAAGAAGGCCTCAAAGAACTTCTTCACGCCATTGGGACTGGAGAACACCAACCAATCGTAATGCGGACTGTCCACCACAGCGGCGGCAAAGTCCTTGCGGTCGGTTGGCGGTACAATCTTAATCGTCGGCAGCTCCAGCACATCTGCCCCCAGCGCCGAAAGGCGAGAGGCAAGGCCGCTGGCCTGCTCGCGGGTACGAGTCACCACAATGCGCTTGCCTGCCAGCGGCAAGGGCTTGGCTGCCCCCAGCTGGGAGCGCAGGGAGACGACATCGCCAATCACCACCACAGCGGGCGAGCCCAGCACACCTTCCACAGCATCTGCCAGGGAGCCCAGGGTGGCTTCCACCCACTTCTGGCGCGGTGTGGTCGCCCACTGTACAGCGGCAGCGGGAGTAGCGGCATCCATACCGGCCTCCACCAGCGCCTGCAATGTCCCACGCAGGCGGCTCATGCCCATCAGGATAACCTTCGTACCCGGAGTGGCTGCAATGGCGGGAATATCCAGCGAGCTCTCCTCCTTACCCGGCATCTCATGCCCGGTGAATACCGTAAACTGAGAGCACACACCACGGTGAGTCAGCGGAATACCAATCGAGGCCGGGCCGGCAATGGCCGAAGTGATACCCGGCACAACATGGAAGGGTACACCAGCCGCCAGCAGAGCGAGGGCTTCCTCGCTGCCACGGCCGAAAATGTAGGGGTCGCCACCTTTCAGGCGCACCGTAGAGGCGTACTTACCGGCGCATGAAATCAGCAGTTCATTTATCTGCTCCTGAGGCAAGGCATGATTACCGGCGCGCTTCCCCACATAAATCTTCTCGCATCCCGGTTTGCAGCGACTCAGCAATGCCGCATCCGCCAAAGCATCATATACCACGCAATCTGCCGATTCCAGCAGGCGAAGCCCCTTCAGCGTAATCAACTCCGGGTCGCCGGGGCCTGCCCCCACCAGGTGCACCATGCCATTCTGCGATGTTTTCATATTATAGCGAAAGATTTAGTTCGTTTCAGAAGTTGTCATTGCGGGCTGTTCAGCGGGTTGACCACTAATCTCTGCCGCAGCCGTAGGCTCACTCGAGACGACATCGATGGGCGCGAGCCCCACAGGAATCTCGGCAGGAGTGGCATCCTCAGGGGTAGCGGGGCCACCCTCACCTGAAGCTCGGCGCCCCATGGCGATGAGCTGCGACACAGTCACCAGCTTATACCCACGCTGCTGCAAGCCTACAACAATCTGCTCCACAGCAGCGAGGGTCGAGGCATGAATATCATGCAGCAGAATGATGGAGCCCGGCTCTGCCTGCCCCACGGCACGCGATACCACCTTGCTCACGCCAGGTTTCTGCCAGTCGCGCGTATCGACATCCCACAGTACGGTGTAGAACCCGTAGTCATTGTACATCATGTCCACCAGCCCGGAGTTCACAGCGCCATAGGGCGGGCGCATGACTGTCGGTTCATAGCCGGTAGCAGCTTTAATGGCCGCCGTGGTGCGTTCGATTTCACTAGCCACAGTCTTGCGGCTGCTGGCCGTCATCTTAATGTGGGTATAGGTGTGATTCGCAATCTCATGCCCCTCTGCCACGGCGCGAGCCAGCAGGCTCTTGTGCTTAGCAGCACTGCGCCCCACCACAAAGAATGTGGCACGCGCACCATGACGCTTCAGTATATCAAGCACCTGCGGCGTGTATACCGGGCTGGGGCCATCGTCGAATGTGACAGCCACATACTTACCCGGCACATTCACACGCGACACGCGGCGCCCCGGTTTACGCGGAGCATACGAACGCTTGACAGGCGCTGCGCTTTCCTGTGATTCACGCACCTGCTTCTTACGGTTCACCTTGGTCTTGCGATTGCGGCGCACCTTTTGACGCTCCACCTTTTCCGGCTCATCCTGAGCTTCGATAGGAGGCAGAACTGTCGGCTCCTGCTGTTCGGTCTGCACTTGCTGAACCTGCTGAGCCTGTTGCACTTGTTGAGCTGGCTGCACCTGCTGCACCGATTCTGCGCGGTGCACCTGAGCCTGCTGCGTCTGCTGAGTCTGACAGGCCGCTAGAACCACAGCAAGAGAGGCAAGAAAAATCTGGCGAAAACTCATCATAACTACTCGTCACCCCCATTCTACCCACTCAAGCCCGCTTTGGCAACCCCTTTTGAAGTCATGAGCGCACGCAAGTAAAAAAAACAGATTCGGCTTGCACAGCCGGAATTGTTGTGATAGCATGCGCGCATGTCTCTGCCATGGTTTGACAATCAATTCCCGCTGTATCTCGCCCCTATGGCCGGGGTGACAGATCCCATCTTCCGCACCCTCTGCAAAGAAGCCGGTGCTGATGTGATGGAAACGGAGTTTGTGTCTGCCGAGGGTGTCCTGCAAGCCTGGCAGCGCAACCGCCGCTACGTGGAGTTCGAGCAACAACACCGCCCCCTCGGCATTCAGATTTTCGGCTCCGTACCGGAGCACGCCGCACAGGCCGCACGCATCATTGTGGATGCCATGCAGCC
>JAFOZZ010000127.1 GCA_017390945.1 Akkermansia sp.
AATACCATTTACCTTGGAGATAGCACTAATGTAGGGGCGACAGGAGGCTCGATTCACTTCGGAAACGATGACGATTCTACCCCACGTAATACCACTACTTTATCTGGTGCAATCTATCTGATAGAAAACGCAACACTGAAAGCTCGAGGCACAAACACAATTAATATAACCGGTACTGTAACAGACAAAAATGTTCCCGGTAGCACTGATGCTGACGGTGGGTACAAACTGACTCTCGCAGGTAAAGGGTACAACTTTACTGAGACGAGTAACGTTAATGTCACCACCCTCGAATTTGCGGCGGCTCAGACAATTCATAATACTGTGAACGTAACTACGTCTGCTACATTCAAAAACGGCTTCAGTGCAGATAACCTCATTATGAATGTAGGCAACGAAATTACTTCTGAAAAAGCCATCTCCGGCCTCACTAGCTTGACGGTGTTAGGTAATGGCAAGGCTACATTAGCCGCGGATTTGAATTTGACGAGTCTCTCCACCCTCGAGCTGGACGCCACTCTCAACATCAGCGGTAATGAGTTGACTCTTGGTAATGCTATCACCTTCTCCGGTGGTAAGCTCGAAGCGCTGCAGGAGATTGACGACCTTGCCACTATTTTTGAAGGTGTTAGCGTTTTTAATGGTGTAGCTCGTTCTGCTGAAACCGTGATTTTCGACGCAAGCAAATATTTTGCCAATCTGCCGACAGAAAATCAATATGTGCTGAGCTATACCAACGGTAATGTAGCTATTAAGCTCATTCCCGAGCCCACCACGGCAACGCTGAGCCTGCTGGCCCTGGCCGGTTTGGCAGCACGTCGCCGCCGTCGCTAAAGCGAAAGCTTCATTATCATTGTTAATCAAAAGCCGCTGTCCGATGATGGACAGCGGCTTTTGCTTGGTACGTCTGACATGACATGTAACTGGGGTGAGAGTTCCCAATGAGCCGCTGACAGAGCGGAATCAAATAGCCAAAGGCAACAGCGTCACAGCAATGTGGGGTGGAGAGGAAGCCGGAGGCGAAGCACAGACAGGATGAACAAGAACCGAATAAAAGGCCAAAGTGCACGAGGTGAGGCAGCCATGGATGCTTACGCCCGATACGCTGTTAAGAGTGTGCTGGGGTAGATACGGCTTGCACTGTGTGAAAGCTGCGTGCGTTATCCGGAGAGCTCCTACTAAAGCGTGAAAGCGCTGCGGAACAACCCGTCTGTAGGGAGTCCGCAGAGGCCATAGTACCGCCAAGCAAACACCCCCGGCGGGAAGGGCTGAATCTCAGCGTGGACAACCACGTGAACGTCAGAACACATAGCAGCAGAAGCAAGAAGTACTGAAATGTACGAAGACTCGACTGCGGGATGGAAAGCGGTGCAAGCCCGAATCCACATGACAGTGCGGCGGAGCTGTCAGGGTATTTGACGAGGAGCGATAAAGAGTTGCGGCAGGAACCAAGGTTCCGTGTTCAATCACATGCCGTGAAACCGCCGTATGCCATAAAAGGCACGTACGGTGGTGTGAGAGGCGGCGAAAGCCCTCTACTCAGATTCGCATAGAAGCCAGCAAAGCATGGTCTCTTCCGATAAAACAAGAGGCTATTTTTCATAAAAAAGCCTCGGTAGCAGAAAGTGATTCTGCTACCGGGGCTCAATATTAAAAATGCAGGAACTCAGCGTTTAGCTTTTTTCTTCTTACCCTGTTTTTTCGCGGGCTCTGGCTTCTTTTCCGGCTCAGCAGGGTCATCCTGCAAGGAGAATTTACCTACACTTACATTCATCCAATCGCGGCTTTGGGAAATGCACCTGAAGGAGCCTTGTGATGGGGTGTCAAAGCGAAGGGCATATCGCATATCCACATATGAGGTGCCGGGCGAGAGCTGCTGAGAGACGTATATCTCCGCTGTATTCCAAGCGGTTCGTTGATAAAAACGGTTAATTTTTGTCTTTTCGTTGCGCTGTCCTGCGATAATTTCGCATGGATTCGAATCTTTCCAAATCATATTCTGAGTTTCATTGGTAGACACCCATTGAGAAACAGTCGGCCAATACGAATCGAACCGCGTTTGCTGATGGGCGTTGAAACACGAGCTGTCGACATATTCCTCGCAGCCGAAATCGTGAAACGAGACGCTTTCCGCCTTGATAGTCTTGTTCAGCACATTATCTGGAGCTACGGCAGCGCCGGCAGAGGCTAACTCATTCAACACTGTGGAATGCCCCATGCTGTATGCAGCAAATGCTGCATCATTAATCTCTTGCGAGGAGGGATTCTCTGCAATTCTGACACGTACTGTTTCAAGATTGCCCTGTCGAGCTGCCTCAATCAATGATGCCTGGCAACTGCATAATGCCATAGCGCCACAAAGCGCAAATGCAGAGACGAATTTTCTTGCTTCCTGTTTTTTCATTTTCTTTTACGAGGTGGTATAATCAAAAATTAAAACTTGCTACAGTGTGGTGGCTACTCTGCCGCTTTTTTTCTTATTGGGGCGCAGCTTTGAGGTGGTAAACATCAGCAGGGAGCAGAGAGCCATGCCGCCGATGATGATGACACCCTGGGTGGCGGTGCTGAGGCGAGCGTCGTCGACGGTGATGTTGTAGTCCACGACGTTGGCGCTGGGCGCGAGGCGGAGCTTGGAGGCATCGAGCGCGGTGCCTTTCAGCACAAAGGTATCTGTAATAAAGCAAAGGCTGTAATTGAGTGTAATGCGGGTGTCGGTGCCATCGCAGTCGATGTTGATGGTGATGTTATCGCCTGCGTTGCGGGGGCCGGAGCCGGTGCAGGTTTCGTTTTGCGCCCAGATGACGGGTAGCACACCATCTTTGGTGGTGTAGGTATAGTTGGTGGCATTCACCTCGAGGGAGCAGGCGGCGTTGTCGGTGATTTCGTTGTTCTGCTCCGTGTTGAAGCCCCAGTAGCGGTGCCACTGGTTGACGAGGTAGTAGTTATCGCCGAGGGTGACGGCGGCTGCGTTCTCTGGCAATTCGTTTACTGTAAGCGCTACCGAAAAAGCTGCGCCCGGGCGGTAGCCCGCCTGGTGGAGCGTTTCGCTCAGAGATGTCTCGAAATCGGCGGCTGTGCCGGCAATTGCAGGCGCTGCCAGGGTGGCCAGAAGGACGAGTTTCTTTAACATGGCGTTAAAAAGGTGGAGAGATTTATGGTGCGGCGTTATTGCTTATGCTTGTCTTAGTATATATGATGGGGAATGGTATGTCGAGTGGGTTTTAGGGAAAAGGTGAGATTTTTTTTTATGGAGCACTAACGCCTGCTGTCGCAGTCAGTGATATTGCGCTGATGGCGCAGGTATATTGTACCTGCGGTGCAGTGATATTGTGCCTTTCGGCACAGTTATATTGCCCGCATGCGCGGGCAGTTATGGGGTTAGGCGGGCGGCTGCCCGCGGAATTTTCTAAATCAAAAATCCAACATCAAAAATCAAAAATTATCAGTTCGGCTGTCGCCTCACGGTGAAGAACGGCTTTGCCGTGGTGAAGAACTCGCTGCGCGAGTGGTGAAAAATTCCCCTTGCGGGGAATGGTGAAGAACGGCTTTGCAAGCCGTGGATGGATAAAAGACGCAATTCAATCTTGCTATTTGGGGCAGGGGATTGTATGCTCAAGCCGTGAATGTATTTTCCACCTGTTGGAACAGCAAACGCCACAAGGATGGCGGGGCGATGTGCGATGAGATACGCGAGCTTGGGTTCGAGGCAATCGAGGCTTCGCACGGCTTGCCGTTGTCGCTGATGCCGGGGCTGATGGCGGCGGTGGATGAAAAGCGCATTCGCGTGGAGGGGGTGCACAATTTCTGTCCGGCGCCCATTGATGTGGCCGGGGATGCCCCGGATGCGTACCGCTTTACCTCGCACCGGCCGGAGGAGCGCGAGCGCGCGATGCGTCTGACGCGCGAGACGCTGCTGGTGGCGGCGCGTCTGGAAGCGCGCTATGTGGTGTTGCATTTGGGCGAGGTGGAGTTGTTTCGCGGGCATGAATGCACGCGCGAGCTGCAGCGCCTGGTGCGGCAGGGGCTGCGCCATACCCGCGAGTATGCGCGCTTGAAGGGGGAATATGTCCGCCGCCGTGCAAAGCTGGCTCCTATCTATTATGAGCGAGCCTATGCAGCCCTGGCGGAGCTGGCAGAAAAGGCAAAGGAGCTGAACCTGGTGCTGGGGGTGGAGGGGCGCAGCCATTTTGAGCAGGTGCCGGGTGAGAGCGAAATGCCGCGGTTACTGGCTGCGTTTGCGGATAATCCGCATGTGCGCTACTGGCATGATTTCGGGCATATTCAGCGCAAGCACAATTTGCTGCTGCTGAACCATGAGCAATACTTGCGGGGAGTGAAGCCCTATATTTACGGCGCTCATATTAACGATGTGCAGTGGCCGCAGCGCGACCACCGTGCCCCATTCCAAGGCGGAGATGTGGATTTCGATACTCTTCTGCCGCGTTATTTCACGCAGGACATGCCGTTGACTTGGGAGCTGTCGTCCTCTATTTCGCGAGAGAAGATTCTGGCGGCTAAGGCGCGCTGGGATGAGTTGCATGCCACCCTGCCATTGGAATGAAAGAAGAACCCAAGACGGAAGGACTAGGTTAATTGACAAGTTACAAGTTACGATAGACAAGTTTTTAAGTTCGGCGGGCGAAGCCCGCGGAATTTAAATACTGCGCTGCACGGCAGCGCAATCTCGTTCGTGCTGGAGCACGAATCTCGTTGCGGGCATGCCGCAATCTCGTTCACGCGCATGCGTGAATCTCGTTATATGCACATTGGCGACTGCTGGAGCAGTCGGTTATATTGCGCCGATGGCGCAGATATATTGCACCTGCGGTGCAGTGATATTGTGCCTGGCGGCACAGTTATATTGCCCGCATGCGCGGGCAGTGATAGAAAGAGGCGGGCGACAGCCCGCGGAATTTTCTAAATCAAAAATCCAACATCAAAAATCAAAAATGATGAGTTCGGCTGTCGCCTCACGGTGAAAAACGGCTGCGCCGTGGTGAAGAACACGCTGCGCGTGTGGTGAAAAATTCCCCTGGCGGGGAATGGTGAAAAACGGCCTGAACGGCCGTGGATAAAAAAAGCCGCAGTGTTGCCACTGCGGCTTTTTTTGTAAATCAGAACATGCGAGCGTCGTCGCCGAAGGATATGCCAATTTCCTTGGCGGCCTCCACGAGCTGGCTCTTGCTGTCCACGAGGTGCAGGGTGCGAACGGCCTCCTCGATGGGCATGGATACCATGTCCACACCGTGCAGGGCCACGGTCTCGCCGAACTTGCCTTCCTCGATGAGGTCGATAGCCTTGGCACCGCAGCGCACGCCGAGTACGCGGTCGTAAGGGATGGGGCTACCGCCGCGCTGGATGTGGCCGAGGACGCAGTAGCGCGTCTCGATGCCGGTGATGGTTTCCAGCTTGGTGGAGAGGAAGGAG
This sequence comes from Akkermansia sp., assembly GCA_017390945.1. GTDB lineage: Bacteria > Verrucomicrobiota > Verrucomicrobiia > Verrucomicrobiales > Akkermansiaceae > Akkermansia. The sequence goes on from JAFOZZ010000127.1 coordinate 5,428, forward strand.
GCAATGCCGCCGAGGCGTACCTCGCCTTTGGTCTGTTCGTCCAGCGTGAGCAGCTTGCCGCCAATCTTGGCGCCTTCGCTCACCACGATGATGATTTCGCGCTGGCCGAGAGCCTTCAGCAGCTCAACCTTACGTACGATTTCCTCGAGTTTGAACTCGATTTCGGGCATGAGGATGACGTCTGCACCACCGGCGATGCCGCCGTACAGGGCAATCCAGCCGGCGTGGCGGCCCATCACCTCCACCACCATCATACGCTTGTGGGAGTCAGCCGTGGTGCGCAGGCGGTCGAGGTTCTCGCTTACGACGGATACAGCGGTCCAGAAACCGAAGGTGTAGTCCGTAGCGCCGAGGTCGTTGTCGATGGTCTTGGGCACGCCTACGATGGGCAGGCCGATAGCGCGCAGCTCGTTACCGATGGTCTGGGAGCCGTCGCCACCCACCACGATGAGAGCCTTGAGCCCCAGGCGGTCTACAGTGGCCTTACTGCGAGCGAGTACGTCCTCTGCAATCTGCATGCGGCCACCCACACCGCTCTTGACGGTGAAGTTGCCCTTGTTCACGGTGCCGAGGATGGTGCCACCGCAGGAGCGGATGTTGTGGCAGTTCTCGGGGGTAAGGATTTTCCAGCGCTCATTTTCGGGCGTGGAAAGCAGGCCCTCGAAGCCATCGTAGAAGCCGTAAACCGTCCAGCCGCGGGCGGTTGCAGCACCCACTGCGCCTTCAATCACGGCGTTGAGACCGGGGCAGTCGCCGCCGGCGTTAAGAATACCGATATTCATGACGATAAATATTTAGTGTGGCAATATAATGAATTGGGAGTGATTAGCGAAATCATTAGACTGCTGCCATTTTTCCCAGGCTTTCCATCCATCGCGCAGGAGGTTCGAGGCGGTGGTATAGCGTTTGTCGGAGGTAGGCATGCCGGCTACCACGACAAGCAGGCGCTGGCCGTAGGTGGCGGGCTTACCAGTGCGCGGGTCGGTCATCTTGACCGAGCTGCGAGTGCTGGTGGCAATGAGGCAGCTGCCGGCGCTCTTGGAGCGGGCGGCACGCACACCATCCACATTACCATAGGCGAGCAAGCGGTTCGAGTTGGTGATAAGCAGCTGGCGCTTCTGCCCGTACAGGTTGGTGATGGTGGCGGTATGACTTCTCTTGGAACTGATTCCCTTAAATTGCGGTTTCTGGATGGCGTACATGCCCAGCAGTGCCATGTCGCGCGTGGATGCGTACGATATGACGGCGCCGTTGGTGCCCTTGAATCGGGTGGCATTCATGCCGATGGCCTTGCCCATCTGGTTCAGCTGAGCGATGAAAGCTCCCTCAGGAGACGAGGCGCTGAGCGAGGAACCACAGGCGTGTGCGATGGTGGCAGCGCAGGCGCTGTCATCCCACATGATGGTGGAGTGCAGGGCGTCGCGCAGGGTGAGGCGATCGCCGGGCTGCAGGCGCATCAGGTTCGTGGCAGGCCACTGGCAGGCGGACACCGGCACGGTGAGCACTGTTTCCAGGCTTACGTTGTGGCTGTTTACCCAGTCGATGACGACTACAGCGGTGGCGATGTTGGCCAGCATGCCGATGGGGCGGCGCTCATTGGCGTTGGATGCATACAGTACTCGCCCGGAGTTGGTCTCCATAGCGAGGTAGCTGGGGCGCATCTTATCCGCTGTGCGTACACCGGTACAGGCGCTGAGCAGGGCGGCGCCTGCACAGGCTAAAACAGCAATGAAGGTGTTCAGTCGTTTCATTCCTTTGCTTTTGTCTTTCTGGGCTTTGCTGCGGGTTTGGGGGCCTCAGCCTTCTCTGCTTGAGTGCTGCCGAAGATGTCCTCCGGGCGGCGGTCACCGAAGATGATGCCCAGGTCGCGAGCCGTTCGTACAATCTGGCTTTCGGCGTCCACCATACGGGGGCGGGCGATAGCCTGCGAAATCGGTACACTGTCCACATTGAGACCATTGAGCACAACGGTACGGCCGAAGTTGCTCTGCTCGATGAGTTTCACAGCTTCCACACCGAAGCGGATGCCAAGGATTCGGTCAAACGGGCAGGGGCTGCCACCACGCTGAGTATGACCCAGCACGCAGTAGCGAGTCTCGATACCCGTCATTTCCTCCAGCATCTTGGAGAGGCGGTTACCAATGCCACCGAGACGCTCGTCACCATTATCCTTATTGCGTACGGTTACGAGCTGGCCGTTGAGGCGGGCGCCTTCGGCCACGACTACGATGATTTCGCGCTGGCCGCGAGCCTTGCGTGCCTTCACGCAGTCCACCACGTTCTGCATGTCGAAGGGAATCTCGGGAATGAGCACCACATCGGCAGCAGAGGAAATGGCGGAGTGCAGGGCAATCCAACCAGACTGGTCGCCCATCACCTCTACCACCATCATACGCTGGTGAGCATTGGCGGTGGTGCGGATGCGGTCGATAGACTCGCTCACTACGGACACGGCGCTCTGGAAACCGAAGGTGTAGTCGGAATCCGGGCAGAGGTCGTTGTTGATGGTCTTGGGAATGGAAATCACCGGCAGGCCTTCTTCGGAAAGGAGGTTGGCCGTGCGGGCAGAGCCGTTACCACCGATAACGGCCAGAGCCTGAAGGCCCAGAGCCGAGATGGTCTTGGTGGCTTTTGCCATGATTTCCGGCTCCACGCGGGGAATGCCCAGCTTGTTGATGACAACCTGGAAATTGCCCGTGTTGGTGGTACCGAGAATGGTGCCACCATGGGAGCGAATCTTGTGCGTCTTCATGGGGGTGAGCATCTCATAGCGGCGGCCGCCTTCCACGGGGAGCAGGCCTTCAAAGCCATCGTGGAAGCCAATCACGCGCCAACCACGGCTGTACGCGGCAGAGACGTAACCCTCAATAACTGCGTTGATGCCGGGGCAATCACCGCCTGAATTGAGAATACCAATAATCATAAACTTAGTTTAGTTCTTGTGGAAAGAATGTTTTACTCTGCGGAGCAGGGGGCTGGGATGGTACCCAGGTAGTGAGCGCAGCACCACAGAGCGCGCGGGTGGTGGAAGAAGCTCTTCCACATGGAGCCCTTCAGGCCGTTTGTGGTGGTGCCATCCTGATTGCAGTAGCCGAACCACTCGCCGTGCTCCTTGTCCTGCAGGTGCTCGAATGACCAGTCGTGAATGCGCTGGTGCCATTCGGCGTACTTCTCGTCGCCGGTCATGACGTAGGCCAGACAGGTGCCGATGAGAGCCTCATCGTGCGGCCACCAGAACTTCATGTTGTGCCAGTACTCCTGCACGGGCTTGTTGTACACGTCGGTGTAGTACAGCAGGCCGCCGTACTTCTTGTCCCAGCCACGCTCGAGGGCCCAGTCAATCATCTTGCAACCAATCTCAATGAGCTTCTTGTCGCCACCGCGGTAGCGGGCTTCCTCCAGCACGAACCAGCCGCCTTCGATGTCGTGGCCGGGGTTGAGGACGCGCTCGTCGAAGTGGTCAATCACGGAGCCATCGGGGGCCACGTTCTCCAGTACAGCCTTGATGTCCTCGTGCAGGAACAGGCGCTGCAGGTCATCGATGCAGCGGTCAATCCAGCCGGTGTAGAAGCCGTCAGCATCGCCCAGGTAACGGCGCAGCTCCTGAGCCGTTACAATCATAATCATGCGGCAGCCCAGGTTCTCGCCCGGGCGCTTGCCCGTGCTCTTGGGTGCCATCTTGCCGGGGGTGAAGAAGACGTCGGCGTAAATGTCGAACCAGTGGCGGGCGCGCTCAGCGCTCTTGGCATCGCCGGTAGCACCGTAGTGAGCTGCCCAGGCAATGGCGGCAAAGCATTCGCTGTAGGCATAACGGCGCTTGCGGATGGGGGTGCCATCTGCCGTCATGTGGAAGTACATGCGGCCGTCGGTCGGGTCCACACACTTCTCTTCCAGGAACTTGAGGGCGCTTTCAGCGTACTCTTTCCACTCGGGGCGTTTCTCGATGCTGTTGTAGCAGGTAAGGAGCATCCAGGCCATGCGACCCTGTGCCCACACGTTCTTGTCGGTATCCACCAGTGTGCCGTCAGCGGCGCAGCAATGGTAGAGCCCCCCGTTCTCTGTGTCCAGAGAACGGGGGAACCAGAACGGTACTACCTCATTGAGCAGCTTGTCTTTGTAGAACTCGCCAAGTGCTTTTTTATCCATGATGAGGCAGGGTTAAAGTGTTATTTGTAGATAGCCCAATCGTAGAAGCCGATAGCCTTCAGCTCGCTCTTCAGAGCGTCGAGAGTGGCCTTGTCCTGCTTGCCCATGGGCAGACGAGCCGGGCCGAAGTCTACGCCGGTCCACTCGCTCATGAGGTACTTGCAGCAGCCCATGTAGCCCTTGCCGGCGATGATGTTAATCATGGTGACGGAGAGCTGCTGCAGGCGACGAGCCTCAGCCAGGTCGCCGGCGTCTACAGCCTTCATGATGTCATCATAAAGCTTGGGAGCATAGTTGAAGGAGGAACCTACGCCGCCCTTGGCACCGGTGGCATAAGCACCGAGGAACCACTCGTCAACACCCCACGGAATGTCGTACTTGCCGCCCTCGTAGTTCAGGGCATCCATGTAGAGAGCAAGGTCGGGGTTGGTGAACTTCACGCCCACGAAGGTCGGAATCTTCTTGGCGCAAGCCTCGATGACCTTGCAGGGGTTGAAGCCTACGTGGGTCAGCACGGGGATGTCGTAGAAATAGAAGGGCAGCTCGGGAGCGCCGGAAGCGGCGACGGCAAGGCTGTCTACCAGCAGGTCGATGTTGCCCGGCTTGAAGTAGCAGGGGGAGTTGCTGGCGGTGGCGGTAGCACCACACTCTGCTGCGTAGGCGGCGAGTTCGCGGCCATCATATACGCAGTTGCCACCGGTGTGTACGATTACGTCGATACCGTACTTCTTGCCGGCTTCACCCCAGGCGGCCATGTTTTCCTTACGCTCGGTAAGCTGCATGTGGGCGGACTCACCGGTGGAGCCGGTGATGAAAACGGACTTGATGCCTTGGCTGGCCAGGAACTTGGCCTGAGCGTCCACTGCATTGGGGTTGCAGGAGCCGTCGGCATTCATCGGGGTGTGAGTAGCGGCGCAGAGACCGTGGATTTTGAATGTGGTTTCCATATTCGTAGTATTGTCTATTGTATGAGAAATACAGGGGAATCGATAAAAAATTTCCCTGTGCTATTTCTAGCGCAAAAGCCGTGTTTTTGCAAGAAGAATCTTCCCGTGGTGGAAAATAATGATTACTTTTGAGATTTCACGCGTCGGAAACGCATGCAGACCTCATCTTCCGGGCGGTTTCGGACCTTGTTTTTCTGGCGGATGAACTCGCGGGCTTCGGGCGGCAGCTTGTCCATGATATAGAAGTTCACGAGCGCGTGGTCATCGTCTTCGAAGGTGATGCCGGCAAGCCATTTCTGCTCCTTGAAGATGATTTCCACGGTGTAGGGTTCATCATCTGTCTGCACCCAGGAATATCTGAGGTTGGCCTTGTAGTTTCCTCCCTGCCA
>JAFOZZ010000128.1 GCA_017390945.1 Akkermansia sp.
GGACGAAGGCCGCAATCTCGTTAATGGCTACTAATGGACGAGATTTCCGGCTGCGCCGGAAGTGAGATTCCGCCTGCCGGCGGAACGAGATTGAACCGATGCGGTTCAACGAGATTGCCTGCGGCAGTAAAAAACAACTGAGCCGCGAAAGCGGCTCAATCTCGTTGAGGGCGTTGCCCGAAATCTCGTTCGATAGAATCTCGTTGCGGTCGAAGACTGCAATCTCGTTAATAGGTAAGTAGACGAGATTTCCGGCTGCGCCGGAAGTGAGATGCCGCCATAGGCAATGTAAAGCAACTATTGTTTGCTGATATTAAAGCGTGCCTTTACTGTTGAAATGCTCGCAATGAGCATGCGGCGCATGCTGCCCGCTTCGCGCTTGAGGTCTTCGGCTTCTTGATTCAATTCGGGGCATGTGGCGCTCATGATGGATAACCAGTATTCTGTTTCATAGCACTCTTTCAGAGCGATGCTCATTTTATGGATGAAGTCGTCCGGGCTTTCTGCGTAGGTTGCTTCGTGGATATTTGCTCCGATAGAGGTGCCTGCTCTTGCCATTTGATTTTTGAGAAAGGCTTTGTGAGGGATTTTATCGTGGAGCTTTAAGAGTTTATATCGAAAATAACAATGATAATTGCTGTAATTTGCCGTCCTTTTGCATAGATTACTGTTGTATCAAATATAGTTGGGTGATGCAATCATATTTTACTACTCAGCAAAAAATGAGCTTCTATGGCAATGAAAAGCAACTGAGCCGCTATGTGGCTCTGTCTCGTTAATAGGTAAGTAGACGAGATTTCCGGCTACGCCGGAAGTGAGATTCCGCCTGCGGCGGAACGAGATTGAACTGGTGCGGTTCAACGAGATTGCCTCTGGCAATGAAAAACAACTGAGCCGCTATGCGGCTCAATCTCGTTGAGGGCGTTGCCCGAAATCTCGTTCGGTAGAATCTCGTTGCGGTCGAAGACTGCAATCTCGTTAATGTGTAAGTAGACGAGATTTCCGGCTGCGCCGGAAGTGAGATTCTGCTTGGCCGCAGAACGAGATTGAACCGATGCGGTTCAACGAGATTGCCTCTGGCAATGAAAAACAACTGAGCCGCGTTGCGGCTCAATCTCGTTGAGGGCGAATGCCCGAAATCTCGTTCGATAGAATCTCGTTGCGGTCGAAGACTGCAATCTCGTTAATAGGTAAGTAGACGAGATTTCCGGCTGCGCCGGAAGTGAGATTCCGCCTGCCGGCGGAACGAGATTGAAACGTATGTTTCAACGAGATTGCCTGCGGCAGTAAAAGAAAGAGATGCATCTTTGCAGATGCATCTCTTTCAAAAAACTTCCCGAACAGGAGTTATTTAAGCCTCAACAGCGGGGGTTACAGCAGCGGCAGGAATCTCTTCCTTGTTGGTGAAGCGCCACTTAACCTTGTTGCGCTTGTTGGCGGAGCGAGCCTTGCGGCGCTTCTCGTCCATGGGGCTCTCGAAAGCGCGACGACGGCGCATCTCTTCGAGGATACCCTCGGTATCCAGCTTGGTCTTCAGGCGCTTAAGAGCGCGGTCGATCGGTTCTCCTTTACGTACGATAACGGAACGCATGATATGTTTTGTTGTTGTTGAATTGTCCGGGAACGGGCAGGCAGGATACAGCATTCCGTTCACAGTGTCAAGTTTTTTATCTCGCTTTTGTGATTTTTTTGCGTTTTATGGTGTAAAAATGATGGCAAAACCCGTAGGGCGGGTGTTTTACATGACGGTGTAACCCTGTGCGGTGATGGTGGCGTGCAGGGTGGCGAGGGGGACATCGCCCGTGGTGGTGAGGGTGACAGTTTTTGCCTTGTGGTCTGCCTGGCAGGCGGTAACGCCGGGGATGGCGAGCAGGGCTTTCGTGACGTGAGCCTCGCAGTGCGGGCACATCATGCCGTCTACAGAGATGGTGATGGTATTCATATGCTGGGGAGGGATGGGGGTGAAGCGGCGCAGGCGCAGCGCATTGGTGACAACGCAGAAGCTGCTGAGCCCCATGGCTGCAGCGGCTACGGCGGGGTGCAGCTGCCAGCCGGTGAGGGGGTAGAATGCACCGGCAGCAAGGGGGATGGCGAGGGCGTTGTATAGCAAGGCCCAGAAGAGGTTCTGGCGGATATTGCGCAGGACGGCGTGGCTGAGGCGCAGCGCGGCTACAACGTCCATGAGGTTGCTGCGGACGAGGATGATGCCGGCGCTCTCGATGGCGATATCCGTACCGGCGCCAATGGCGATGCCGATGTGGGCGCGGGTGAGGGCGGGGGCGTCGTTGATGCCATCGCCCACCATAGCGACGCGGTGGCCGTTGGCTTGCAAGCGGCGCACGAGGGCGTCTTTGTCCTGCGGCAAGGCATCGGCGTGCACTTCATCTACCCCGGCGCGGGCGGCAATAGCGGCTGCGGTGCGGGCGTTGTCGCCTGTGACCATGAGGACGCGCAGCCCCATGCGCTTGAGGGCGGCGATGGCGGCGGGAGCCTCGGGCTTGATGGTGTCGGCCACCGCCAGCGTGCCGATGAGCTCTTGGCCGTGGGCGATGAAAAGGGGAGTTTTGCCTTCTGCTGTGAGGTGGGCGGTGGTAGGTACGGTGATGCCGAGCTCCTGCATGAGTGCGGCATTGCCTGCGGCGCAGGGGATGCCGCCGATGTGGGCTGTGATGCCGCGCCCCGGGATGTAGGTGAGCCCGGCTGGCAGGGTGGCCGGGGGCTCCGGGGCTGCCTGGCAGATGGCGGAGGCCAGCGGGTGGCTGCTGCCGCTTTCGAGAGTAGCGGCGAGTTGCAGTAGCTCTGCGGCGGTGTGGCCGGTGGCGGGCAGGGTATCGGTGACGACAGGGTGGCCGGTGGTGATGGTGCCGGTTTTGTCGAGCAGAACGGCGGTGGCGTGGTGGGCGCTTTCGAGGGCGGTGCCGTTGCGGAACAGGAGCCCGCACTCTGCGCCGCGCCCCGTACCGACCATGATGGCTACCGGGGTGGCCAGGCCGAGGGCGCAGGGGCAGCTGATGACGAGCACGGCAATAGCGCTGCTGATGGCGAAGCCTGCGCTGGCACCACACAGTAACCAGATGGTGGCGCTCAGCGCTGCCAGGGCTAGGACTGTGGGTACAAAGATGCCGGACAGGCGGTCGGCGAGGCGCGAGATGGGGGCTTTCGTGGCGGCGGCCTCGCCCACGAGAGCGATGATGCCGCTCAGGGCGCTGTCGGCTGCGGATTTGGTGGTACGCAGTTGCAGGGTGCCATTGCCATTTACTGTGCCGGCGTAGGCGGTGGCGCCGGGGGATTTCTCCACGGGCAGGCTTTCGCCTGTGAGGGGCGATTCATCGGTGGAGGAGTGGCCTTCGATGACGATGCCATCCACCGGTATGCGCTCGCCGGGGCGTACCAGGACGAGCTCGCCCACGCACACGGCATCTGCCGGGATGGTGAGTGGCTGACCATGGCGCAGCACGGTGGCCGTGCGCGGCAGCAGGGCAAGCAGTTTTTCCAGTGCGGCACCGGTGCGGCTGGTGGCGCGGCTCTCCAACCATTTGCCCAGGGGGATGAGCGTGAGAATCATGGCGGCGCATTCGAAATGGTAGACCGCGCGGTGGTGGAAGTAGAAGTTGGCCAGGCCATCGGCCAGGGCTGCCCCGGCGCCGAGAGCTACCAGCGTGTCCATGTTGGGGGCTCCCTTCAATGCGCTGCGCAGTCCGCTGGTGAAGAAGGCGCGGTTGAGCCACACGATAGGCAGTGTGAGGAGTAGCTGGACAATGGCGGAGGCTGTGCCGTGCCACAGGTGGTGCAGGGCGATGAGTGGCAGCAGCAGGATAAGTGAAGCGATGAAGCGGCGGCGCAGGGGTGACTGGGCTCGCTGGGTGGTAGTGGTGTGAGGCTGGGCTTCGCTGGCTCCATAGCCGGCGGCCACTACGGCGGCTATGATGTCGGCAGGTGTTTGCTCGCTACTGTGCCGGACGCGCATGCTGCCAGTGAGCAGATTGACCTGGACGCTTTGTACCCCCGGCAGGGCGGAGACTGCTCGCTCTACACGAGCGGAGCACGCCGAGCAGCTCATGCCCGTGACGTGGTAGCTATCTTCTTTCATACTGCGAATAGGGGCGGGTGTGTATCAGGCGTGCAGCAGGGATTTCATGGTCTGCATCTTGGCGGCGGTTTCCTGCCACTCGCTCTCCTCATCGGAGTCGGGCATGAGGCCGCCACCGGCATACAGGCGGCAGAAATCTGAGAAAATCTGCATGCAGCGCAGGGAGACGTAGAGCTGTACGCCGCCATTGCCCCAGGGACCCAGGTAGCCTGCGTAGCAGGAGCGGTCGATGTCCGGGTAGGTGAGCAGGAACTCGCGGGCGGCTGCGACAGGGGAGCCGCATACGGCGGGGGTGGGTGGCAGCTGGTCGAGCAGGGTAAGGATGCGCCCCGGGGGCATGCGCAGGCTGAAGCGGGTGCAGAGGTGCTCGATGTTGCCGGCGCGCAGGTTCTCAGGAGCGGACTCCGTGAGTTCGTCTGCCAGCGGTGTGAGGACCTCGCGCATGAAGTCGGCCACGAGGGCTTGCTCCTGGCGGTTCTTGGCATCCCACGGCAGGGTGCAGGGCATGCGGGTGCCGGCTAGTGCCATGGTGTACCATTGCTCGCCACCGCTGCCTGTGATAAGCTGCTCTGGCGTGCAGAAGAGCCATGTGCCGTGCTGGGGGGTATGCACCAGTGCCTTGAAGGCGTTGGGTTGCATGGCGCAGGCTTGTTGCATGGCGCGGTAGGGGGAGAAGGTGGCGGGCTTGTCTTCATCCGCTGTGCGCGCAAGGACAATCTTGCGGATTTGCCCGCTGTGGATGAACCCGGTGTAGAGCTGGAAGAGAGAGGCGTATTCCGCTCTGGTAGTAGCGGCGCGCTGGGGAATGTGCTGCTGCTCGGGCCAGGCGTCCGCGGCGGGGACTTCTGCCAGCTCGGCGGGGATGAAAAGGCTCTCGCCTGTGAAGGTGGCGAGGATGAAGCCATTGCGGAAAATGAAGTCGCTCTCGGTGCGGCCATCTTCCGCCATGCAGAAGTGCAGCTCGGTCTCGCCGGGAAGGGCGTATAGCGCAAAGGCACAGCGCCGCCCGCACAAGGCATCCACTCTCTCGGCTTCCCACGACTGCATGCGCACAGTCTAGCACATTCGCCCGGGGATTGCAAGCCTCGTAAAAAATACAAAACACCGGAGCAAAGAAAACCGAGGTATCCTGGTGGATACCCCGGCGGAAATAAATGGGTGTGCTGTGGTATTAGAAAGAAACACCGATACCGGCGCGGACGCCTACGCCATATTGAACACTAGAATTGCTAGCTTTTGCGGTTGACCCCCACAGCTGAGCTGCGCTGTACAGGTAGACCGTATCGGAGATGTTGTGGCGCAGCCCGATTTCGGCACCGAAAACGACGCCTGATTTAGATATAGAGTAGGACTCGCTTTCGGTTCTGGAAACGCCGCCGGTTTCCCATTCGTGACCATCACTCTCATAGGTATCTGTCCATGTTTCATCGACCTTTGTGTAACCGTAGCCAACATTGGCACCGATGTACCATGACGTAGAGTCGTTGATGCTATCTGTGTAACGGACACCGGCAGTAAGGGTGATGGTGGTGACATCCATATCGTACCAGTCGTCTACAGCTCCGTACTTATCATTGCCGAAGCCCATGGAGAAACGCAGGTTTACAGATAAGTTGGAATCGATGTTGTGGATGCCGGTGATGTCTACACCATACGTATCCACTTTCAGACCATTAATCATGTGAGAGTAGGCAGCACCAATTTCAATGCCGTAGGGGTAAACAGGAGGAGGCGGACATTCGAAACCAGTAGGCTTGTCCACCGAGCGGCGGGCGGGCAGGTCATCCGTGTAGCGACCGGTCGGAAGATAATAGGGGGAAGCGCTGGCGGTACCAGCGGCCAAAGCGAGAGCGAGAATAAGTGTTTTTTTCATGATATGAATAAGAGATACATATACTCTAATACATAGGAGATGAATTGTACAGTATTTTTTTCATAAGGAGTGGGATTTTAAGGCGTTTTTGCTGTATAAACATAACAAAACCGCCGCCTGGGCAGGCGGCGGTGGTTAAAATGGGCTGCGGCGGCACCTTACTGAGCCGTGTGGCAGAACGCCTCGGCCGGGATGGTGGTGCGGGGTGTTTGCTTACCCTTGTGCGGGCCGCGGTTCCACTCCAGATTCAGCGTGCCGGGGGCGGAGGCTCCCTGAACGACGGTGATGGAGATGGGGTGCAGGCCGGCCTTCAGCGGGATGCCCTTCTTGCCGGTGCGCTCCGTGTCGAGTTCGACGGTGTTGGCTGCGGAGGACTCGGTGGCGGTGGTGCCGGGTGTGTAGTTGAAGTCGGCGTCCACGAGGTTGAAGTTGTGGAGTTTCACGAAGGCCTTGCTGCCGGGTACATCGCTGAGGGTGAGGTAGAAGCGCCAGTGGTTACCATCGTTGGGTACATTGATGTAGCCGGTGTAAGTGGTGATGGTGCCAGCGGGCAGGGTGGCACCGCTCGGGGTGGCTACCTGCTGCTCAGCGCCTGCCGTGTACTGTGTGCCGGGTACCCAGGGGGTAGAGGCCTGCACCTGCTGCATGATGAGCCCTGGCTGTGTGGCAGTCTGGCCGGCGGGCGGATTGGCCGGTACGAGGTTCATGTCGTAGCTGCGGAAGCCGCCGCAGCTGTTGCGACGAGCGGGGGCCTGCGGGTCGCGGTGGTAATCGTAAGCGCGGCGGTTCCAGAGGGCGAGGTTGTTGAGGAACTGCTGCATCTGCGGGCACTTGCTCTCGGCGAGCGGGGTGCTTTCGTGCGGGTCTGCCTCGGTGTCGTACAGCTCCCACGGCTCGGTGGCGGTCTTGACGCCGGTGCGCAGAGCCTTCAGCCAGCGGTTGCTGCGGTTGTCGAAGAAGATGAGTGCTTGCTGCTCGCCGCGCACACGGCCTTTCTTGTTGGCGGTGTAGTCGCGGTACTGAGCCATGCCGCCGCCGAAGGAGTACTCGGCATACAGGACGCGGTTGGACTGACTGCTCAGGGTGTCGTTACCCTGAAGCAGGGGGAGCAAGGAGCTGCCATCGCAGCGCATGGGGGCGGGAACGCCTGCCAGGTCGGCCACCGTGGCCATCCAGTCCTGGAACTGGGTGGGGGTGGTGCTGATGAGGCCGCTCTTCACGATGCCGGGGGCGTACACAAGGCAGGGAACGCGCAGGCCGCCGTCGAAGACGTCGCGCTTGATGCCGTCGTGGTTGCCGTAGCTGCGGAAGAAGGAGGGGTCCTGCGCCGGGGCGGGGTGGCCGGTAAAGCCGTAGACGGCGCCGGGTTCATCGTGTGAGCCGTTGTCGCTGGTGAAGATGATGACGGTGTTGTCGGCGATGCCGAGGTCTTCGCACAGCTTTACGAGGTCGCCCATGCTTTCGTCCACGCGGGTAATCATCGAGGCATGGCGGCGGGCGGTCATGAGCTTGTGGTCGGCGTTGTTGCCGTAGCGCTCGCGGGCGTAGTCCTGCCAGGCTGTGCGGTACTGCGGGTGGATGAAGGTGTCCCAATCTGCGGGGCGGGCGGTGTTAATCATCTGCCCCGGGGTACCCAGCCACTGAACGCCACCATTCAGGCCGCCACCAGCAGGGTAGGGGCCGGCCGGGATGCCCAAGCGGGCGTGCGGTGCCACGTGGGTGAGGGCGAGGAAGAAGGGCTTGTCGGCATTGGCCTTCTTTTGGTCGATAATCCACTTTTTAGCGCGAGCGGTAAAGAGGTCGGTGCAGTAGCAGCCGTCCAATTTGTCGGTAATCATTTCATCGCCGTCCCAGATGGCATTGCGGTGGGTTTCGGGATCGGCGTTGCTCTCCTCCTTGGGGTAATGGCGGTGGCCGGCAAGGTGGTTGTTGTAGCCGAAGAAGAAGTCGAACCCTCGCTTGGTGGGCCAAGCCGGGCAGGTGGTGGGGGTGCCGCCGCTCTCACGGCCGCCACCGATGCCCCACTTGCCGATGAGAGCTGTGCTGTAGCCGGCGGCCTTCAGCACGCTGGCAATGGTGTGGCCGTTCTCGAGTGCGGCATCGAAGCTGTTGTTGCGGATGACTTCTGCGTGCCCTTGGTGCAGGCCGGTGAAGAGGGAGGCGCGAGCCGGGGCGCAGACCGGGGCGCAGGTGTAGTGTCGGCGCAGCTGGGCACCTTGGGTGGCCAATTTGTCCAGCACCGGTGTGTCGATGCGGGGTGTGTTGGCATGCTCCGCTGGTTGGTTCAGGCCGAGGTCACCCCAGCCCATGTCATCCACCAGCACTAAAATGATATTGGGCTTTTGCTCGGCAGCGGGGGAAAGACACCCCAGCGTCAGCGCTGCCATCAGCCCTGTGAAAAATGCTCGCTTCATTGCGCGTTCATTCTAGCAGAAAAGCTTTCCCTGTACAAGTAAAAAGCTGAAGCTCGCAAATTTATGCAATTTTGCAATCGCGTGGCAAAATTGCATGAATTTGCTTGCTTTTTCATGTAATTTTGCCATAATGTTGCAAAATTACATGGAAACGTCGTATTTATATCCCCGCACTATCGCCACCGAAGTCGCAGAATTAAGCCGCAGTTTTCCCTGTGTGCTAGTAACGGGTGCGCGCCAAGTGGGCAAGTCTACTCTTCTGCAAAGCATGCTTCCGCAGGGGATGAAATATATTACATTGGATGACTATCGCTTAGCAGAGCAGGCTAAGTCTGATCCAATTGGATTTTTAGAGCTCTACCAACCACCACTGTGTATTGACGAAATACAGTACGCCCCCGAACTTTTGCGGGCTATAAAGTTGCGTGTGGACGCCGAACCTCGTCGGAAAGGTATGTTTTGGCTGACTGGGTCGCAGCGGTTTCATTTGATGCAAGGCGTGAGCGAGAGTTTAGCTGGACGCATCGGTATTTTGGACTTATATACATTCTCTCAATCGGAACTGACAGGGAAAGCCGCGGAAGCAAAGCCTTTTAGCTGTGATGTTGCCGATATGAACGAACGCTTAAGAACCAATGAGCCATGTGATATCTCTTCTCTATATGAACGGATATGGCGAGGCGGCTATCCGGGGATAGTGTGCGATGCTGCGGCCAAGCCGGAGGCGTACTTTAGCGCCTACCTTCAGACCTACTTGGAGAGGGATGTGCAATCCCTGCAGCAAGTTGGTGACCGTGGGGCGTTTGTCGCGCTGATGAAATCCGCTGCTGCACGAACGGGGCAACAGTTGGTGTATAGCGATATCGCGAGAGATGCTGACGTTTCCGTTAATACCGCCAAACGGTGGATTTCTATATTGGAAACCTCGGGTATCATCAATCTTTTGCCTCCATATTACGTAAATACGACTAAGCGTTTGGCTAAAAGCCCCAAACTCTATTTCATGGATACTGGTTTTTGCTCGTGGATAACGGGCTGGTCTACGCCGGAACAGCTGATGAACGGTGCGCAGTCTGGAGCTATTCTGGAAACATGGGTGTATGGTCAGTTATGCAGAAGTTTCACAAATCGAGGTGTTATGCCTCGCCTGAGCTATTTCCGGAATAGCAATGGAGCAGAAGTAGATTTCCTTATCGAAAAAGATAACTGTATTTATCCCTTAGAAGTAAAACGAGGTAGTAGTCCCTCGATTTCGGCGTTGAAAGGCGTTGCTGCCATCCCGCCCGGGAATGCTGAAATTAAACCCGGTGTTGTTTTGTGTACGGCTCTTGATTTCCTTCCGCTGGGTAAAGGTGCTTATGCTTTTCCTATCTCGGCTCTATAGAAATTCATGCAATTTTGCAATCGCGTGGCAAAATTACATGAATTTTTGGGGCGAGGCGGTGTCGCGGGAGTCGGATAGGGAGTTGCATGGCTGATTTGCCTTTGTCGGCGAATTATCAATAAAAATGCGTCATTGCACACTATGCGCTTGCATTTGTGGTATTGTGCGTATATAATGCGCCCGCGAAAAATTTTCAAACCGCTAGTATTATGGATATTACCATCGACAAAATCAGCGACTGCCAGGTAAGCCTGAGCGCTACCGTGCCGGCAAGTGATGTGGCCTCCGTGAAGGATGGCATTCTGGCCAACTACGTGAAGAACGCCCGCGTGCCGGGGTTCCGTCCCGGTAAGGCTCCCAAGAGCATGATTGCCAAGCGCTATGCTACTGAGGTGACCGAGGAGCTTGAGTATCAGCTCAAGAGCAAGATTCAGGACTCCTGCCTGGATGAGAATCCGGATCTGAAGGTGCTCGACTTCGGTACCCCCGAGGGCACCATGGCTGAGGATGGCTCCTACAGCGTAAAGGCTACGCTGACAATCGTGCCTGACTTCGAGCTGCCTGAGTACATGGGCATCGAGGTAACTGTTCCCTCCACGGAGGTGAGCGACGCCGAGATTGACGAGACCCTGCAGAAGTTTGCTGAGAACTCCGCCAAGCACGAGGTTGTGGAGCGCGCCAGCGCCAAGGGCGACATCGTGGTAGTGGACTTCAAGACCACCTGCGAGGGCAAGCCCACCGCTGAGTACTGCGGCAAGAGCGTTGGTTTCCTGGAGGGCCGTGAGGACTACTGGGTAAGCCTGGAGGACGACCGCTTCATCCCCGAGCTGGCTGATGGTCTGGTAGGCGTGAGCGCCGGTGAGACCAAGGACATCGTGGCCAGCCTGAAGGAGGACTTCCCCATCTCCGACCTGGCCGGTAAGGACGTGACCTTCACTTGCGTGGTGAAGGCCGTGCGCGAGAAGCAGGTGCCCGCCGTGACCGAGGAGCTGTTCGCTTCCGCTCTGCCTGGCAAGAGCATGGAGGAGATTCGCGACATCGTTCGTGAGAACCTCAAGGGCAACAAGGAGCGCAGCAACAACGAGGCCAAGGCAGACCAGATTTCTGAGAAGCTCGCCGACCAGCTCACCTTTGCTCTTCCCGCCGACCTTGTGGAGCGCGAGAACGAGAACACCGTACAGCGCAAGATTTACGCCGCTATCCAGTCCGGCGACTACGAGGCCGCCAAGGACATGGACGCCCTGCGTGAGAGCGCCAAGGCTGAGACCGAGCGCAACCTGCGCGTATACTTCGCTCTGCAGGAGATTGCTCGCCGCGAGATGATTACGGCTTCCGACGCTGAGATGCTCGACGCCATCAGCAACATGGCTCAGCAGGCTCGCGAGAAGAACCTCAAGACCTTCGTTCGCAAGCTGCACCGCGAAAACCGCATGACGGGTATCCGCCTCAGCATCGTAACCTCCAAGGTAATCGACCTGCTGGCCCGCAACGCCAAGGTGACTGTCAGCGAGTAAAGCTCACTAACAATTGATTCAGAAAGGCCGCGAGTGTTATGACTCGCGGCCTTTTTCGTAGCCGGGGGCTGCTTGCTGTTGCGGGTGCGGCTTGCGGTGGGGCGTGCTGGTAAGCAGGCTGACTTTGTAGAAGCCAAGCAAGGGAGCCAATAGGTAGTTCGGCGGCTCATGCAGGGCGGTATTGTAGTGGCGTGCAGCGCGGTCGTAATACTGGCCAGCTTCTGTTTGTCGATTCCGGGCGACACTCATGGCGTTGTAGAGCCCCAGCAGTTGGTCGTTCCCATGCATATGTGGGTTATCGCCGAGTAATTGAGCCATGTGTGCAATCAGGCGTTGTAGGTGATGTTCGCTGTTTTTGAGCTGTTCATCCGCTGCATGGTGTGGGGGCACCGGGGTGTTATCCAGAGCTCGTCGGTTGTTGGTAATCCATTTGCGGAGCTCGCGCGCCAACATGTCATCCGGCGGCACATAGCTCGCTACCACCATCGACAAATCCCACAGGCAGTCATTTCGATGCCTCGTCGCCGCCAGCCACTGCCCCCAAGCCCCCCGAACCTGCTCATATAAGTGATGCAACTGGCTATACACCGCCACTCCCCACGCCCCCACCAACACCAGCAACCCCAACGCAACTACGTAGTTCATACCTACTCTTTTATCCTAAATTCAGGTATGTTGCAAGGAGTTAGAAAAACGGCTTCTGCTTGCTAAGGTGATTTTTGTGTGTTATAGTCCTTTCGATATAAGAAGAGCGCACGACCGAATATGAACGATAAAATGAGAAAATGCTATGAGATGTTGCAACAAGCAGAGCTTGCCGATTTGCGTGATTTTGTGTGGAAACAGGCTGCGTCTCACGATGGGTTCCGGGCGAGTTTGCTGAAATGGCTAACCGTGACATACGGAAGCCATGGGGAGCTTAGCGAAGCGGAGTATCGGGAGCGTGTGCAGCACATATTTCATTCGCATACTTGTTGTGATGGTTGGGGGCGTCATCGAAGCTATGATCCTGAAATTGATTGGGAATCGGTGGCTGATGCTATGGCTGAACTCATAGAGAATCTCACGCAGAGGATGCGTGCAGGGGATACTGGCGGTGTTGTGCCGAGTGTTCTGGAATTTTATCGCCAGTTCGATCGTAACAGCGAGGACTATTTGCTATTGGATGAGGGAAATATCGCGATTGAGGATGTATGCTGCGAAGTTCAGAATTTGCTGAAAGAATGGGTGCAGCATCCTGGCGTATCAGCCGAAGCTAAATCAAAGCTGTTGTTGGATATTGAAGCTATAGCGGATTTGGATTTTTTTGAGGAATATGGCGTGACGGATATAAAGAAATTGTCAATGGAGTTGATGGCTCTCGTATATAGCCCGGATGATGAGCTGAAACGATTGAATCATATATTGGATAACGGCGTGTCTCAAATCGATGCTGCAGAGTATTTGGTGCGTAAGGTGGAGCTGCTGCGGTTGCTGGGGAGAGACGAGGAAGCGGAGCTGGTGGTTAAAGAAAACGTATCCTGTCATTCTGTTTTAGAGCCGGAGATTGTAAGATTGCTGGATGCCGGATTCGCTTCAAAAGCATTGGAATTGATTGAGCTTGCTGAATCAACGACTGAGTACA
>JAFOZZ010000129.1 GCA_017390945.1 Akkermansia sp.
TAGCCGAGGCGCGAGTAACTCAACTAAAAACGGCAGGATTATTAAAAGAAACAGATGGACATCTACAAGGGACTCATCCAGCCTCTATCTATTGCTGGTTATACGCACCAATGCTCAATTATTATTTCTTTACTAACAACATTGTAGAATCGTGCTCACAGCAATTAACTGAGAGAACAGTCAATGGAAAAAAAGCAATCTTCCTAAAAAACACATACTCATTCATGAGCGAAGTTAAAAATACGCTACGTGAAAGAAACTTCCCTCATACATCTGAGACAGAACTAAGCGCTATTACTTGTGACTTTGTTGATTATGTTGGCATGCAAATATTAGAAGCAAAAAAACAGACCGACACAAAAGACCGCTATTGGTTATTAGTTTCAAAACCCAGCATCTGGTCATTTAATGAGATTAATGTCGGAGAAATCGTAGAATACACATTGTTCAATGAAGCGGGTAACAAACGCCGTGTATTTGAAAATTTTGGGAAAGCCAAAAAAGGCGAACCCATCATATGTTACGAATCTAGTCCCACCGGAGCAGTCGTGGCCTTAGCTGAAATTTCTGAAAAATCAAACGGACAATCCATATTTATTCGTAAAACGAAGGCTGTAGATACGCCTTTATCATTGGATGATTTATTGAAACATCCCGAAACTCAAGACAGATTTAGCAAAATACAGGGCAGCCTGTTTGAAATGAGTAAACTCCAATACGATACAGTTGTTCATTTAATAGATGGTTCAGTAGAAGCCTCCGTGTGGCCATCAAAACGCAACCTGATTCGCTTCGGCGCTCCAGGAACGGGTAAAAGTCACTTAATGAATCAGGAGGCAGAAAAATACTTTTCGCCTGAACACACAGAGCGAGTTACGTTCCATCCGGAATACACAAGCTTTGATTTTATCGGAGCGTACAAACCGACCGTTCGTTATGCTGGCACCAAAGATGAAAGGGTGAGTTATGGTTTCGTTCCGGGACCGTTCGCTCGCGTTCTGAAATCGGCAAGAACCGCCACGACAAAACCACACTTGCTCATCATCGAAGAAATTAATCGAGCCAATGCTGCTGCTGTTTTCGCCGATACCTTCCAATTACTGGACCGTAATGAAAATGGAGAAAGCAAATACAGCATTGGTGTATCGGAGGAGTTCGCCGCTTACCTTGGAATGAAGGCCGGAGAAAAGCTGGTGTTGCCAAAGAATATGTACATATGGGCTACCATGAATAGTGCAGATCAAGGCGTATTCCCTATAGATACAGCATTCAAACGCCGCTGGCACTTTACCTATTGTGGCATCGACGATGCTCGTGACGCGCTCTTAAAGAACGGCAGCTTTGCCGAAAAATGGAACCATATTCGAGAACATGCGAATAAGTTGCTCCAAAATGCAGGTGTGCAAGAGGATAAACAAATGGGACCATTCTTCCTTTCAGGCGAAGAATTAGAGCATGAGGCGGATTTCATTGAAGCCATTTGCAACAAAGTGCTGATGTACCTGTACGAAGATGCAGCAAAACACAAACGTAGCTCCCTGTTCAAGGATGCGAACAAGCGATACTCTGAACTGTGTTCCTTATTTAAGAGTAAGTATGGAGAAGACATAGCTGACGCAATAGAAGAAATACTCTTGCCCCAACCATAATAAATGTCGGCACAGACATCACACCGGAATTTCATTCGCTCGCTTGCCTGGGCAAGAGAGAACGTAGGTTATTCAGCCCATAATATCTGCGCCATCTTCCAAATTACCCCCAGCGAAAAAAACGCCTTTCTAGAAAAGCTACAATTTCGCCATATCATAAGACGCGTCAATACCAAACGAGCCTCTTCGCAAGATAGCGAAGAAGAAGATTTTGAACGATATCACGAGAACGCAGAGTACGCATTCTGTTACGCCGGCATATATGCACACAAGGGATGCATGGCATACATTCTGCCAAAGTTTGCAGACACACAAAAACTAGCAGAGCCAGAGTTACATAAGGATATATTTACAGCCTCTGTTGAGCGTAAAAGCATATTCGAGCATACACTGAAAGCGATACGCCGTTACCACAGCAAACGGTTTGCTGAATCTGAGCTGATTGAACAAGATAAACCCCACTGCCATGACCTAATGCTTATGGTTACCATCGTGACAGATTTTGCAGAAAACGGAGAATACCATGCAGAACACCAGATTGACCGCATCAACGGAGCGGGACGCTACATGTGGGCTCACACAATCAACAAAAAAACAGCTCTTATTCAGCATGGTGCTCCCGTTTATGGTGATATTATCACTCGCCATCGCATCAAAGCACATCACCATCCGATAACCCAGCTTCACAAAAAAGTAGTAGGGGAATGTTATTCTTTATTGGAGCAACTTGGGCTGACAGATTTATTGGGACTTCCAACATATCACCAAGATGACGTATTCTTGGAAAATGAAGATAGGAATTATTTACTGTATTTGGTTAATACTGAATTATCACAACAATTTGATACCCGTCGCAGACACGTTCTGGAACTCCTGAAGGAGTATTTATCCCAATATTCATCGCGTCATGCTCAGTTTGCCGAAGAATACACATTTGGATGTTCATCTCTGCACATGCTATGGGAAGAAGCGTGCCGCGAAGTACTGGGGGAGGATGACTCTGACCAGATTCAAATCCAGCCACCCACATGGCACATGAATACACAAACATGTAAGGAGGCGGCTTCACTGAAACCGGATATGATATTCAGAACAGAAGACGGCACTTGCATCATGGATGCCAAGTACTATATTCCATTAGAAAAACGCGGAAACTATGTACCCAAGGGGCTTCCGGGTGTCAGCGATATCACAAAACAATTCCTATATCAATGGGCTTTACTCACGCCTAATGCGTACATTAGCACTAATGGTGAGATTAGAAAGCCCATTTACAATGCATTTCTCATGCCGGCGCCACTCTCTATTTGCGGCACCAGCCCGGTAATACGCTACGCAACCATAACGATGCCTTTATTCCCCGATTTGAAGATAGAAACGCTTCAGATTTCACCGATAGACATTTTAAGCAGCTATGCCAAATATGAAAAAGCGGACAACATAAGAACGCAAATCACTAAGCAATTATCATAAAAGCATACCAAAGTTCTTATATATATGCATGGCCACTCTTTATGCGAATTAGCACACGAATAAAATCGTGGCTACAACGTATAACAGACAAGAGCCGCCACCCCTCCGGCGTTCTGATTTTTTCTTTTTTTCCCGGGGGTTCGCCCCGGCGCGGCTCCATCTTGCGAGCTTTAGCGAGCCTAACTTGCAACATAGTCCTTTGTGACTTGTACCTAGTCCTTAACTCGCAATTCGTCCCTCGCAATTCGTACTTCGTTCTTCCTCAGCCGTGCACAATCTGCACGGTTTTGACGCTGCCGTCGCCGAGGGCGGCATTGAGGGCGCGGATAATCTGCGCTTTCTGTCGCGTGAGCTCAAAGCGCACCGCCGGGTGCGAGGTGCGGATTCGTGCCTGACCACGGGCAATGGAAAGCAGCTCGGCCTTGGTGGCCAGGAAGGGGCCAACGGCGCGAGCCCAGGCATCTGCCAGCACCTCGGGGGCGTGCTCCGCGAGCGAGATGTCCATCTTACTGACG
Organism: Akkermansia sp.; assembly: GCA_017390945.1. Lineage (GTDB taxonomy): Bacteria > Verrucomicrobiota > Verrucomicrobiia > Verrucomicrobiales > Akkermansiaceae > Akkermansia. The sequence continues at coordinate 3,638 of JAFOZZ010000129.1, forward strand.
AGTGAGGCGAGCACGGACTCCATGCTGCGCACGTTGGTGGCGGGATTCAGCTGCGGCTGCACACCGAAGAAGTCCGCCATAGCCTGCCCGCTCTCGCGCTCCGAGCGGGTCGTGTTGCGTACGGGACGCACGGAGCCATCGGAGAACATCTCCTCATGGTACAAGCCCGCGGGCTCGCGGCGCTTCTGTACAGGCGGTGGCGCCTGCACCGGTTCTACCGGGGCAGCCTTACGCACTCTGCGGCGGGGGGCGGGCATGCGGGCAAAAAAAAGCGGCCCGGGCAGCATTACTACCGGGGCCGATTGATTAGTAATGAGAATCTCGGGAATTCCCGGGCGGGCTTTACTCGCCGTCGTCACCGATGGAATCGACGGGGCAACCGTCCTTAGCCTCGGTGCAGAGAGCTACCTCCTCGTCCGTCTCGGGCTGCTTGCAAACGTAGGATACGCCCTCGTCTTCATCAGCAGCGAAGAAATCACCGGCTACCTCACGGCAAAGACCACAGTCGATGCAGTTGCTGTCGACGTAGAACTTACCGGGAACATTCTTTTCGTTTTTGGAATCAATATCGGCCATAATGTGTAAGGGGCTACGTTGCCCACCACTATTTTTACCATTTTTCACGAGAATGCAATCTTTTTTTATTGCAACGGAGCAATTTTCGGTACAAAATGGGCGCATGCAAGAGCAAAAAGTCTCCAAAATCCGCAAATGGGTAAAAAAACTCGGGCTCTGGAATATGATTTTCCTGACAATGTTCGCCGGAGTTGCCGTGGTGGCGCTGGGTGTGGTGCTGTACACCTACCGCAAGCTGCCGCTGGCCAGCCATCGCGAGAGCACGACGGGCTTCCCCATCCAGGCAATCGGCATCAAGGTGGAGGCTGTGGAGGCTGAGTGGAAGAGCTCCAAGGGCAATGCACGCCTGGAGCTGCGCACGGCCTATTACCCGTGCGCGACCATCAGACTGGCACCGGGCAACGGCTCCGGGGTCATGCTGGTACGCTTTCTGAACCACCGCCAGGAGATGGTGGGCGAGTTGTTCTCCATTCCCTACCGCGATGGCCAGTTTGTCAGACGCGACGACGTGAACATAAAGTCGGAGGGGCTGAGCGCCAACGTCATTATGGAAGGCGGCTACAGTGACCGCGATTCCTACCTGCTGCACTGCCTCAATGAGCAGGAGCACCTGTGGCGCGTCTGCATATGGCAGCAGCCGGAGGGCGCTGGCAATGTCGTTTACCTGGGCTATAAAACCGTAACAGCCACACCCGCACAATAAAATATGCTGAAAAAATATCGACCCGTCAATTATACCGAACTCCCCGAGGCCGAGCCCGCGCCTCGCAAGTGGCACTGGCTGCTGAGCCCCGCGGCAGGCGCCGTGATGGCGCTTTCCTTCGTACCCTACGACTACGCCCAGCTGGTATGGGTAGCGCTGCTGCCCCTGCTCTATGTACTGTGGACAGGGCCTGCCAAGTGGTGGCGAGGGTTCCGCCTGGGCTGGCTCTACGGCATGGGCTACTACTGCACCACGTTCTGGTGGATTAATGAGGTGGGCAACACCTTCGGCATTCACCCGGCGCTGTTCCTGCTGGTGGCATTCATCCCCCTCATGGCGGTATACTCCGTGCTTGTCGGTGCGTGGGCAGCCATTACGGCCACCCTGCTCCGCCCGCGTCTCTCGCAGGGGCCGGTGACGGAGGGCATGTCCGCCGACACCAGGAAGGAACAGTGGGCCAAATGGTCGTGGATGGATATAGCCACCACCCTGCGCTCTGCCGCGGGCTGCGGCGCTCTGTGGGTCTGCATTGAGTGGCTGCGCGCCAATGGCACCCTGGGCTTCAGCTGGAACAGCGTGGGCATGGCACTCTACCCCGGGTTGGCTTTTGCCCAGTGGGCGGAGTTCGTCGGCACCGCCGCGCTCTCCTTCCTGCCGGTGTTCACCTCCGTCATCATTTACTGCGCCGTGCGCCGTAGCGTGCTGCGCTTCCGCGGGGCTGGCCGCGCCGGTCGTCCGTGGGATTTCTACGCCACTATCATCATCCTTTTCTGCCTGTACGGTGGCGGCCTCACCTTCAGTAAGCTGTACTCACCGCTGGCGCTGTCCAAGAAGGAAAGCACCATCCAGCTGCCAGTCATGGCTGTGCAGATTAACAAGGATCAGATAGACCACATCGAGGAGAACCGCTCCGCCCACGCCGAGCAGAACCGCCTGTCCCAGTACGGCATCTACCTGCGTGCCACGGCTCAGGCCTTCAACGAGGTACAGCAGAAAACCGTGAAACAGGCCATGGAGCACCCGGAGCTCGGCTTCGTGCAGCAGCTCCCTGTCTGGGTCGTATGGCCGGAAAGCGCTATGGGCTTCCCGCTGTGGCGCAATGTTACCACCGGCGAACTGATGGAGGACATCTACACCAAGGGCGTTTTCTTCAGCGAGGAATACCTGCCCATGGTACGCGACATCAATAAGCAGATGGGCGGCAAGGGATTCACCCTCTTCACCGGCACAGACGAAATCCGCCTGGAGAACGGCACCACCATCCGCGGCATGTTCAACTCCATGGCCTGCATACCGGGGGATTTCAACAGCATCACCACCGTCTCCAAGCAGCACCTCATGCCCTTTGGCGAGTACATCCCCCTGGCCGAATCCGTGGAATGGATTGGCAAGCTGTACTCCGACATCACCGGCACGCAGGTGGGTGAAGGCATCCGCCCCGGCTCCGGCAGCGAGCCGATGGAGGTCGCCGTACCCGGCAGCGACGAGAAGATAGGCGTCATCCCCGCCATTTGCTATGAGGACACCGTCGGCAACCTGCTCACCAAGTTTGTACGCAAGGGGCCGCAGGTTATCGTGAACGTGAGCAACGACGCCTGGTTCGGCAACTCCTGTTGCGGCGTGCAGCAGGCGCGCAATGCCGCCTTCCGCTGCATCGAACTGCGCCGTCCCATGGTGCGTGCGGCCAACCGCGGTGTGTGCTGCGCGATTGCCCCCAACGGCGCCACGATTGACGCGCTGCTGAAGGCCGATGGCACCCCGCACATGGCCGGCTACAGCTACGGCCTGCTGCCGGTGGACAAAAACGCCGGTTTCACCCTCTACGCCATGCTGGGCGATTGGGCCGTGGTAGCCTGTCTGCTTATCGCTCTGCTCACTGCCGCACCGAGCATTATTGAGAAGCTCAGCAAAAAGACAGTGGTGAAGAAGTAGCAGCTACTGTATAAGGACTAGTTACGAGTTACAAAGGACTTAGTGTTGAGCTAGGCGGGCATTGCCCGCCTAATTTCCAACTTGTCTATCGTAATTTGTAACTCGTCACTCAACTAGTCCTTGTCTTTTCCTCATGAGCTTAGCCACCTGCGGCAAAACGCCGCAGAGGACAACTGCGACAAAATGCCCACTCGCGGCAATTTGTCGCAGCTTTATTTTGTAGACACATTACCAAGAATTAACAAAACATTGGATTATCAGCACTTTAGAACTTTTGACATACATTGGCACGAGTTGGCACGGCATTTGCAACAATGAGGGTAAGCAGAGGGCTCACGCCTGAGCCCAAAACGACAAACTTCAAAAACAACAAACATAGAAAGACACACAACAATGAGCAAGATTCTCGGAATTGACCTCGGTACCACCAACTCCTGCATGGCTGTCATGGACGGCGGCCAGGCTACTGTACTGGAGAACAGCGAGGGTGCCCGCACCACCCCCTCCATCGTTGCCTTCACCAAGAGCGGTGAGCGCATCGTGGGTCAGGCTGCCAAGCGCCAGGCTGTTACCAACCCCCGCAACACCATTTTCTCCGCCAAGCGTCTTATCGGCCGCAAGTACGCCGAGCTGACCGCTGACGACAAGAAGGTGCCCTACACCATCGTGGAAGCCGCTAACGGCGACGCCCACATTCAGGTAGAGGTAGGCGGCGAGACCAAGGTGTACTCCCCGCAGGAAATCAGCGCCATGATTCTCAGCAAGCTCAAGGCCGATGCCGAGAGCAAGCTCGGCGAAACCATCACCGAGGCTGTGATTACCGTACCCGCTTACTTCAACGACGCTCAGCGTAACGCCACCAAGGCCGCTGGCGAAATCGCAGGCCTGAAGGTGCGCCGCATCATCAACGAGCCCACCGTCGCCGCACTGGCTTACGGTCTGGACAAGGGCAGCAACGAGCAGATTGCTGTATACGACCTTGGTGGTGGTACCTTCGATATCTCCGTGCTGGAAATCGGCGACGGCGTGTTCGAGGTGAAGGCTTCCGACGGTGACACCCACTTGGGTGGTGATGACTGGGACAACGCCATCATCAACTGGATTCTCGCAGAGTTCAAGGCTGCCGAAGGCATGGACATCTCCCGCCAGACGGACGCTCTGCAGCGCATCAAGGAAGAGGCTGAAAAGGCCAAGATTGCGCTTTCCTCCACCCAGAGCTACGATATCTCCCTTCCCTTCATCACCATGGATGCTACTGGGCCCAAGCACATCATGCTCAATATCACCCGCAGCA
>JAFOZZ010000130.1 GCA_017390945.1 Akkermansia sp.
CTTATAATAGGTTCCTTAGATGAGATAACATATCTATTAAAAAATACATTATAATTTTTCGAATCTCTGCTCATCTTTTCTATAGTATTAAAAAAACATCTTTAGTTATACTTTGATTTTTCAGAGGACCCGATATAGTATATGGCAATCGATCAATATATGCTATACTAGAGCTTGGCAAATAGATCATAGTAGCTGATATCACAGATTCAATCCAATGCAATCCGAGATAGCCTGGTATAGACCTACCTGTATCAAATAACACATAGCTTATAAAAACGTGTGTTTCTCCATCGCGAAATTTAACTAATATGGGTACCTCTAAAAACTCATATTTTCATTGGCGGGCAAAGCCCGCGGAATTTTTGAGCCCGCGGAGCGGGCGGTAGAAAGTAGGCAGGCGGTGGAGCTGCGCAGCAGCGGAACCCCTGCTATGTAATGAATGAAAACAGAACCCCGGAAGGGGTGGCAGCCTGTCACGGCGTATCGTAGAGAAGCCGGAAAGCCTTAGCTGCAACAAATAGCCACCCTCTCTGCCACCCGCTCGCTGTGCTCGGGGTTCTGATGTTTTTGTGTTCCTACCCCGGGTTTCGCCGCTGCGCGGCTCCACCCGGGGCTAAGAATCTTTCGCCCTTTCGGGCTCTAAAGTTCCGCGGGCTTCGCCCGCCTAAATCCGCATTTACTGTTTTTAGAGATTCCCACATTATTATTGAAGGGGGGATATATTCAAAATAATTAATTGACAAAATACATATAAACAACACGCAAACTCCATAAAAAAGTCGTTTCTTTTTTTCTTTTTTCGAATTAATTGAATAAAATTGCAAATAGTTACCCCACCTAAAGAACACAAAAGCAATGGAAGTTTAAAAGAATATACCCATACTTCTTCTAATTCCGGTTTTCTCATATTTCCCATGAGAGCAAGCAATAAGCCATTATCACTTAAAATGATATTATATAGAAAAAAGTAGGAAAATATCAGAACAATATATCGATTAGCCGGAGCTTTTGGTCTTGGCGGAATGGGGGGTAAAATCAGAGGAAATACTCGTGAATCCTTCATGATTATTTGCAGTATATACTTAGACGGTCATTATCAGCATGATAATTATCATGTACAAAATATTCATTGCAGATAAAGCGCGCAATAAAAAATGACGCCAGAGCTAAACAAAACATCTCACCTACAAATAACTTTGCTGAAATTGCTTGTTTATGATACAGCTTCGCAATTTGGATAAAAAATAGTAAGTACAAAATATTCGTTGAAAAAATAGCTGCCTCTTGCCAAGGTAAACCCAGTTTATATAATCTAAAAAACAGAGAAACAGCACAAGTGGCAATAATAAATAAAAATGTAAGAAATAAAGATTTTTTCTCTTCTGATATTCGAATAATTCTGATAAAATTCATGTGCATGAACAGTGAAAACTTCGTTCTGTAAAAAATCGGATAATAATCTTTTCCTTAGCGTCCACCATCAGAATGAGGTGGGCCCCGTTTTCTGACCGCTGGCTATGTTTGTTTAAGGAAATTGGGAGCCGATGCTTGGAGCTGTGGTTAAGTTACTCCTATTTGCGCTGATTGTCAATTCTAATTTTTTTGGCGATTTTTATAGTTCTTTTCAGGCTCAATTTAGCGCTAACCCACTGGCAAAGCTGAAAACAACGCCGAGAACCGCCCCATATCCTTCACGAATGTTGACTCCGGCTCAATCGTGAAACTCCACAACACACCCTTTCGCGCTTTTGGAATTTTGTGAATTACCGCCATAACAACAGCCTGGGTCAGCTTTTTAATGTTTAATTTTTAATGTTTGATGTTTGATGTTTGAAGTAGTGGGGCTTCGCTGCTTATCCACGACTTGCAAAGCCGGTTTTCACCATTGCTCGCAAGAGCAATTTTTCACCACGGCTACGCCGTTTTTCACCGTGAGGCGACAGCCGAACTTTCTAGTGAAATTTGCCCTTGCGGGCAAGTGAAATTGCTCGCAAGAGCGAGCAGTGAAATTAAGCCGCACGGCTTAGTGAAATTGTCCGCTACGCGGACAGCGGTGTAGACGAGATAGCGGCTGCTCGCCGCAATGAGATTGTGCCCTACAGTCACAACGAGATTCACGCTTGCGCGTGAACGAGATTGCCCGCGGGGCGGGCAGTGAAGGAGTGCGCGAGAGACTGTATCGCCTGCCGGGGCAGGCGGTTATATTGAGCCTGTCGGCTCAGTTATATTGTGCCTGCGGCACAGTTATATCCGCTCCTGACGGAGCGGGTTATATTGTCCGCTGCGCGGACAGTTGTCGGGAGCTTTAGTCGACAAGCGCCAGCTTTTCCTCACATGTGGTGAGCATGTCGCTCGCGGTCTGCACGAGTTCCTGCGCGCGGCTTTGTGATTTTTCCGCAGCACCTATGTCGGAGCGCGTTTGCTTGCGCTTGCGGGTGAGGGCATCGAAGAAGCCGGTGGTGATATTTTTCACTTCGGAGGTAACGATGCTCTGCATCTGCTGGGCAGGGGATTGCTTGTTCATGAGCCCGTGAGCCTCGGCGCAGTAGTGTTCCACCATAGGATTCACGACTTCGTTCACGAAGAGCTCGTTGCCCCAGAAAATATCGTATAATTTATCGGCGTCTTTCCACCACCAGCGGTGCACGCGTTCTTCGTACACGAAGGGCTCGAATGCCGTGTACTGCTCTGCAACATCGGCAGACAGTGGCATGTTGTGTTGCTCCTGCCAGTCGAGGAAATCCGGATGTTCGGCATCGGCGAACTCGCCCCAGAGCTCGGCATCCAGTGTTTGCAGGCGCTCGCAGCAGTCTTTCAGCATATCGCGGATGTTGCGATTGCACCAGTTGGCTACGGTGCATTTTTCGCCATCGTGGCTCATCTGGATATGCTTGTCGGTAAGCTCGGTGCTGACGAATCGCTGGAGAAGTTCGCGGCAGGCGTCGTTGCAGTCGGCCATGCACTGGTTGATGTCGCGGCCGGTGGCCTTGGGGCCTTTGTAGAGCTCGCGGCGCTCGCGGTAGATGTTCTCGCAGGTCAGAACGAAATCGGGCATCTGGCCGGGGGCTACGCTGAACTCGGCCTTGGCCGGTACGGTGGGGGTACGCAGCGCGGCACGAGCCTCGGTGCGGAATGCATCCCAACGCTCCAGACGCTTACGCAGGGCGTCGAGCTTTTTGCTCTCGCTGCGGTTGATGCGGATAGCGGCGGCTGAGAGCGAGCGGAGCGCCTGGCGCAGGGCATCGCAGCAGTGCGTGTAGCGAATGTGAGTCAGCTCCTTATGCAGGCCGGTTTCCATTTCCGCAAAACCGGAGCCCGCCAGCAGCTCGGCCGGGTTGTGGTACACACCGTCGGCCAGCTCCACCTTCTTACGCAGGCGCTGCTTGTCCTCAAAGATACCGGCATAGGCCATGCCGAGGTTGACTGCGGATACGGGCAGCTCGCGGTTTTCTGCCAGGCGGCGCAGCACGGCGAGGGCGCGGGCGGTCTGCTCATCGTTCTCTGCGGTGAAGACGTCGCCCCTCAGCCAGGATTTTGACTCCATGCGGTTCTGAATAATACGGATGGTGGAGGGCGTGCGGCCATCCAGCAGAGCTGTCATTTCCTCCACTGCGCGGGCGTTCAGCGGGGCAACGGAGCTTTGCAGCAGCAGCAGCATATCGCACTCGCGACCAATCTCGCGGTAGCGCTCGCCCTGGGCTACCTCGGCCACGGCGGAGTCGCAGCCGGGCATGTCGAGAATCATACGGTTACGGCTGCAGAGCAGCTGACAGGCCGGGTTATGCTCCGGCTCCACCACGACCAACACGGGCTCGGCGGTGAGGTGCGGGGACTCGCTGATGCTGTGGCAGAGCACACCGCGGAGGTTGGCCTCATTGAGGGGCAGGGTACGCACGCTGATGCCGGTCAGGCCTTCCTCGCCGGTGATGCCGCGCAGGTGGTCGAGCACAGGCGCCAGCAGGTCAGTGGTGGTATCGGCGGATTCTTCTGCTCGCTCATAGAGCACAATGCGGGGCTCGGCACCGGGCTCGGCCATGCGGATGAGGGCCGGGCGCAGGGTGACATCCTGCCCGTAACCGGTGGGGGATGCCATGGGCGAGCGGGCCAGCAGGTTAACCAGGGTGGATTTACCCGCCTTCAGCATTCCCATGCATACAATAACCTCGATACCGGAGTTGAACTGCTCCACCGCGCGCAGTGCACGTGCAACCTGTTCCTGTACCACGGCATGGCCGTTGTACTCCTGGTTCAGCTTTTCGAGTACCAGGCGTATGTTGTTCAGCTCATCACGTTTGTCCTCAGGTATCATGTCGTTATGCGCGGGGGATAAACTTTCTATCAGCTGCGTCGATAAAACAGCTGCCATATACTAGCGGCTCGCTTACTCATTGTCAAGCAAAAACATCTATCCCTGCGCCTTTCGCTTTCTCAACGGAGTTTTGCAAACTGCACATGCATCCAATCATAGCCGCAGCTGCGTCCCAAGGAGGTCGCACCGTGGCTTTCCCATATCTGCCACCAGGGCGTACAGTCCGGGTGGCTCAGGCTAGCGCGTGGGGCGCGGGTGTGGTAGCCATTGGTGGCGGGGGCAAAATCCAGCGCGATACCCCAGGCGTGCATGGAGAGCGCGCTGCTCCCTGTAGACGGGCGGTAGTTGTACGAGCCGCCATATTGGTCGAGCCCCAGCCGGTGGATTTCCTCCGTGCCGTAGTGCGCCAATACCTCACGCAGAGCCGCCTGCACATGGCTGGCTATGTGGCGGTGGACACGGATGGTGCGCACGGGGCGCCCCTCGTAGTAGAGTGTGTAGGGTGGTAGCAGGTTGACGAGTTCGCTTTCGCAGCCGGGGGCGCCAAAGAGGCTTTTGCCGCTGCGTACTTCAGCCTGGGTAGGCCAGGCCGGGGGCGTGGGGGTGCTGCTCAGCCCCAGGGTACGCATGAGCGCGCTGACTGTGGCGGGGCCTACGATGCCATCGGGCGTCACCCCAATCTTGCTCTGGATGCGGGCGATGTCATTTTTCATACGCTTTCAGGGCAGGGGCTGCGTGTTCAATGTGAGCCAGGCGTGCGTCCATGCTGCGCAGCACATCGACAGTGTGCGCGGCGGTGGTGGATTGTTCGCAGGCCAGGCGGCGGAAATCGCTGTACACGAAGCACATGAGACAGAAACCACCAAAGGTGACAATCTCGCGGGTGTAGTCGCGTAGCAGGCTCAGGTATTCACGGAATGGTTTGCACATGTCGGTCTTATACGGCGGGCGCCCCGTTTTCGCAAGCGGAAAACGGGGCGCCGTCGGTGACATGCAGTACCTATAGCAGTGAGCTGCTACGCTGCACGTGTGATAATATTTTACAGAATCGGAGCGTTGCTGGTGGCCGGATTGGCAGCCGGAGCAGGTGCGGGAGCCGGGGCCGGAGCCGGAGCAGGGGCTGCCGGAGCTGCGGTGGTAGCAGCATCAGCCTTGGGATCGGGGGAGGTGTAGTACACCTGGCCGTCCACGCTGGCGCGGTAGCGACCGCCGGGCAGAATGGTCACACCGATGGTCTTGTTGGTGTAGTCCATGGGGGGCGTTACCTTGTAGCGGCGCAGCTCCTTGCCGTCGGCATCGGGGTCACGAATCACCACCGTCAGCTGGCCCTGAATGTTGCGGGGCTCAGAGGGAGGCGTGCTGATGTTTTGGCCGGCAAACAGATAACCGATGGGGAACACGTTGTCGGAGTCGTCGAATACCTCAACAAACAGGCGGCCAGTGGTGCCGTTCACCATCTGAAGGGCGTAGTTGGCCGTAGAACCGGCTACCGGAGCCGGCTGCTGAGGCATGGTGGGAGCGAGCGGCTGTTGCTGAGCCGTCATATCAGTGGTGGGCAGTAGCTGCGGAGCCGGCTGCGCAGGGGCTACCTGGACAAACTGGCCCGTAACCGGGTCCACCGTGTAGAGCGGCTGGACGGGCTGAACCGGCTGAACGGGCTGCTGCTGTACCATGACAGTCTGGCCGGTCAGGGGGTCAATAGCTGCAATCACAGGCTGAGCGGTGGGCTGCTGTGTCGGCACATAAGTCTGCGGACCAGTTACCGGGGCAGCCGGAGTGGCTTGCTGGGTGTAGGTCTGTACGGGCTGTGCCACGGCCGGGCGGTTCGGCACGGACGGGCGGTTAACAGCCGGGCGGGTCGAGTGGCAGGCGGAAATAAGGAGAGCGGCGCCTGCTGCTGCAAGTATAAGAGGGCTCTTCATGCCGCACAGTCTACCACGCATTGTGTCATAATGCAAGCTTTTATCCATCGAAAATTGTAAAAAAATGATAAATAATTGATAGATGGCTGATATTTTGCTTGCCAAATGGCGGTATCGCGTGTAGAATATCGCGCCCTCGCTGTCGGTGTGTTTTTGCCGCAGCAGGCTCTATTAAATCCGTACATCACGTCATATTAGTTATGAAAGAACTCAAAGGTGCATGCATCATCGGCCAGTCCGGCGGTCCTACCGCTGTGATTAACGCCAGCGTACTCGGCGCTGTGCAGACGGCTCTCAATTCTCCCCAGATCACCCGCGTGCTGGGCGCTGCCCACGGTATCACGGGCGTGCTTAACGAACAGCTTTACGACATGGGTATGGAGGACCCCGCTGAGCTTGAGCTGCTCAAGTTCACCCCCTCTTCCGCCCTCGGCACCTGCCGTTACAAGATGAAGGACCCCGATGTGGATCCCACCGATTACGAGAAGATTCTCGACACCTTCAAGAAGTTCGACGTTCGCTACTTCTTCTACAACGGTGGTAACGACTCCATGGACACCTGCAACAAGATTTCCAAGTTCATGCAGAAGTCCGGTTACGAGTGCCGCGTGATGGGCATTCCCAAGACCATCGACAACGACCTTTTCGGTACTGACCACTGCCCCGGCTTCGCCTCCGCTGCCAAGTACATCGCTACTTCCTGCATGGAGGTTCAGCACGACGCTTCCTGCTACGACACTGGCATGATCACCATCGTTGAGGTGATGGGCCGTCACGCCGGTTGGCTTACCGCCGCCAGCGCCCTGGCCAACTACGCCGGCGCCGGTCCCGACCTCATCTACCTCCCCGAGGTTGACTTCGACATGGAGACCTTCCTTGCCGACGTTGAGAAGCGCTACAACGCTACTTCCAAGTGCCTCGTAGTGGTTTCCGAGGGTATTCACGATGCCTACGGCAACTTCATCTCCCAGGCTAAGACCAACAGCAACGACGGTTTCGGTCACGCCCAGCTCGGCGGTCTGGCCAACAAGCTGGCCGAGGTTGTGCGCGAGCGCATCCCCTCCGCCAAGGTTCGCGCCATCGAGCCCTCCCTGCTGCAGCGCTGCGCTACCCACCTCGCTTCCACCACCGACGCCATGGAGGCTTACCTCGCCGGTAAGACCGCTGTGCAGGCTGCTGTGAACGGCGACACCGACAAGATGGTAGCCTTCGAGCGTAACGACCTGTACGGTCAGTACGTGTGCAACACCAAGCTCCTTCCCCTTGAGAGCGTGGCTAACTTCGAGCGCAAGGTTCCCCGTGAGTGGATCAACGCTGCCGGTAACGGCATCGAGCGCGCCTTCATCGACTACGCTCTGCCCCTCATCCAGGGCGAGACCGGCATGAAGACCGTTCAGGCTCTGCCCCGCTTCGCCCGCCTCCGCAAGGTGCTGGCTAAGCCCTGCTGCTAAGCGGAACATCCAGTTGTTCAGAAATCCCACGTGCCGTAAGGTGCGTGGGTTTTTGATTTTGGATTTTTGATGTTTGATTTTTGATTTTTGATGTTTATAGGTAGAAAAGCGACGGCGCATCGAGTAGCCATCGCTCTGTCATCACAGCCAGAGTTCGCCGTTACTGCGCGGGCTGGCTCACTTTAAACATTAAATATCAAACATTAAACATTAAAAAAGTCCCGCCCATCGGTACATAACCTTGGGCGGGTGCGCAATGCGGGGCTTGGTTACCCCACTCGAACTTGTTGCGTCTTACTTGCGACGGCGACGTGCAGCAAGGCTAGCCAGAGCAAGCAAAGAAAGCGTAGCAGTTGAAGGCTCGGGTACGAGACCTGCAAATTTCATGATCTCTTTTTGATTTAAAGCGCTATTATAAACACTCAAATCGGCTATATATCCATTAAAATCGTCTCGAACTTTCTCGTTTACCAAATCCTGACACGAGGAGCCAATAGCAGCACCATGACCATTGGGTGTTGTAGAAACAGTAGTTACAGCTTTACTGCCTACTGAATCGCCATTCACATAAAACGTAGCAGTATTGGTGCTATTATCATACGAAACAGCGAGATGATACCATTGATTTGTTGATAATGTATAGGTATCATTGGATGCAGTTAATGGGTTATTACCCACATTCTTTGCGACTAAATTAAGATTTCCATTTGCCACACCAAAACCTAACCCACCCGTATTATTGGCACCAGTACCGAAAAAATACTGTTCTCCTGTTAATGTGGAATATTTAACATAGCCCATGATGGTAAAACTAGTATCGTTAGTGCCGCCAATGGCAAGCTTGCCAGCACCGGCAGTGTAATACACATCAGGCAAAGCAAGATACAAGCCTGCTTGCGTTAGATCAATAGCCTTTCCTAAATCTTTAGTCAAAGTATAGTCTCCAATGCGACTTCCAACGGTGAGACCGCTATCCACATATGTGGCAGTGCCACCCTTCGCATCGGCATTAAGCGTCTTACTGCTAGTAGAAGTAGAAGTCAGGGTGCCATCAAACGCCCACGAGGTGTCAGCTTGAACTACCCCCTGTAACGCAAGAATTACTACTAATGTCTTTTTCATATTTAGACGATGTTTGATTGCTAGTATGTAAAAGCAGCTCGTGCAGGAATACTCGTTCCCTCGTACGCTGGGACGCTGAGCTATCTGTTTCCGAATCTGCTGGCTTCAGTATACAGCATTGCCAATGCAGACCCATTTTCTACAGCTTGAAAATCTGTAAGTTAGAGATAAACAAGCGCCCAGCTTCCTGCATTTTATTCACTGTTAGCATTATCCTAACTCCTAAAAAATCTAATATTTTACGACTTTTCTGCTTGCATCAGCATTGGCAATGCTGATGCAAGGCCAAAGAAAAAGCCACTCTTAGAGTGGCTTTTTCACGGATGTTTCTACGAGAATCGTCGTTTTCTTGCTATTACGAACAAACTCGCTAGGCTGCCTTAATTCTTCGCCGGGCGGCCATAAATCTTCATTTCGGCCACGCTGCTGCCCACGCCATCGAGAGCGGCAGTGGAGAAGAAACGAATGTAGCGAGCCTTTTGCGGGGCGAATGTCACATACTGCTCCACCGGGTTGGCGCGAAGATTGCCGAACTCGCCCTCGGCCACGGTCTTCCAGCTGGAGCCGTCCATGCTGAGCTCGATGCGGTAGCGGGAGGTCATGCCCTGGGTCTTGCCATCCTGCCGGGGCAGATAGGAAATGCCGCTTACCATGGCGGGCTGCTGCATATTCACGACAAAATGCGAGGGCGTGCGGTGAATGCTCCACATCGTATCGGCCTTGCCATCGAAAGCCAGGGGCGCCTTATTGGCGGCGAACCCGCTGTATGTCCAGCCCTGAGAGCTGAGCGGCTTATCTGCATCATTGCTCGTGGCTACATTCTGAGCTTCCTCTGCCGAGGGCATTCTGAGCAGGGAGAACTCAGAGATACAGGGGCAGGCCTTAGCTCGGGTGATAGTAAGGCGCAGCTTGTCGGTGGTAACAGGCTCTTTCAGCCAGCGCATCACCTGATTGCCGATGGTGTGGCCTTTGCCACCGCGCAGATTGAACTGAGTCTCCACTTCCTTGGGGGTTCCCGGTGCGACAATCGTTTTCCACTGGCCATCGACCCATGCTTCCACCTGGAACGCCTCGACACGCTGCCCCAGTCGAATCTGCTCGCGCAGGCGGATGACATCAAAAGTGGTCGGCTCAGGCAGCAGTATCTCTGCGGAGGGCGTTGTCGTACCATCCTCCGGGCACCAATAGCTTTCAATATCGCCATCCGTCAGGGCGCTGCCAGCGAAACGTGCATCGTTTCCACGCACTTGTGAGGCCTTCACCGTTGCGTTTAAGGCGTAGTCCTTGGCGAGCAGGCGGGTGCGCATTCTGCCAAATGCTTCCAGCGAGGCCACATCGGCGGCATCCAGGCGGCCATCACGATTCGGGGCAAGGTTAAGAATGAGATTCGCACCGCGACCAACACTTGCCATGTACACCTGCATGAGGTGCTCGGGGCTCTTCACATTGCGCTCCTGCCCCGGATGCCAGAACCAGCCACGACCATTGATGGGGGTGTCGCCCTCCAGCGAAATCCACTTGTTGTTTCGTACGTTCCAGAGCGGGTATTTCACAAAGCCCTTTTCCGAGCCACCCCAGGTCACATCGCCGCGCTGGGCTGCGCCCCAGATGATGCAATTCGGCTGTAACTTGCGTATATTTTTAACCACCTGCTCATAGTTATAGTAGGTGTCGGCCTTACCGATGTTGCGATTCTGGCGGGCGCCGCCATAGTAGCCATCGCCGCCCATAGCGCCATCGAACCAGATTTCGAATATCGGGCCGTATTGAGTCAACAGCTCCTCAATCTGCTTGTAGTAGACATCGAGGTACCCTTTGCGGCCGTATTCTGCGCAGTTTCTATCCCAGGGCGAAAGGTAGGTACCAAATGGGAAGTTATGCTTCTGACACGCATTGGCAAACTCTTTTACCACGTCACCTTTTCCTCCTTTCCACGGAGACTGCGTGATGTTGTGCTTTGTGGAAAGGGTGGGCCAGGTGCAGAAGCCATCATGATGCTTGGCGGTGTAAATCATGCCGTTCATGCCGGCACCTTTGAAGGTGCGCACGATTGCCTCCGCATCAAAATTGCCCGGTTTGAACAATTGGGGCGATTCATCCCCATAGCCCCATTCGCGATTCGTGTAAGTGTTAAGGCCAAAGTGAACAAAAGCATACCACTCCATGCGCAGCCAATTGACTTGCTGCTCTGTAGGAAGAGTGCCATAAGGCGCAGGTGCTGTAGCGGCAGATAAAGTCCCCATCAGGCAACCCAGCGTCAGTAGATATTTTTTGTACATGCTGTATTAAATACCAAATTTTCGTTGGTAAAGCAAGAAGAAAGCCGGAGGCTGGATGTTTGGCGCTCATATTCAAGGAAATAAAATTGGCTTTGAGAATCATGCTCATCATCCGCTGCAGCGGTTTTTGGGGATGACGGCTGAGGCGTTTGCTACTATTTGCGCAGCTTACTGCTGATTGCCGGGGCGGGCACCGAGCTCGCGCAGCAGGGCAATGGTGGCGGCCTCTTTATCTAAATCCTTCGCATGCCAGCCGGGGGATTGGGTGTGGCGGGTGTGGTTGGCTGTGGCGTAGTCGAGAGCCGTTTTGCCTTGGCTGTCCTTGTGGTTCAGATTCAGTCCGGCGGTTGCCAGGAGGCGAATCATGTCATGAGCTTGGAAGGGAAACTCTTGTTCCAGTTGGCGAATGAGCACGTTTCTGCCGGCGGTATCTGTTGC
>JAFOZZ010000131.1 GCA_017390945.1 Akkermansia sp.
ATGCCGACCGACTTCGGTGGCGACATCGAATGCGTGGACGTATCCGCCCACACGGGTGATGGCATCGACAACCTGCTCGACCTGCTCTGCCTGCAGGCTGAGGTACTCGACCTGAAGGCCAATCCCCGCGCCAACTGCCGCGCCTCCATCATTGAGGCTCGCATGGAACAGGGTAAGGGCAGCTCCGCTACCGTTATCGTACAGAGCGGCACCCTCAAGGTGGGTATGCCCTTCATCTGTGGTCCCTTCTCCGGTAAGATTAAGACCCTGTTCAACGACCAGGGCAAGTCCATCAAGAAGGTAACGCCCGGTATGCCTGCCGAGGTGTCCGGCTTCCTCCAGACCCCCAATGTGGGTGATGAGCTGGTGGAGATGAAGAACGAGCGCGAGGCTCGCAAGCTGGCAGAGGAGCGCCAGGAGGAGCTGCGCCAGCAGCGCCTGAGTGCCCCGCGCCGCTCCCGCATGGAAGACATCCTTGCCATGATGGGCGATGGCAGCCAGAAGGCTGTGCTGAAGCTCTACCTCAAGGGCGACGTACAGGGCTCCGTGGAGGCTATTAAGAAGGCCATCATGGACATCCAGAGCGACAAGGTGGAGTGCCAGTTCATCGGCGCCGCAGCCGGTCCCATCTCCGAGAGCGACATTCTGCTTGCCTCCTCTTCCGACGCCGTTATCCTTGGCTTCAACGTGAAGGTAGAGAGCAATGCCGTAAAGGCAGTGAAGCGCGAGGGCGTACAGGTAAAGATTTACTCCATTGTCTACGAGCTCATCGACCAGGTAAAGGACGCCATGCTCGGCCTGCTTGAGCCCGAGACTCGTGAGACTGTTCTGGGTCACGCCGAGATTCGCCAGGTGTTCAAGTTGAACAAAGGCCGCGCAGCGGGGTCATATGTATCAGACGGCAAGATGCTGCGTACAGCCGAGGCTCGCGTGCTGCGTGACGGTCAGGTTGTATTCGACGGCAAGATGTCCACTCTGCGCCGCTTCCAGGATGAAGTGGAGGAAGTTAAGGCCGGTCTTGAGTGCGGTATCCGCCTGGCTGACTACAACGACTACGAGGAGGGCGACGTCATCGAGTGCTACACCCTCGAGAAGATTAAACAAACACTCTGATATACCCCATGGCCACACGCCGACTCGACAAAGTCAACGAGCTCATGAAGCGCGAAATCGGCTCTTTCATCCAGAAAGAGTTCGAGTGGAATGGCACTATCGTCTCTGTCCTTCAGGTCGAAATCACAGAAGACCTGAAGGAGGGACGCGTGTGGGTCGGCGTGGTGGGTCGTATGGCTCCTGCGCAGGTCATCGAGAAGCTGACCCGCAACCGCGGCGTCATTCAGAAGGCTGTCAGCAAGCGCGTGGTGCTGCGTAACACACCTCGCCTGACCTTCAAGCACGACAACTCCGCCCAGCGCGGCGTTGATCTGGTCAACCTGCTCGATGACATCGACAAGAACCTGCCCAAGGCACCCCCCCTGCCCGAAGGCGAATTTGACCCTGAGATTTAATACACCACATTAAGTATCAGGCCATGAAAAGGAAACTCACCATCAGACGCGTTGGCTCATACATACCGACCATTATTCTGGTGGGTTTTCTGTTTTTATGTATCACAGTCTCCTGGCTTACCTTTGTCGGTTTGCCTGATTCGCTGCTGCGCAAAGTGGAGCGTATTGCAGCGCAGCGCGGCATCCACCTCCAGGTAGGTGCCGTGCGCATGACTCCTTACTGTGGGCTCGGATTCATAGCGGAGAACATCCGCATCAACGCCCGCCCGGAAGATAAGGAAGCGCTCGTAACGGCGGAGTCCGCTGCGGTCGAAATCAATGCGTTCCGTCTGGTGTTCCGGGGAGACTTCTGTCTCTCCTCCGCCGAGCTGAAAAAAGCGGCATTCAACCTGCCGGTGACAGATACACCGGGGGAATACCTGAATGGTACCAACATTCAGGTGACAGCCGATTTCACTCCCACGGGCAATGTTCATCTGTCCTCCGCCACTCTTAATCTGGAAGGTATCGCCGTGCGCCTGACGGGCGATGTTCAGCTCCCGAAAGAGGAAAAGACTGAACAAGCGGATGCTACAGTAGCGCAACAGGAAGCCACCGCACCTATCGATGTGCCGGCGGAATTGGCAAAAATCAGCTCCTACACGGACAGAGTTTTCCACATCATCAACAACCAGCAGTGGACACAGGAGAATGCGCCCGATATACGCATTCACCTCAAAGCGCAACCCTCTTTTGCTGTCGCGCTGAAGGC
This sequence comes from Akkermansia sp., assembly GCA_017390945.1. Taxonomy (GTDB): domain Bacteria; phylum Verrucomicrobiota; class Verrucomicrobiia; order Verrucomicrobiales; family Akkermansiaceae; genus Akkermansia. Next base: position 2,260 of record JAFOZZ010000131.1, read on the forward strand.
CATCCTCCCCAAATACGATTACGATATCTTCCAGTTCCGCAATGCACGTGCAGACATTGAATACCAGAACGATGTCGTGTACGTCAATACGCTGAGCTTCGATACCATCAACCCCGACTCAACGGCCACCCTGCGCGGTGCGTGCGAATTGAAGCATCGCAATGCGGAGTTTCAGCTGGATAGCAATGCAGCCCTGCTCGCTATGGCTAACACGATGCTGGGCGAGGACTCCATCCCCTTGCTGGAAAAGCTCCACCACGCCCCCGATACGCCGCCTCACATCAAACTGAAAGGCTCTATCGGCCTGGAGCCGGACTACTCGCTGCGTACTCTTACCCTGAACGGCGAGCTGAATCAGGATGAGCTCTTTATCAATCAAACCTGCGTTGACCGTCTTTCTCTGAACTTTTACTACAAGGACGGCAATTTCACCATCAATCACATTCGGGCAGACTTCGGTCAGAGCAGCATCAACATCTCTGCCACCGCCAACAATGGATTGGGCAAGGCGACTCTGACCGCCAATGTCGAGGTAGAAAAAGCGCTGCAACTTGTCAATGAGTTTCTGGCCGAACCGCTTACCCTGCCGGAGAATATCAAAATCGGAGAAAAAGCCCAGCTGCACGCCACGGCAAACCTGACCACGCCAAACTTTGCGCCCGGTCAGTCGAATTGGCAGGATTTCACGCCGAGCATTCAGAATCTGGATGTCAATATCGGCTTCGACGCGCTCGCATTCGAGGACATTGCAATCAAATCCCCCTCTCTCCATCTTGCGCTGAACGAAATTTCTCACTCCGCGGAGATGATTCCCCAGGCTACGGAAAAAGCACAGCTGTCGCTGGGAGCCGCAGAAATCACGAAAGGCGATATTCGCATTGAGAAAGCCCTGCTCAACCTCGAAGCTGACCAGGTAAGCTACATCTGGGATAAACTGAGTGTGGAAAAACTCAGCATCGGGGCAAACAATCAATACCTGACGGAATATATCATCACTCCCTGGGCTGAGGTTGTCGGCACCGCGATTCATGCAGAAATGAAGGAGCTCAGCTATGCTGATGAAACGCTTTCAATTGCAGAGGCTTCGCTGAAAGTGAAGGCCGACTACATCGAACAAGACGACCTCAAGATTGCGGAGTTTGTCGTG
>JAFOZZ010000132.1 GCA_017390945.1 Akkermansia sp.
GCTCCCCACCGCCCTGCCCCCCTTGCTGGGGCCGGCCACCCGCGTGCTCACCTTCCAGAACGGCATGGGCAACGCCGAGGCCATCGCCCGCTGCCTGCCCGCGGAGCGCGTCTTCATCGGCCTGTGCTTCGTATGCGCCATGATGGACACCCCCGGTGCCATCCGCCACCTGGAGGGCGGCGCCATCCAGTTCGCCCCGCTGCTGCCCACCGAGGCCGGGCTGGCTCAGGCGCAGGAGCTCTCCGCCCTCTTTACCGGCACCCCGGTCGAGACCCGCTTTGCCCGCCATGCCGAGCAAATCCTCTGGACCAAGCTCTCGTGGAATATCCCCTTCAACGGCCTCTGCCTCGCCCACGGCGGCATCAGCATCCGCCAGCTTTTCCTCATGCCCGGCGAGGGCGAACGCGCCCGCACCATCATGAACGAAGTATGCCATGCCGCCGAGCGCCGAGGCTTCCCCCTGCCGCAGGAAATCATCACCCGCCAGATGGAGCAGACCTCGCGCATGGGCGACTTCATCCCCAGCAGCGCCGTGGACTACAACCGCGGCCGCCCCGTGGAGTACGATGCCATCTGGGGTACCCCGCTCGCCCTGGCTCAGCAGGCCGGGGCTGTCGTCCCCGCCTGGGAGCAGCTGTGCACCGACATCCGCGCCCGCCTGGCCACCACCACCCCGCAGGGCTGATACACCGCCGCACCATCCCCCCTCCCGCACCATGATAGCCCCGCAACTCAGGCACCTCTGGCACAGCAGCACCCGCACGCTGCTGGCCATCCTCATGCTGGCAACCGGGGGACTATTGCTGCTGCCACTCAGCCGCGCCACCTACCGCGCCCAGCAGGAGCAAGCCCTGCGCCTGCCCCCGTCCCACATCAGCCAGCGGGATGCCCTCTCCCAGCAGCTCGCCTTCTTCACCCTCGGCGGCCTGCGCTCCCTCGCCGCCGAAATCACCGCGCTCGATGCCACCAACGCCTGGATGAAACGCGACTGGCAGCGAGCCGATGCCCGCTGGAGCACCGTCACCACCCTCGCCCCGCGCCGCACCAACTACTGGGCCTCCGCCTCGCGCGACATGGCCACCAACGCCGCTGGCGATTTCCTGTCGAATGACGCCCTCACCGAAACCGAGCGGCTCCGGCAAGCCCGCTACTACATCGACCGCGGCGAGGCCTACCTGCTGCAAGGCATCGCCAACACCCCCACCAGCATCACCCTCCATGCCCGCCTGGGCGACCTCTACAGCGACCTCTACCGCCAGCCCCGCTTCGCCAAGGCCGAGGCCGCCTACGCCCGCGCCGTCGAGCTCGGAGCCCCCGCCATCTACAACCGCCTGCGCTTCTACAACCTCTGCCGCATCCGTGGTCGCGAGGCACAGGCCCTCCAGCTCGGTCGCCAGCTCTTCGCCGACTCACGCAACCACGTCCCCGCCCTGCGTACCCTCCTTTTCGTCCTGCAAAACAAGCTCAACCTCCCCGAGCACGAGCGCCTCAGCGTCGAGCAAATCTTCGGCACCCGCAAACGCGCCCTGCGCGACCTGCGCACCTTCCGCCACAACCGCCTCCTTTATCCCACCACCGGCATCGATGCCTACCTGGAGCAAAATCCCTAATCCCTCACCAGCTCACCACCTGCTCAGCTTCACACCGCCTGGCTTCACCTCTTCCCCACAGCTATGACTATCGACGATATCAGACGCGAACTTCAGTTACGCGGATGGACTCAGAAACAACTGGCCGACAAACTTCACATCCACCCCGTCACCCTCGGGCTCATCCTCACCGGCAAAAACAAACTCACACCCCAGCTTGCCGCTCATATCGACCTGATTTTCCACTCTGAGCTCGAAGTCTTCGTAGGGCACAAAGTCTCGCTCACAACCGGCGAAGTTCAGCCCTTCTACCAGGGAATCGAACACCTCAGCGAAACCGAGCAGCTCAACATCCTCCTCGATGTCGTGCGCGACTCCGCCCTGTGGTATATCGAAGAACAACGCACTCACCTCCCACCCGAAAAAATTGCCGAGCTCGAAGAAGCCTACGAAAGCATTCGCCATATCACCGCCCGCGACCGCCACGCCAAGAATGATTTAACGGCAGAATAAAAAACTGCCCGCGCCAGCGAGCAATTTCACCAGCCCCTGAACGGGGCAAGCAGGCAATGGGGAGAGGATTAAGGACTTTCTGATGAGGCGCCCCATGCGTATCGGCAAGGCATCGACCGCCTTACATGGTGGCGAAATACCAACGGAGTGGCGCCGAGAGGGTGAGCCTTGCGCTCATAGCAGAAGCCTGCGCCAGGGGAACTGACGCAGGCTGAGAGTATACACTCGTTGCGGATAAAATCCCCCAATTAAACGAGGAGGAGCTATGGCAATAGCGTGGATGGCTATTGCTGCTGTAGCTTTTCGGGCTTCATGAGGAGCAAAAGCCCTTTGAGATAGGGCATGGATTGGCGCGCACGAGCGAGCCTGTATACCTGCGCACGGGGATAAAAGCGGTATGTACGGATACCGGTGCGGCTACGCATACGCAGCTGAACTTCGCGCAGCAGCCCCGCCTTGGCATAACTGCGCAGGGCATAGCGAGTCGAAATATTCAGGTACGCCATCGCCTCGGCTGAGCTCATGAGGCGCCTGGGGGCGGTCTTGACGTAGGGTATGCGCGCAGATGCCAGAGCATGCACCTGCTCGCGATCCCAATATACGATGACCAGGCCGTATGAGTTCTCGAGCCGAGAGCAGCGCACCTCCTTGTCGCGTAAAAAGATGCGCGCGGATGATTCACTGCAATTGAGAATTTTGGCGGCCTCACGTGTGGTGATGCCCCATGCAGGAGCGCCACCCTGGTCTACGTTGACGTGCTGCGAGCTGTTGCTCAGCATCTTATCAGGATAAGTAACACCGGGAATATCATATAGTCTGACGCCATTGGCGCCTATCAGTGTGCGAGGGATATAATTTGCTCGTCTTACCATAGTCTTGTATAATGTTGTTATATTAAGTTAGAATATATTGCCGAAAGGCGGGCGCATTTTGCCTATGTGGGACACCTTGCACAATTAGCCTTCTACCCCCGCATATGCTATACCTGACAGCAAACATGCAGCGCACTCGGGACGAACGAACAACGCAGTCGCGGAAATAACTTCGACCCAGGGCGAAATAAGCGAAACTGATTGCAACTTACTATACATACCACATATAACATATTGTATCTATGCGAAGTATAGCTAAAGCGCATCACAGTTTATCTATCACAATAGCCCAGGAGCATATAGGACATCCCCGAATCTTTATTTTGGGGGTTCAGCACAAAATAAAGAAAAACCGCTTACTGTTCCGGCTTAGTCACTTACGCCTCATTTATGCAACTTTCAGGAGCGTAAGGTGCTTTCTGTGGCGCATTCTGGGCGCTTTTTCCTTTTGCCCCTCTTTCGCGTTTCCCTCAGTACGGGAAAGCAAGGGCACGCATTTTCGCCATCGTGGCAACAACATCGGGGCATCCGGAACGTACGTGGGGCGATTTGAAGTATGGGGGTCTTCGGGCTCGGCATTCGTACATCCATAAGCCCCATCCGCTGCACGGGGGCAGCGGATGGGGCAGCATTGCACATCATCTCTCAATTCCTTCCACGAGACCCGCCGTGGAAGAGGGACGTAGGGAGAGCGCACGCGCGGGGGTGCGCTCAGAGCGGGTGGCCGAATGCCAGGCGGTCATACTGCTCGTTGGCATAGCGGTGGCGAGGATGGGAGGTGCGCATGTAGGCCTCATGCAGAGGGTGGGAGGGATCGCCGGCAATGCGGCGGGCTTCCTCCCGGGAATCGGTAGGTGCGCCGGTGTGCAGGGGCGCTTCCTCCAGCAGGGAGGCAGCAGCGAGCATCAGGCGGGCGAAGTCGGCATTGGCACGCAGGGCGGGATTGGCCGCAAGTTCGGCTACATCCACCCCGGCACGAGAGCCCAGCTGGGTGAGGAACGAGCCAACGGTGCGCATGTTATCATCGTAGTTACGCCCCCAGTCCTGCTGCAACTCGGCATCCGCATGAGCAATGGCGGCGGCCTGAGCCTCGTGCGAGGCGGCCAGCATGCGGCGCCCCTCGGCACTGTAGGTCTCGCACAGAGCCCCCATAGCCAGCGGGGGGACGCCGTACTCATAAGCTACAGCCGACAGAGCGGCCGCGAGGGCGGGGTCCCACAGCTCATCGGGCGTATTATCAGGACGCTGAATAGCGTAGTCCGCGGCTTGTTCGGGCAGCCCCACAGCGCTACGAAAGGCGGCCATGCGGCGGGTGTCGTCCACGGCGGGGTAGCCCTTCATACGCTCCAGCATGGCGTAGCTCTTGGCGAGCGCCTCCGGGCGGCGGAACTTGCCAAGGGTGGCAGCGTAGGGCTGGAGTTCCTCGAACTGCTTGTACCACTCGGGGGCGAACTCGCCGTCATCGCCCATGAGCGGGGGCGGAGCGGTTGGCGGCACAGTGGGCGGTGTAGCACCGGCGCCATCGGTGGCCGGGGCAGGTGCAGTAGCGGTGGTGGTGGTAGTAGCGTCCTCATCAGCGAGGGGCTCCTGGGCGGTATGGTGTGTGTTACGGTTCATGGTGTTCGGTATGGTTTGGTGGTGTTGACTCCCGCTCAGCCAGCGCGAGCCGGTGGCGGATGACAAGGAATACTTCGCGGTGAGCATCGCGCCGCATGGCGTCCAGCGGGTCGTAGCCGCCGCGTTTGCCCTGAAAGGCGGGTAAGTGGGTCTCGAAATAGCTCTCGAGCTCAGCAAGCACCTGCTGCCCGGCGGGGGTACCCAGCACAGCCAGCAGGCGGCGGCGAGAGGCGCGGGCGCGCTCTACTGCCTCGGTATCGGCGGGGGAGTGCTTCATGCCAGCGGGGAGGGTTGAGGCTCAGGCATAGGGGCGAAGAGCGAGCGGGCGGGACCGGCATCCCCCTCAGGCAGCGGGGGAGCCCCCTGCTCCATCGCAGCAGCGGAGGCCGCAGACTCGGCCGCCTGCTGACGCTCGCGGCGCATGCGGCGCACGCGGTGCTCCGGCCGCAGCATTTGCTCCGGCACGCCATCCAGGCGGGCTGAGAGGCGGAAAGCGGCGTCCATATCCACGTGGTCGGCCAGGGTGGGCTCCATATTCCCCATGGTCTGCAAGCGTGCGAGTGTTCGCTCGATGCCCTCGGACTGGAGGCGGCGCATGACCATGGCGATACGCCCCTGGTAGACGACGTGGGGCTCCGCGATGGTGGGCTCGCCCCGGCGGTCAGCCTGCAGCACACTGCCGGGTGGCGCCGGGAAGCGCCCCAGGCGGAACAGCAGGGCAAACACGCGCTCCATAAGTGGCTGAAAATCGCTGGTAAACAGGGTGAAGGAGGGCGAGAACTGCATGACGCGCTCATTCTCGCGGGCGTAAACCTCGGCGGCGGTCATCAGCTGCTTGCGCTCGCCCCACAGCTCAATCATGGGGATGAAGAAGGCGCGGTTAATGCTCTCCTGCTTCTGTCGCAAGCGGTCCATGCCCACATCGTAGCGGCCCTGGGTAGCCCACTCGCGGGGGTAGCCCAGGCTGGCGCTCTCGGGGTTGATGAGGGTGCGGCCACCGGCACGCAGGTCGACCTCGCCCACCTGATTAGCCAGCTCGAGAATGCGGGGGAATGCGGCTACCTCGCCCAGCATATCGAGGATGTGATTGAGAAATTGCGCGCGCTCAATGTCCGGGTACACCAGGCGGGCTGGTGCCAGGCCGTAGGGGCTCTCCCCCCATTTGAGGAAGCGAGTAACCATGTAGGGCATCTCACGATAGCCGCTTTCCTCTACGGGGAGGTTGTCGTCCAGACTATAATAGATGCTCTGCCAGGCCATATCGCGGGCGGTGTGGCGGGAGCGGTTGCGCTTGTCGCGCGGGCGCACGGCATGCAGGAAGCGCAGGCAGGGCGTGTGGCGGTCCGTAGCCTGCTCGCACAGGGAGCGGGCGCGGGGGCCAAGGGCCGCCAGCCCAAAGCGGCTTTCGGCCTGGTGCGGGGAGAAGGAGAACTCGCGCATGTAGGTATCGATGGTACCCTCATCATTCTCCGCGCAGACGAACTGGCCGCAGGGGATGTGACGGAACAACAGGCGACCGCTGCGCGTGGTACCGCAGTACAGGCTGCCTGTACCCAGCCCCACGCGGTCAAGAAAACACTCGTGCAGCTCGGTATAAAAATTGCTGAGGGCGAGCTCGCGGTTCGCGATTTCGGAGCAGCGGTTGTACCAGCTCTGCGCCTCATCGCCGGCGGCGGGGTCGGGGCTGGTCCATTTGAACCACAGCTCATTGCCCGGGGTAATGTAGCTGAGGTGAGCACCGGCGAGTTTCTGGCAGGCCTCCACGGCAGTGGTATCCGTAAGCGGCTGGGAGCCCAGGCCGGGGATATCCTCCGCCGGTAGCAGGGAGTCCGTGCCGGGCTGGCGGGTAGGCAGCACATAGTGGCGCAGGCGCTCCCACCAGCTCTCCCATGGGCTGCGGGTGGCGCGCAGAGCGTTGTACGTGCTGAGCAAGGAGTCGGCAGACATAGGCATGCGGGCATCAGCCCAGGGTGGAGTTGCCGCTGTGGCTGGCCGTGGTGGTCATGGCGCTGCCGGCATTCTTCTGCGAGCTCAGGATGGTGGAAAGCAGCCCCTTGCGGTGGGCGGCCTTCTGGTCGTAGGCGTTCTGAGCGTCGGTCTCGACCACATCGGCCACGACGGGCGGGGTGGTATCGGTGGTGGGAATATCGGGGGTGAGGAATCCCATGGTATGTATGTTCCTTTCTGGTGTTTGGTATGTATGTGGGGGTCAGATACGAGTGCGGCACACCACACGCTGCCAGGGCAGACGATGTGGCGCGGCACTGCGCCTGCCGCGCTGAAAGCAGACCCAGCGGTGCTCAGGCACCATGCAGGCCAGCCGGCGAGCCAGCGACAAGTCGCCCGCCAACAGGTGCACGTACCAGCTGTCCGCCTGCTGAGGGCTCACGGCCAGGTGCAGCCACTCCTGCGGCTGCTGGCTGTGGGCGGCCTTCATCAGCACCACGAGGCGTGGACTCCATAGCACCACCCCTGTCGGGTTGGCGGCCAGGGCGGCCAGGTCGCTCTGCAAATGGCGAGCGGAAGCGCGGTAATACCGCAGGGCTAGCAAACGTGCATCTGTGCTCATGAGCCCAGCATAGCGCAGCACACCGCTGCCAGCCAAGAAAAAAGATACCCGCCATCAATGGCTTGCAGAGCCACTGCATGTGAACGATGAGGTATGATTTTTCCCTTGTACACAGGCGGTATGCTGTGAGACCCTGTGTGCACTCATTATCACCCCATTTGAGATACCATGACTACAGAACCACCATCCAAACCGCTCCTGGCGCTCGACATCTGCAACCTGGCACTTGCCAAGCTGGGAGAATCGCCCCTGGCGGGGATAGACCCGAATGGCACCCCTGCCGCCCGCATGTGCTACATGCACTACCACCCCGTGCGCCGCGAAATCCTCTGCGCGAACCGCTGGTCCTTTGCCACACGCATGACCGAGCTTCTGGCAGCAGAGGAGAATACGGAGCACATGAAGGCCCACACCCTGCCGGATGACTGCCTGCGCGTGCTGGAGGTAAACAGCCCGCGCTGGACGCTGCGCGGCCGCAGCATCTACTGTCCGGCCCGGCGCATACGCCTGCTCTACATAGCGGATGAGGAGGACACCACGCTGTTCGAGCCGCTCTTTATCGAGGCCTTTGCCACGCGCCTGGCCTGCAAGCTGTGCATCCCCCTCACCAGCAGCACCACCGCCCGCGAGGCACTCACACAGGAGTACCACCGCATCGCCCTGCCCCGAGCGGCTCACTTTAATGCCGTGCAGTCAAACTCCAACGACTCACACCCCCTCTACCGCTTGTGGAAAAATGGGCGCCATTTGTGAATAAGTCTGTGTACAACCCTTCCAACAACCAGCACAACACACTGGCTACCAATACACTCAAAATATCACCAACATTGTGAATAACATTGTGAATAAATGCCATGAAAGCCATTGATTTCAGTTGCAACCTCCTGAAAACGCTAGGCGAAAGCAAGCTGAGCAACGCAGAAGCACGCATGTTGTTCAGCGTAGCAGCGGGGCTGCATTACAAGAGCGAGATAGAATCCTACCTGCGCCCGAACAGCAGCGGCGCCTGCTTCACCACCCTCAAGCGCCTTGTTGAGGATGGGCTGGTAAGCTGCATAGGCGACAAAGACCCCATCTACACCCTGAGCGCGAAAGGCCGCGAGCTCGTCGCACACCTGCTGCGATTCCTCCCCCACCACCAGCAACCATGAGAAAGAAACGCCACCTGACCATTGATGAGAAGCGCGACTGGCTCGCCCAGATATTCCGCGATGCCAGCGGGGACTACAGCCAGGCAGACAAGTTCAAAGCCCTGGCCGAGGATACCCGCCTGGCACAGCTCCAGACCGAGCAGGAACAGGGCAACACGCCCCGCGATGCCGCCCACCACCAGCAAGCCCTGCCACCCTTGCTCGCCGAGCTGCTCCCCCCGGCAATGAATGGCCCCGATAGACAAAGCTAAGCCCGGAGGGCGACAGATACGTAGCCCAGAGTGAATGTCAATCAAAAAGGGCCTGCAATGCGGTGTGCATTGCAGGCCCTTTGAAGTATTTAGCCTTTAGTCGTCGGCACCTACGGAGATGGTCTCCTCAGCGGCGGAGTAATCCTCCTCATCCTCCCACACGGCGCGGGGGATGGGGGTAGCACCGGGAGCGGGCTCCACAACGATGTTGCGGTACTTGTCGAAGCCGGTACCAGCGGGGATGAGGTGACCCAGGATGACGTTCTCCTTGAAGCCCTCCAGCGTATCGACCTTGCCCAGGGTTGCGGCCTCGGTGAGCACGCGGGTGGTGTCCTGGAAGGAAGCGGCGGAGATGAAGGAATCCGTCTTGAGGGAGGCCTTGGTGATGCCAAGGAGGATGGGCTCGCAATCTGCCGGGCGGCCGTTCATGTTGACGGTCTCGCGGTTGATGCGGGCGAGCGTGGTACGATCCACCTCATCACCCCAGAGCAGGCCCGTATCACCCGGGTCCTTCACGCGCACCTTGCGGAGCATCTGGGACACGATGATTTCGACGTGCTTGTCGTTAATCTCTACACCCTGCACACGGTATACCTGCTGCACCTTGTTGACGAGGTGCTCCTGCAGAGCCTCCTTACCGCAGATGCGGAGGATTTCGTCGGAAGCCTCGGAACCGTCGGAGAGGGGCTCACCGGCGCGCACGAAGTCGCCATCGTGCACGATGATGTGGCGATCCATGGGCACAAGGTGCTTGATGGATACGGCGCCCTCGTTCTCGTCGTGCGTCTCCAGCTTGGAGGAGCGGCGGCGGCTCTTGCCGGCGGCCTCGCGAGCCTCGGCGTCGCGGTAGATGGTCACTACCTTCTTGCCACGAATCATGGCGTCATCGATAGCGACGATACCGTCCATCTCAGCCAGCGTGCAGGTATCCTTGGGACGACGGGCTTCAAAGAGCTCGGCCACACGGGGAAGACCACCGGTAATATCGTTTGTCTTCTGCACCTTACGGGGAGTCTTAGCCACGGGCGTACCGGCAGAAATCTTCTGCTTGTTGTTGACAGCGAGGTAAGCGCCGGTCGGGATGGAGTAGACGCGGGGCTGGTCCTTGGCGCTGCCGGGCTTGGCGGTGTGCACGATGATGCGGGGAGCGAGGTCCTGGCGGTGGTCGATGATAACCGTCGTACCCTTACCGGACTCAGTGTGACCGCTCTCGGTGCGGCAGGTAATACCCTCGATCATGTCGGCGTATTCTACCTGACCACCCACCTCGGCGATAACCGGAATGGCGAAGGGATCCCACTCAGCGATGAGGGTCTTGGCGGTAATCTGCTCGCCATCCTTCACGTGCAGCACAGCACCCATGGTGAGCTGGTAGGACTCCTGCTCCTTACCCTCGGCATCGTATACCTTCATGCTGCCGTTCTTGCAGAGCACGACGTTGTTGCCGTTCTCGTCCACAACGCAGCGGCCACGCAGGTTCTCGTCGTAAATGACCTGACCGTCAGTCTTGGCCACGTACTCGGGACGGCTGGTGGAGGCGGAAGCGGTACCACCCACGTGGAAGGTACGCATGGTAAGCTGAGTACCGGGCTCACCGATGGACTGAGCAGCAATGATACCCACAGCCTCACCCACCTTCACGCTCTTGCCGGTGGCAAGGTTCAGGCCGTAGCACTTGGCGCAGCAGCCCTTGGTGAGCTCACAGGTAAGCACGGAGCGAACCTTCACCTTCTCGATACCCACCTTCTCGATGCGCTTGGCTGCTTCGTCGGTGATGATCTCGTTCTTGGCCACGATGAGCTCGCGGGTGGTGGGATCATAGATATCGTCGCAGGTTACGCGGCCGTAGATACGGGTGGCAAGGGAGGCAATCTCATCCTCACCGTCGTAAATGGCGGTCATGGTGATACCGTTTTCCGTACCGCAGTCCTCATCGCGTACGATGACGTCCTGAGCCACGTCCACGAGCTTACGGGTCATGTAACC
>JAFOZZ010000133.1 GCA_017390945.1 Akkermansia sp.
CAGTGGCAAGGGTATCGTTATCTTCCCGGAAGGCTCCCGCTGTGAGGATGGCCAGATTCACGACGCTATGCCCGGCATTGGTCTCATCCTCGGGCGTTTGGCCGGGGTGCCTGTTCAGCCGATTCGTATTGAAGGCGCCTACGACTGCCTGCCCCCGCACTCCAACAAGGTGAAGATGCATCCTATCACGCTGAGCATTGGAGACCCCATCGAGTTCACGCCTGCCGAGCTGAAGGCTAAGGGTCGCGACGCCCAGCTGGCAATCGGTCGCAAGATTATGGACGCCATTAAGGCTTTGCCGCTGGAAGCCTGATTTCATCCTTATGCTCACCTCCCTGCGCTTGCGCAACTTCAGGTGCTACACAACCCTCAACTGGAACATTCCGGCTGAGGGTGCGTTGCTTCTGGGGGCCAATGCGCAGGGTAAAACCAGCTTGCTGGAGGCCATTTGCATGGCGCTCACCCTGCACACGCCGCGCGCCTCACGCCTGGAGCGCCTGGCCGCTCATGGGAGCGCCGAGTTCGGCATCTCGCTCAGTTCCGATGCTGATACCCGCAAGCTGCTGTGGCAAAACCGCAAACTAGCCATGGTGGTGGACGGAGTGAATGTGCGCGATTATGCCGACTATCTTGCCCAGGCGCCGCCTGTGGTGTGGCTGGGTAATACGGATATGGCTCTCGTAACCGGCAGCGCGGAGGAGCGGCGCCACTACCTTGATTTTGTGGGCTCGCAGTGGCACCCGGGCTACCGCTCTGCGCTCAAGGAGTACCGCAAAGCGCTCAAGAGCCGCAACCTCCTGCTGCGTAATCCACGCCACACCGCAGCCACCCTGCGCAGCTATGCGGAGCTGCTGAGCCGCTACGGCGAGGTGCTCGTGACCCTGCGCCGCCAGCTGCTCGCCCTGCTCCACCCACACATTCGCCGCTACCACCGGGATATTTCCGCTCGTGGCGAGGAGATTTCGCTGCGTTATTGTCCCTCTACCGAGCTGCCGCTCATGGAGGCGCTGGAGCAATCCGTCGCAACAGACGAACGCGCAGGCTTCACGACGGTGGGGCCGCACAGAGATGACTTCGAGCTGCTGGTGGCAGGGGCGCCTGCTGCTGATTTTGCCTCCGAGGGGCAGCAACGCACCCTTGCCACGGCTATGGTGCTGGCTCAAGCCGGGCTCCTGCAAGTCGAGACCGGTCACGCCCCTATCCTGCTGATAGACGATATTTTTGGCGAGCTCGACCCCAGCCGCCGCAAGGCGCTGCTCTCGCTCCTGCCGGACGATTCTCAGGTGTTCATCACCACTACCCATCTTGATTGGCTGGGCAATACCCCGCTAGCTCTTCCCGTGCTCCGCATCGAGAACGGAAAGATATTGTAATTTACAATCTACAATTGACAATTGACAAAGTCAAAAAGCCAGGCGGCTGGCGCCGCAATTTTGCAATGCTGAAACGCCACGGTATGCCCGCGCTTTAGGGCGCGGAGCCCTAGCTTTTAAAAGCTTTGCTTCCTTCTTGCGGGCGCATGCCCGCCGAGTCTAAAACTTTGTAGATTGTCAATTGTAAATTGTATATTTACAAAAATCCCCAGCCTCGCAAAAGGCCGGGGATTTGATATGGTGCTATGAAAAATAAAATTAATAGCTGCGAGCCCACAGCACGCGGCGCGTCGTGGGACGCCCGGTCAGGATGCACGGAGCCTCGGGGCCGGTACCCATCTCGCCATGAGGAATGCAGCGGATGGAGATACGCAGGCTCTTGCCGAGCTCTTCTTCCTCCTCGGGGCTGCCATCCCAGGGGCAAAGCAGCCAGTCTGCATCGGTGCCGGCGGCGAAATTAGCCTTCAGGTCTTCCAGGCTGTCGCAGGGGCGAATGTGGCTGTCGCGGAAGTTCAGCTGGCGCTCCAGCAGGCTATTCTGCACGTCATCCAGCATCTGCACGGCGTTGGCCAGGAACTCCTCCTCGGAGATAAAGCTCTTGTCGTTGCTGGCCTTGTCGCGGCGGGAGATGCATACGGAGCCCTTCTCCAGGTCGCGCGGCCCAATCTCTACGCGCACCGGCACACCCTTCTTCACCCACTCCCACTTCTTAGTGCCACCGTTCAGGTCGCGGTCGTCCACCTGCACACGTACAGGCAGGCCGTGGAAGCTCATAGCGGACAGCTTGTCAGCGAGGGCCTGGCAGTGCTCCAGGATAGCCTGCTTGGTGTCAGCCTTGGGCGTGACGGGGATAATGACAATCTGCTTGGGAGCCACGCGGGGCGGGCACACCAGACCATCATCGTCGGAGTGAGCCATAATCAGCGTACCAATCATGCGGGTAGATACGCCCCAGGAGGTCGTCCATGCGTACTGGCGCTCATTGGTGCGACCGGCAAAGGAAATGTTCTGAGCCTTGGCGAAGTTCTGTCCCAGGAAGTGGGAGGTGCCGGCCTGAATGGCCTTGCGGTCCTGCACCATGGCCTCTACGGTGAATGTGCGTACAGCACCGGGGAAACGCTCGTGAGCAGTCTTCTCACCGGGGATAGAGGGAACGGCCAGCACATCGCGCTGAAAGTCCTCATACACCTTGTGCATGATAGCGGTTTCCTCCTCAGCCTCGGCCTGGGTTTCATGAGCGGTGTGCCCCTCCTGCCACAGGAACTCAGCCGTGCGCAGGAAAATACGCGGGCGCATCTCCCAGCGCATCACATTGCACCACTGGTTCACCTTAAAGGGCAGGTCGCGGTAGCTTTCCAGCCAGCGGGAGAAAGCGGCACCAATCACTGTCTCAGAGGTGGGGCGGATAACGTACTTATCCGTCAGCTCGCCGCTGGGAATCATCTTGGTCTTGCCTGTCTCCGGATCCTTCACTGCCTCCAGGCGGTGGTGTGTCACCACGGCACACTCAGTCGCAAAGCCCTCGGCGTGCTCTGCCTCTTTTTCGAGGTAAGATACCGGGATGAGCATGGGGAAGTAGGCATTGGTGTGGCCTGTGCGCTTGAACTCGGCGTCCATCTGCTGCTGAATAAGCTCCCAGATGGCGTAGCCCCAGGGCTTAATGACCATGCAGCCGCGCACCTCGGAGTTCTCGGCGAGGTCGGCGGCCTTAATTACCTGCTGGTACCACTCGGGGAAGTCCTCCGCGCGCGTGGGTGATATTGCGTTCTGTTGTGCCATACGGTTGAGTATTATGTCGGTTATCTATAAAAAGTCAATTCAAAACTGTGCATCAGCGGCTACAATCTCAGCTGTGTTTCATGCAGTGGTAGTTGAATACGGCCAGCGAGGCCATGACGAACACCATCCACCACGAGCCGGAGACGCCGAAGAAGAATGCCAGGCCGCAGGCAAATGCCAGGCTGATGCGGTGCATGGTATGCGGCGAGCTCATCAACCCATGCATAATCTGCCCGCCATCCAGCGGATAAATGGGCAGCAGGTTCAGCAGGCTCCACCATACGCAGATGCGTACCAGGTACATAGCAAAGAGCACCACCATAGGCGGGCATACATCAAGCAGGGCTTGCGGCACATTACCTACAATGAGCCCGCAGGTTACGAGCAGCCCCTGCCCGATGTCGCTCAGCATATACGCCATGAACGGGAACACCACCACCAGCGGCAGCAGCATGGAGGCCATGGGGCCAGCCGCGGTCATCAGAATGCCACCAGTGCGTGTCAGACGAGCCGTTTCATTGCAGCAATCACCACCCAGCCAGGCCAGAAAAATCTGTGCGCGGCCACCACCCAGCCATTGTCCCACCAAGGCGTGGCCTACCTCATGCGCCAGCAGGCAGAAAAACAAGGCTACACCAAACAAAGCCACACCGGCCAATCCCGCTGCAAAGCCTGTAAAAAAGACACTGAGCAGCACCAGCATCACCCACAGCGACGGGTGTATGCTGACCGGGACTCTGAAAAGTGTAAAGCTGAACATCTGTACCCGTTATTTTATGCCGCCACAAGCCCATCGACAAGTCAGCCGCACGCCATACAACCCATCATGTCAGAAAAAATGCGTTATTCCACCGCCTTTGACGCCCTCCGGCGCCATTTCCAGAGCAAAAACAGTACCACTGAGACTCCAGCAACGACCATGACGTGGAGCTCGCGCGTTCCTGGCCCACAAACAAGGTTCTCCACGGCGTAGATTCCGAGCTGTATGGAGAATATGGCTATGAAATCACGTCCAGTCCTGCGATGCAGCGAGATTAACGAAAGGCAACAAGTAAGGAAGATGCTCGATAACAGGCACTCACACAAGATATCATCATACGTGCTATTGCCTCGCCCGATTTGGCCAGACAGGAGAGTATACACATAGGCGGCCGTCCAGTAGAGCGCATTCACGCCACACAGTCCCCACAGAAAAATGCGCTGAAATGGGTGCTTCTTGTAGTACGCAGGAGGAGTGATTCCCGCGTAGCCAACCTTACACCGCCGCTCCCTATGCCAGCACCATCGCCAACAGACAGCACTGAGAAAGCCGCTCAACAGAGCCCCCGTCCACAGGTATGGCAGTAGCACATGCCCCGTCTCTGTATTGTACGCGCGCGATATCAAGATGAACAGCCACACCGTCGCGACAGTCAGCACTACTGCCAACAAGCCTGCCACTACTGTAGCAAGCTTGCGCCCCAGACGCTGAATGACCGGCATGGAATCCACGCCCCTTATTCTATCAAAATTGGCACGCGGTAGCAAGCAGTTTCGGAATCTGAAATTCTACCGGTTCCTGACTTTACCCTGATGGCTACGCCGTGACTAGCAGACAGTCTAAATTCATTTCAGGAGTTTTCAGAGACGCTAAATAGTAATCGACTAGTATCGCCACAAATGTTAAACTGCAAGCATCGGCTATCATGTTTTGGGCTCATAAAGAAAGGTTAAGCTATGTCTTAAATAGGCGCTAAATAGGTGCTGACGAACGAGAAAGACTGGGTTTACCCCCCGAAATGTGTTGAGGCAATAAGAAAACACGACATCGACATCGAAATGCGTTTGCACCGAAATGCGTTTACCCTGAAAAATAGAGTTGCTTATTTTTTACAATGTGGTATATGTATGATTCATATGAAGACTTTAGTTGCTTGCGTAAAAATTACTTTCTTTCTTTCCGTTATAGATTTCTACGTTCCAGTCTTAACGTGTTGGTTGAGAGGATTTGAGGTCGCGGAAGAGTTGCTACGTACACAAATGATGTATGCGTTCGGTATTTATGGCTTTTGGTTTTACGCGTTTATTTTCTTCTCATTTATTTATTTGGTTTCGAAATGTATTCTTTACTTTAAAAAATAATAACATAGTATTGTTAACAATACATACAAAGAAAACATAAAAAAGAATCATTTTTAAATTATCATAAATACCATCAGCGATAGACGTAATAATCTATCGCTGATGGTGTTGTTTTTAATAACTATTACCTAACTCGAGTTTTAGTGTTATGTCAGTTAGATGAAGTTTACTTCTCACTACGGATGAACTAAAGGATGCCCCTGTAATACTATCTTGTTCGTTTTTGTAGTAAGGGAGCAGAAGGTCTGATTCCGGAGCCTTGCACTTGTACGGGCTCAGCCCGACTGACTTTGACTTTGTAGATGGCAGATTGTAGATAGCTGAGGGGATTCCATGCCCTTAAACCGGAGGTTGACTATTCCCTTTTCGCCTCTTTTCTCATTTTTCCGGCAAAAAAGCGTGACTTTTCGGGAGAGTGTGATAGAATATCCGCGGAATTATGAAGTACCACGGACTTTACACAGCTATTGTCACCCCTTTCAAAGATAACAAGGTCGATACCGAGGCTCTCAAAGCCTTGGTAGAGGCTCAGATTGCCGGCGGCGTTGACGGCATCGTGCCCGTAGGCACCACCGGCGAAAGCCCCACGCTCACCAATGAGGAGCACATCGAGGTTATTCGTCTGGCTGTTGAGTATGCTGCCGGTCGTTGCCAGGTAATCGCCGGCACCGGCTCCAACTGCACCGAGGAGGCTATCGAGATGACTCAGATTGCCGAGAAGCTGGGCGCTGATGGCACGCTGCAGGTGTGCCCCTACTACAACAAGCCCAGCCAGGAGGGCGTGTACCGGCATTTCAAGGCCATTGCCGAGGCTACCGACCTGCCCATCATGCTCTACAGCATTCC
>JAFOZZ010000134.1 GCA_017390945.1 Akkermansia sp.
AATACATTGGCTATGGTGGGATTGGTGGGCATGGAGCCAATGCTGTCGTCCACAAAATCTTTCCATCTCATACCGGGAGGAAATGCACCGGGATTCTGGAATACCATGCGGTCATCGTAGATAGCCAGACTGGGGGTGAGGTTATCCGCATTCCATGAGCGGTGGCAGAGCATGTTGATGGCAGCCTCCTTGATAGCCGTATAGGGAACGGTCAGCGTGTCCTGACGGAACTTGCTATCCATGCGCCCGGCAAGGTTGAGGTGTTTGAGGCAGAAGTCGATAACGGCATCGTACTGCTTGAACAGGTTACCCTCACACACGGTCTGGTCGCGGAATACAAGCTTGTTGGTGCCTTCAAAACGAGCCAGACGCACTTTGCATTGGATGTGATGCATGGTTGGGTCGTTACCGAACAGGGCGTTGGCAGCATTCAGCAACACGCCATCATTGCGAGCCACGCCCAATTTCTGCATCACTTGCAGCGGAGTCTGCAAGGTCATATTGGATGCCGGGATGCGGCGTGCTCCGATACCATCGTGCAGGGTTTGAAATACCATCTCAGTATCAATACCCTCCACACGGAGCTCGGGGTTGGGCATATTCTCCCAGCTGAAACGGCGGGGATTGCTCAGTTTGAGGCGCTCCTCGTACATGGTGCGGGGCATGACAACCGTGGTGCTCTCTACCTTGTAGAATGCCCTCCCGTCAAAAGAGTACGGACCGTTCTTAAAATTGGTAGAATCAAAGTAGATGGCAATCACATAGAAATCAGGCTTGTCGGGCAATTCGATGTACTCCACCTCCACGTCAACAGCAGGCTCAATCTTGCGTAGAGCGTTTGCAATCTCTTGCCGGGTGGCATCCGTCACATTCTGCCCGGTAATCTTGAGATTCGGGGCAATACCGAACATAAGCCACCCGCCATCCGAGTTCAGGAACGCGCAAGCCGTCTCCATGCCACGATGAAGCTCGCCGGTAGTCTTCTTCAACTCCAGCGTGCGTGTTTCATCCTTAGCTATCAGCTTCTTAACTTCATCAATGGTCATACAGCAAAACGTCACCTTTCGGACGCGATGATATTGTAACATTTGGAGAGCGTAAGTCAAGCAACCCGCAGCGGTTATACCGTCATATTGCACGAAGCAAGACTCTAATTCACCCCGATTTGAGAAACGTCCTAACAGACCTATTCAACGCGATGCCACAGGGGTAAACAACGCACCGAACAAAGAAGCTTAACGCTCTGATAAACGCATTCTTATACTTGATCGAAACTTAAATTCATCGTGATTCTCTGAGAGAACCTCCGTTCTCCAGGCTTCGTATAACAGCATATCAGGTCACCTGATACGCTGTTTTTCTACGACTCAAGCGCGCTCGTGCACGAACGAGGGTAGGTTCTTGACTTTGTATAACAAGGTCTGTATAATCCCCTTCCCTCATTTCATGAACATTCAGTTATCAGATCATTTCACCTATCGGAAGCTGTCGGCCTTCGTATTGCCCACCATTGCCATGATGGTGCTGACGTCGGTATACACGCTGGTGGATGCTCTGTTTATATCGCACTATGTGGGGGAGATAGCCCTGGCGGCGGTGAATTTTGTATTTCCCGTTATCATGTTGCTGGGCGGGTTGGGGTTCATGTTCGGCACGGGCGGCACGGCGCTGGTAGCGAAAACCCTGGGGCAAGGCGACGGCGCACGCGCGCGGCGTTATTTCACACAGATTACGCTATTGGCTGCTTTGATGGGGTGTGCAATGGCCGGGCTGGGCATTGCGTTGCTACCGCAAGTGTGCCGTATGCTGGGTGGCACGGATGAGCTGCTGCCGGACGCCGTATTGTATGGGCGAATCATGCTGGGCTTTTTGCCCTGCTGTATTTTGCAGTGTTCGTTTCAGGCGCTGGTGGTGGCGGCCGAAAAACCGAAGATGGCATTCTGGTTGAGCGTGGCGGGCGGCGTGACCAATATCGTGCTGGATTTTCTGTTTGTCGTCGTTTTTGGGTGGGGACTGGCGGGTGCGGCCTTCGCTACGGGACTGAGCCAGGCGGTGGCTGGGCTGATTCCGGTGGTGTACTTCAGCCTGCCGAACAAGAGCCTGCTGCGCTTTGTCCGTACCCGGTTGGAGCTGCGCCCCATGTTGCAGGCGTGCTGCAACGGGGCGTCAGAACTCGTTACGGGTGTATCCGCGGCTTTTATCGGCATGCTGTATAATTACCGGCTCTTGCAATTCTACGGGGAGGATGGCGTGGCGGCCTATGGCGTGGTGATGTATGTGGCGTTCCTGTTCAGCTCCATCATCTTCGGGTACGATATGGGCAGTAATCCTCTGTTTGCCTACAACCACGGGGCGGAAAATCATACCGAGCTGCGTAACCTGTTCTGCAAAACCTTGGTATTACTAAGCGGCGGTGGCATAGTGCTGTGCGTGGCGGCTATCACATTATCCTATCCGCTGGCCTATGTGTTTGTGGGGTACAATGCAGCGCTTACGGAGCTGGCACGGTATGCGTTCTGTGTGTTTTCCGCTTATTTCCTGCTCCACGGTTACAACATCTTCGCCTCCGGGTTGTTTACGGCGATGAACAATGGCTTCATCTCGGCGGTTATTGCCTTTTCGCGCACATTTCTGTTCCAGGCAGCCGCGGTAATGCTGCTGCCGCAGCTGTTCGGCGCCTGCGGCATCTGGTGGAGCGCCGCAGTAGCAGAGGTGCTGGCACTGTTTGTTTCTATTGTGCTGGTGCTGCGCTATCGTAAGAAATACGGCTACGTGTAAGCCAGGGCTAGGAGAAGCGTGCTTTTGAGCCGGATGGGCAGAGCTTGCGCTTTGCTGCATAAAAGCAAGCGCAGACGCTGGCAAAAAATGACATGACGCAGGCTTGCAAATTGCGAGCAATAGGCGGAGAATAGGCCGACATGAATCTACCCACTACCTCCTCTTCACGTATACCTTTGTGGCTACACCCCACGCTGTGGGGGCTGGATATTGCGCTGGCAGCATTCTGCTGGGGACTGTACTTTGCGGCGTATCTTCACGTTAATCTGCTGAGTGATGCAACTTTAGTTATCGTATGCGCCGCCGCATGGATTTGTAAGATGATGACGCTGCATTCCGGCAACCCGGGAGAGCAAACAGCACTGCACCCGGAGTATTATAAGCACCGGGGACGGGCGCTTCTCTTTATCCTTCTGAGCCTGGTAGCGATGGTTACCATCATATGGCAGATATTCTGGGAAGTGGGGCGCGGGTTCATCGTCTTCATCTTCCCGGCTTTACTCATGCTCCTATTGCTTAAACTGCTCAAGCGCATGCGCCTGACCATAGCCACATACGCCGCACTTGGCGCAGCATTTGTGCTGGGCTGCGTAGCGCCGGCTGCTTACTATAGCTTCACGACACCTGCATTGGGGCTGTTTTCTGACAAAGCGCTCTGGGCATTGGCCGGAGCGATGATGCTGTTTTTGTACAATCGCCGTCCGGAGGCCCCTGCTCAGACCTCGCCACAGCATATCGGCATCCTGCTCGCAGTGCTTGTGTACACACTCTACCTGAACCACTCAGCCCCGCCCGTGCAGCAGCCGCTCTGTACCACGGTCATCATCACACTGGGCTTCATCCACCTGCTGAGCCACCTGCACTCCCGGCTGAGTTTCGATGCGTGGTCCGCCCTTGGCTGGCCGATGGTCACCCTGCCGGCGATTATAGGCATCATCCAGCTGGCACACTGATAAAGGCCGAGGGGAGAGGGACGAGGGAGGAGTTACGAGTTACGAGTTGCAGGTTTCGAGTTGCGAGTTGCCTGCCTGCCGGTAGGCGGGCGAGTTTCGAGTTACCTGCCGGTCGGCAGGCGGGCGAGGGGCGCGCAGGGCGTTGCGAAATAACACAGACTTGACGTGTTTTATCCTTGCAAGGGCTAAGGGACTTTTCTATAATGGCGAGTATGGAATGGAATGACGTGTTCATGACCCTGGTGCGAGAAGCTACGGTGCGTTACCACGAGCGTCCGCAGATGCCTGCTTGTAACTTTTTCTTACCGGCCGAAGTAGAGTTTTTGGCAGAGATAGGCTACACCCCTGATGAGATGCATGCCTACATACAGGACTACGCGACCAAGGGGGACCCGTCCCCGAGCACAATTTTGTTGATAGCAGCGGCGCGTCGCAACTTCTTCCTGATATCGCAACGCGGTATTTCCGGCAATGCCAAGCCGGTACGCGCGGCGGATTTACCCTCGCCGGATGACGATTACCAGGGCATTCCCTACCTGCCGCGCATTATCTGCAAGGCCGACGCCAAGCTGCACGGCACGCTCGATAAGGGGCTGATGTTCTATGATGAGCAAGATCGCCAGTTCCTGCGCGAGCACGGCAACATACACCCCGCCGACTTCCTGCAGCTGGTGTCGCGCGTGAACCGCGACCGCCAGAAGATTGTGAAGGCAGTGATGCAGGCCATGAAGATAGGAGTAGCAGATGACACCCCTGCCCGCCCGGCCACTACAACGCCGCAGCGCCGCCAAGACCCGGCCTCGTGGCAGCCCATCCAGAGCGAGCTCAACCTCGATTAACCGCCTCCGCGCATGAATACCCTTCCGCCCATCGATGTTCCCCACGGGGATGAAGTGACCACCGAGCCCCAGCGCCTGGCTCTGGAGGCTATGTCTCAGGACCTGGTGCTCAAGCTCAATGCCATGGTGGCAGAGCAAGAGCGCCGTGCGCAGGAGTTTGCGGCGCAGCAGCACTCGCTTTCGTCGCTCCCCAGCTTCAGCGTGCCGGAGATTCAGCCGCCCTCCTTACCCCAGCCTACCGTCACCGCAACGGCTCCCCTGCCCAAGGCCACCCGCAGAGTAAAGGCGCGCATGGAGCAACCGGCACCAACGCCGCAGCCCACCTATCGGAATGAACCGGAGCTACCGCCGGTACCCCAGCAGCGCACGCAGCGGCAAGCGCGCTCCGCGTGGGACGAGCAATGGCAGCCCCATATGGATGCGAGTAAGCAGCCCAAGTTGCCCAAGATGCCGACCATCATCCGCGACACACCGGAAGAAAAGAAGGAAAGCAGCGTAGGCGCCGGCACCATTGCCACCATCATCTTTGTTCTCTTTATCCTCATCATGCGCAGTTGCGAGTAAACTGCACCAACTTTTTTCATAGACGTATGACTCGACACACTTTGATAGCACTGGCTCTGGGCTGCAGCCTGCCGGTAGTGTTTACCGGCTGCGAGCAACAACAACAGGAGCAAACTCAAAAAGAGGAAGTTGCTGTAAAGGTCAGCAAGATTCGCAAGGAAACAGTCACCGATTATGGTGAGTGGTTTGGCTACTTGCGTGGTAAGAACGACACGGATATCCATCCGCGCGTCACCGGGTTTGTTGTATCGCAGGAGTATAAGGATGGTCAGGCGGTGAAGAAAGGCGACATTCTCTTCCGCATCGACCCCGACCTGGCGCAGGCCGAGCTGGAGCAGGCCAAGGCCAACCTGAAGGTGGCAGAGGCATCCCTCGCGGCCGCCATCGCCACACGCGAGCAGACCAAGCTCGACCTCGCCCGCTATGAGCAGCTGAAGGATGCCACCTCGGAGAAAAAGGTAAACGAGCTGCGCTACAATCTGAGCATGGCAGATGCCAGCGTCAAGGCCTGCCAGGCCAGCATCGAGCAGAGCCGCGCCGCCGTGAACCGCGCAGAGATTAACCTGGAGTACACCGTCGTGCGTGCCCCCTACGATGGCGTGGTAGGCGCAGCAGCCTGCTCTCACGGCGACTTGGTAACACCCGCTACCAAGCTGGCCAACATCACCTCCATCAACCCCATCCGCGTGGATTTCTCCATCAACAGCGATGGCCTGGTAAACTCCTTCCGCCGCTTTGGCAACGTGCAGTCAGACAAGCGCAACCCTGCGCTCACTTCCCCGAGCTTCGAGCTCATCCTGGAGGATGGCAGCCTGTACCCCAACAAGGGTAAGCTGCTGGCCATGGAAAGCAAGGTATCCCATACAGGCCTCATCGATGTAGAGGGCGAAATTGAGAACCCGGACAACCTGCTGCGAGGCGGCATGCCCACGCGTGTAAAGATTCCGCTCGGCAGCAAGGAGGCGCTCCTCGTCCCGGCAGCCGCTATTCGCCCGGTACTGCGCAACAACTTCATCATCATTATTGGTACCGACAATGTGCCGCACACCGTACCCGTGGTGATAGATGGCAAGTACAATATCACCATCACAGAGGAAGACGGCTACACCTCTGTACAGGAGCTGGTGGCTATTAAAGACTATAACCGCCCCCTGGCCGACTACTTCCGCGAATACGGCTACGACAAAGCCGAGGATGTACTCGTCGTAACCGACCCGGACAACGGCGTGCGCGCCATGAATATATCCTCCGCCAACAGCCGTATGGCAAAGGACGACACCACGCCACGCGGCACCGTGAAGACGCAGCCCCACACCTTCCGCCACGTGCCGACGGCCGCGGAAGTAGCTGCTGCGGAGCAACGCAAAAAGCCGCTGAACACGGACGTTGCCGCTGAGCACCCGGCCTACCCCGTGCAGGTACTGCCCCTGGTGCATCAGGATGTCGATATTCGCGAAGAGTGGTTTGGCAAGCTGCGCGGTGAGGAAGAGACCGACATACGCCCCAAAGTGAGCGGTTTCCTGCTGAAGCAGCATTTCCGCAATGGCACCATCGTGAAGAAGGGAGATGTGCTCTACACCATTGACCCGGCGCCCTACCAAGCCGTGCTCGATGAGGTGACGGCCAACCTCCACTCCGCGGAAGCCGCTGTGGAGCAAGCCAAGGCCAAGCTCGACCTGAGCCGCATTGAGCATGAGCGCCTCATCCGCCTTTCCAATACCGGCGCTATCTCCAAGAAAGAAAGCACTGATAGCAAGACAGCCGTAGAAACGAACGAGGCAGCCCTGCGCAAGGCAGAGGCCACGGTAGAGCAGCTGAAAGCCGCGGTAAAACTGGCGGAAATCAACCTGAGCTATACCTCGGTACGCGCGCCGTTTGATGGCCGCGCCGGCATCAGCAAGCCCTCCATCGGAGCGCTGGTAAATCCCGCTGATGCGCAGCCGATGGTCACGCTGTCCTCCATCAACCCCATTCGCGTAGACTTCAGCGTGAGCGGCAAGGGTGCGCTGGCCAGCATCGAGGCGCTGCAAAGCCACAAGGCAGGCCCCAACAATCGCCCGCAGTTCGACCTGGTGCTCAAGGATGGCTCAGTCTACCCCGCCAAGGGCGAAATCATCTCCATGGACAACACGCTGAGCTTGTCGCAGGGCACCTTCGGCCTGATTGGGCGCGTGGAGAACGTAGACCAAGGGCTCCGCAGCGGCATGCCGGTGCGAGTACGCGCAGCGATGGATCCGCTGAAAGGCGCCTTCCTGGTGCCGGCACGTGCTCCGATGAATGCCAATGGGCGCGACCTGCTCCTACTGCTGGGACCGGATATGGCACCCACCCCCCTGCCCATTACCAAGGGCGCCATGGTAACGGTACCGGTAAAGGAAGATGGCGGCAAGGAAGTACTACAGCCCATGTACGTAGTGGATGTAGACCGCGACACCGTTGTACCCATGATGCTGAGCGAAACAAAAGCCAGCAGCCTGGATGCCATGATACTGGGCGGCGCCCAGGTAAAGAGCTGGGATGAACTGGTGCTGAAGAATGCCGGAGTGGCAGACTTCCGCGCGCTGATGGAAAAGCAGGCCGGCACCACCCTGCCGGATGACCTGCCCGCCCGAGAAAACATGGAAGACTGGAAAACGCTGGTTCTGAGCAAGGCCGGTGTAAAGAACACCAAGGACTTGGTACTCAAGGGTGCCGGAGCTAAAGACACGCTGGAGCTGATAGCTCGCGGCCAGGGCTTTGGCTCGGCCATGGAAATGGTGCTCAAGGGCATGGGCTTTACCGACATAAACAATGTACCCGTCATCGTGGAGGGCACATTGCTGGCGGCAAAAGACACGCTCGCCACCAACATGAAGAAGAACACCCACGCCAACAAGCTTACCCCTGTTCCTTTCCACTACGTGGCACCGCGCACGGTGGTAGACTCCGTCACGGCTGACGCCAACACCTCTATTGCCCCGCAGTTCAAATAACCTTATCGATTGCTCATTATGTCTCCTTTTTTCATTAAGCACCCGATTATTGCCGGCGTTATCTCCATCGTCACCACGATGCTGGGTATCATCTGCATGCTGGCTTTGCCCATCACGCTCTACCCGGACATCACCCCCGTCACCATTCAGCTGAGCGCCAACTACCCCGGCGCTAATGCTCAGGAAGTGGCAGACGCCGTAGCAACCCCCATCGAGCTGCAGCTCTCCGGTATCCAGAAGATGGATTACATGAGCTCCACCTCCTCCAACAACGGCTCCTGCTCACTCAACGTCATCTTTGAGCCGGGCTCAGATGCCAACACCAACCAGCAGCTCACCTACATGCGCTACAGCCAGGCCACAGCCCAGCTGCCCAGCACGGTGGCGCAAATGGGTGTGACCATCAAGCAGTCCTCGGGTCTGCCGCTCATGATTTACGCCATTGACTCGCCAGAAGGGTTCTTCAACACCATCGACCTGACGGGTTATGCCACGCTGAACCTCGTAGACCCCATCAAGCGCGTAAAGGGCGTGGGTGACGTGATGGTGTTCGGCGGCCGTTACTCCGTACGCATCTGGCTGGACAGCGAGCGCATGGCTCAGAAAGGCCTGACGGTGGACCAGGTGTACAATGCCATCCACCAGCAGAACAACATTAACCCCGGCGGCTCCGTAGGCGCAGAACCCATGCCCGACGGGCAGGAGTTCACCTTCACCATCCGCAACAAAGGCCGTGTGGAAAGCATCGACGAGTTCGGCGACATCATCATCCTGCAAAACCGCACCCAGGCCGTTCGCCTGAAGGACATCGCCAAAATTGAGCTCGGCTCGCAGATGTACTCCCTGGCCGGTCGAGTGAATGGCCGCCCCGCCACCTGTCTGGCCATTTACCAGGCGGCAGATGCCAATGCGTTGGAAACCGTATACAACCTGAAGCAGCTCTTCGCCGAAAAGGAGAAGGTAATGCCCGAAGGCATGCGCGGCTTCGATGCACTGGACACCACCGTCACCGTAAGCGACTCCATTAACGAGATTATCCACACGCTCGTAGAGGCACTCGTGCTGGTTGCACTCGTGGTATTCCTCTTCCTGCAAGGCTGGCGTGCCACGCTCATTCCGCTCATTGCCGTGCCGGTATCACTCATCACCACATTCTGCTTCTTCCCCATCCTGGGCTTCTCGCTCAACACCATCTGCCTGCTGGGTATGGTGCTGGCCATTGGTCTGGTGGTGGACGATGCCATCGTGGTAGTGGAAGCCGTGGAAACGCACATGGAAAACGGTATGACACCGCGCCAGGCCACATTTGCCGCCATGAAGGAAGTGAGCGGCCCTGTTATCGCCATTGCTCTGGTGCTGGCTGCTGTGTTCCTGCCCTCCGTGCTTCTGCCCGGCATCACCGGCACCCTGTTCCAGCAGTTTGCCGTGACGATTGCCGTATCCATGCTCATCTCGGCCTTCAACGCCCTTACCCTCTCCCCGGCGTTGTCCGCCCTCATGCTCAAGAACAAAAAAGAGCACAAGTCCCTGCTTACCCCCTTCTACAATGCCTTCAACAAGGTATACGATTGGGTGGCCGATATGTTTGCCGTGGTGTGCGGCTTCCTCTGCCGCTACCTGTTGATTTCCATGCCCTTGCTGGCAGCCCTCACGCTGCTCATTATCCCGGTGTCCAGGAAGGTACCCGGCGGCTTCCTGCCCACGGAAGACCAGAGCTTCCTCATCGCCGGTGTTATCATGAAGCCCGGCACCTCGCTCCAGCGCCTTACGGAGGAGACCGTGCCGGTGGAGCAAACCATCATGAGCGACCCCACCGTTGACCAGGTGGTATCCATTATCGGTATGAACCTCATGATTGGCGTGCAGACCACCAACGCCATGACCTACTTTGTGAAGCTCAAGGACTTCGAGGACCGCCCCCTCGAACCCAATGGCAAGCACCCCACGGCCAAGGACATCTACCAGCGCATCAACGCCAAGCTTAGCATGTGCGGCGCAGACGGCATCGTATTCATGGCCATGCCGCCCGCCATTCCCGGCGTAGGTACCGGTAACGACATCACCTTTGTGGTGGAAGACCGCGAGGGTCAGGGTGTAGCCGAGCTCTACCGCCAGATGCAGCGCCTCGAAACCGCCCTGAAGGAGCACAAAGCTATTGCCGTGGCCTCGGACATGATGCTACCCGCCGTGCCCCAGAAGAGCATTGCTATCGACAAGGATAAGTGCCTGGCTCAGGGCGTCGACTATGCCGGTGCGAACTCGCTGTTGCAGTGCTTCAATGGCTCGCGCTTCGTGAACTACTACACTCAGTTCGGCCAGCAGTGGCAGGTGTACATGCAGGCAGCCGGCGTGAGCCGCACCAGCACGGACCAGATTGCCAACTTCTACGTAGCCAACAACAAGGGTGAGTCCGTCCCCCTCAGCACCCTCGTTACCATCAAGGACATTGCCGATACCGAGTTCGTGCTGCACAACAACAACTACAACGCCGGTAAAATCAACGTCGTGCCTGCGGCCGGATACTCCTCCGCTCAGGCAATGGCTGCCATTGACGAGGTGTTTAACGAGGTCATGGACAAGACCAAGTTCGGCTACTCCTTCGTGGACATGAGCTTCCAGGAAAAGAAGGTGCAGGACGGCCTCGGGCTGGGTGCCATCTTCGCCCTCTCCGGTGTGTTCGCCTTCCTCATCATGGCAGCTCTGTACGAGAAGTGGACGCTCCCGCTCTCCATCTTCCTCTCCGTGCCCATCGCCGTGCTGGGAGCCTTCCTTGGCCTGTGGATGTACGGTCTCACGCTCGACCTCTACGCCCAGATTGGTCTGGTGATGCTCGTAGGCCTGGCCGCAAAGAACGCCATCCTTATCGTAGAGTTCGCCGTTCTGCAAATGGAGCGTGGCCAGTCCCTGCTGGATGCTGCCGTAACCGCAGCCCGCATGCGCCTGCGCCCCATTCTCATGACCTCCTTCGCCTTCATCCTGGGCTGCGTACCGCTCCTCACCGCTGAGGGCTCCGGCGCTCTCGCCCGTAATGCCATCGGCGTAGTGGTAGTCGTTGGCATGAGCATTGCCACCCTCGTGGGTGTGTTCTTCGTGCCCTGCTCCTTTGTCTTCATCATGCGCCTCTTCCGCTCCAAGATTGAAAAGGCGCACCACGGCGCTGACCCGGACGAAGAGTACGCCTACGCCAAACTCGCCGAAAGCGAAGAAGACTAACCGCGCCCCCCTTTCCCCCACGCCCGGAGCACCCCACTGCTCTGGGCGTTTTTGTTTCTCCACTCCTAACCGGCATCATGAAACCCCGGCCTCTGCCACCCCGTTCCGGGGTTCGATTTTCTTTTATCTCTCTCTTGCAGGGGTTCCGTCGCTTTCGCGACTCCACCACCTGCCTACTCTCTACCGCCCGCTCACGCGGGCTCTGAAGTTCCGCGGGCTACGCCCGCCTATAAGATTGAAGAACACCTGAGCTCAGGCTGGTGGTGGAGCCAGGCGGCGACCCTACGGCCACCGAACAAAAATGTAACAGCCCCCGCAAGGGGGACAGGTATGCACTCGCGAGCGAAGCTCGCCTAGAATCGGAGTCCCGTAAGGGACGTCAGAGCTCAGGCAGGTGGTGAAGCCGCGATAGCGGCGGAACCCCTGCTACAGGAAGAAAATATAATAGAACCCCGTCAGGGGTGGCAGAGGCGGAGGATTCAAAAACAAGGCTTAATTATGAGTACCTTTTCCTTGTCTTTACACTGCGATAATGATAGTATGGTAGATGTATATGGGAAACTCTCTTGTCAAGGTAAGCGTACATATCATTTTCCATGTCAAAAGTACTGGAAATGTAATTAAAGAGGAACATCTGGCTCGGGTATTTAGCTTTATTGGCGGCACTATACGCGCCATGGAAGGGTGCGCGTATACCATTGGCGGTATGCCTGACCACATACACATATTGTCCTCATTACCGCTCACCATGAGCATTGCAGATTTTGTCCGTACCATCAAGGCTAATACAAGCAGATGGATTAAAGGTCTTGATTCCAGTTATGAAAACTTCAAATGGCAAGAAGGCTATGCAGCATTCTCTGTCAGCGAATCAAACAAAGAAGCTGTTACTGCTTATATAGATAATCAAGCGACTCATCATCGTAAATATACAACACACGAAGAGTTTATGCTTTTCTTGTTGAAAAATGGGATTCAAGTCGAGAACATCATTTACCCGCATTAACAAAGCCCCGGCCTCTGCCACCCCGTTCCGGGGTTCGATTTTCTTTTTTCTCTCTTGCAGGGGTTCCGTCGCTTTCGCGACTTCCCAGTCTCGGCGTAGCTTTGGCGAAGCCGGAACCACCTGCCTACTCTCTACCGCCCGCTCCCGCGGGCTCTGAAGTTCCGCGGGCTACGCCCGCCTATAAGATTGAAGAACACCTGAGCTCAGGCAGGTGGTGGAGCAGCTTCCCCGGGCTCAGAAAGTTAGCTACGTCATCATCGTGCGCACGCGGTTTGCGCTTGTCAAATGATGGCAAATTTGCTATGAAGATGCGCGTGAGTTCAGCGGGATTCGGACAAAGCATGCAACAACACATGGCGGCAACGGCGGCCATGCAGATGTTCATGCGAGCCTTGCAGGCGAACACAGCCGAGCTGAGCGAAATTGTTACCCAGGCACTGGCCAGTAACCCGGCACTGGAGGAATTGTCCACCACGAGAGAGCCTGACCGCAACGGCGACGCCCCCGCTGCAGCACGCGAACGCACCCGAAGGCACGACGTTTTCCTGGAGTCGCTGACGGAGCAGACCACACTGAGCGCCCACCTGGAGGAGCAGATTCGCAGCAGTGCGCTCTCCCCCGCAACGGAAGCCGCTGCGCTCGCTATCATTCCCTACCTGAACCACCACGGCTTTTTTGCGGAGGCTCCTGAGCAGGTGGCTCGCGAGCTGGGGCTGTCGGCCAGTCGTTTTCAGAAAGCCCTGCGCGCCGTACAAGACCTGGATCCCGCCGGCGTAGGCGCCGCCGACCTGCGCGAAAGCCTCATTCTGCAACTCCAGCGCAAGGGCGAACACGGCGGTATCCCCATGCAGCTGTTGCGCGACCACTGGGACGAGCTGGTACGCCACCGCTATGCCGACGCCGCCCGCGCGCTGGATGTAGAGGAGGAAGCTGTGCACATTGCAGCGCGCCGCATTGCCAGACTGAATCCCGACCCCGGCAGTGCCTTTGCCCGCGCCGAGCTCAATGTCATTACGCCGGATATAATCGTAACAACTGAGGATGGCGAACTCACCGTCACGCTGACGGAAGACGGCATCCCGCGCCTGGCACTCTCCGCCGACTACCGCCAGATGATGGCGGAGCAGGCAGACAAGCCCGAGCTGCGCAGCTACCTCTCCCGCTGTTTCCGCGAAGGGCGCGAGCTGATACGCGCCCTGAACGACCGACAGCAGACCATTCTCACGGTGGCAAAAGCCATCGTGGCACGTCAGCAGGCATTCTTCCACAAAGGGCCGGAGCACATGGCGCCGCTGAAAATGGAGGACATCGCCGCTGACATCAACGTCAGCATATCCACCATCTCGCGCGCTGTACGCGGTAAATACCTGAAATGCCGCTTCGGCGTGTTTGAACTGCGCCGATTCTTCACCGCCACCCTGCCCAGTGATGGGGCAGACAGCCATGCAGCCGGAGCCGTACAGGCTCGCATACGCCAGCTCATCGAGGCGGAATCCCCCAACCGGCCGCTCAGCGATGCCGCTATCGAGGCATCTTTGGCACAAGAGGGCATCCACATTGCCCGCCGCACCGTGGCTAAATACCGCGAGCAGCTCAGGATACTGCCCGCAAGCCTGCGCCGCAAAAAGTAAGACACAACTAATTCTCCCACTGACCCAGCAGGGTATTGACGAGGGAAAGCGCAAGGGGTATAATGCGCGGCATGAAGAAGATGCTCTGCATGTTGTTGATGGTGCTGGGACTAGCTGTAGCACAAGCTGCCCCGCTCAAGATTGCCAGTCTGCACCCCCTGCTGAGCGAAATGGCGGAGCGAATCGGCGGCGAACACGTTACCGTCGTCAACCTTTTCCCGCCGAATGGCGACCTGCATGGTTTCACCCCCACAGCAGGAGATTTGGCGGCGGCCTCGGGTGCTCAGCTGCTGCTGGCCTGTGGCAAGGGAGTGGAGCCCTACCTGGCCGACCTGATGGACTCGCTGCCCGCTCACACCGCCATTGTGGAAGCCGGCATGGAGATACCGAACGTGCGCGTGCCCGGCACCCGATTCTCCGACCCCCACTGGTGGAACACGCCTGAGAACATGAAGCGCGCCTCCCGCACCGTACTGGCCGCCATGGTACAAGCAGCCCCGGCGCACGCCAAGGCCTTCACAGCCGGGCGCAATGCCTACGCAGCTGCCATGGACAAGCTGACCCGCACCGCCCGCCTGCGCCTGAGCCGCATTCCTCAGAATGCCCGCTACCTCGTAACAGGCCACGCAGCCATGTGCCACTTCTGCGCCGCCTACAACCTGAAACCGGTGGCTATACAGGGTATAGCCCGCGAGAGCGAGGGCGACACAGCCCGACTGGCAGCCCTGCTGGCAGACCTGCGCAGCAAGAATGTGCGCTGCATCTTTACCGAAGTGAACGCCAGCCCACGCATGCTGCAAGTCATTGCCGAGCAACTGGGGGTACCCGCTGAGCCGCTGGTGATGGATGGCATTTACCCCGCAGCTCAGGGCTACGAGGCCATGTTCCTGCACAATATCGACACCATCTGCAAGCACCTCTGCCCATGAGCCCCGCGCTGACCAGTCTGCTCACCCTCGGCGGCGTGATTGTGGCCGGGCTCCCCCTGCTGTGGCTGACAGCCCCGGCCAAGCCGACGCCAAACACCATCGAACAGCAAGCCCCCGCCACCATGCAGGAAGTATACCTCACCGTACACTTCAGCGGCAGCCCCTCCGCCATCACCCTGCGTCACGACGGTGCCACCATCGCAGCGTGGCAAGCCCCCACGGCCGAGCTGACCGCCGCTCTGCAGCTCCCGATGAGCGATACCCTCGAGCTGGAAGCCGAGGCTCACTGGCAGCCCGATACCACCGGCAGCAATGCCATTACCATCACTCTCGAACCCGCCAACCGCGAATCCCGCAGCTGCACCCGCTGGGGCGACGCGCTGCTGCACGACATCTTCACTTTCACATGGTAGACGCACACGACCACATCTGCTGGGGCGGCGGCCACCACCACCATGGCGGCCATGACCTCAGCGTGCACCAGCTCAGCGCCCGCTACGGTGAAGTGGAGGCCCTCAGCGGCATTTCCTTTACCGCCACCTGTGGCCACACACTCGCCCTCATCGGCCCGAACGGCGCAGGCAAATCCACCCTGCTCAACCTGCTGGCGGGTCTGCTACGCCCGAGTGGCGGCACCATGATGTGGAACAACGCTCCGCTGCACGACACCCGCTACGAAATCGCCTACATGCCACAGCGCACGGAAGTAAACTGGCAGTTCCCCATCTCCGTGCGCGAGCTGGTGGAAATGGGACGCTACCCCGCCACCGGCCTGTGGCGCAAGCTCAGCCGCCACGACCACGAAATCGTGGACAAAGCACTGGAAGCACTCAACCTGACCGACCTGCAAAAGCGACAGATTGGCGCACTCTCTGGCGGGCAGCAGCAGCGTGCTTTCCTGGCTCGCGCACTGGCGCAGGAGGCACACATTCTCCTGCTGGATGAGCCGTTCACCGGACTTGATGTCCCCGGCACGGAATCCCTTGCTACCCTGCTGCGCAGCCTGGCCGCGGAAGGACGCCTCATCATTGCCTCCCACCACGACCTGAGCACCGCCACGCGCATTTTCGATTACACGCTGCTGCTCAACCGCCGCCCCATTGCCTACGGTGCTACGGCGGAGGTGCTCAGCGAGGCTAACCTGTTCACCGCTTTCGGCAAGCGCAACATTACCACAACAGCATGAACGCGTTTATCCAATTCCTCGGCGAACCCATCGCACAGCGCAGCCTGTGGGCCTGCGCCGTCATCGGGTTTACGAATGGCTTTGTGAGTGCGCTGGTGGTGCTGCGCCGCTCTTCACTACAGATTGGCACCATCTCCTGCGCCCTGCTGCCGGGTATCGCACTGGCGATTCTGCTCTTCGGCTTCATGCAGCTGAGCATCCTCATCGGCGCCGTTATTGCCGGCCTGGCCGTGGGGCTGGGCTCGCTCTTCATCTCGCGCACCGGCAAGGCGGACCACGACACAGCGCTCTCCATTCTGCACACCACGGCATTCGCCATGGGCTACATTATCCTCATTCAGCTGGGGTTACAGCAGAAGGTGGACGACTGGCTCTTCGGCAACATCATGAGCATGAGCAACACCGACCTGTGGATTGCCTGGGGCATCGGTTCGCTGGCCGTGCTGAGCATCACCATCCTGCACAGACCGCTCATTATTTTCCTGTTCGACCCACGCGTTGCCGCAGCTATGGGCATACGCACGCGTGCTTTCAGCTACGGCATCTTTGCCCTCATTATCCTGGTGCTGGTATCATCCCTGCAAGCAGTCGGTGCCTTCCTCACCCTGGGGCTCCTGGTCGCCCCTGCTGCCAGCATGTACCTGCTCACCGACCGTGCACCGCTGCTCTTCTGGGTGGCGGACTCATCGGCGGTCTGGGCTCCATCGCCGCGTTTTTCCTGTCCTACCCGCTGGGCTGGCACCTGGGGGCTACCATCATTGTAGTGCTCGGCGCCATCTTCCTGCTGGCATGGATTTTTTCGCCAAAATATGGTTTGTTATCCCGCAGGCGCTGATTTTGCTTGCGCCCGGCCATGCCAATATGCTAGAATAATCGCGTATGAAAATGACTTTTACCACTCGAAACAAAAAGGGGTTCACTCTCATTGAGCTCATCGTTGTGATTGCCATTCTGGCAACGCTGGCCACCATCGGCGGCGGCGCCGTACTGCGCTACCTCGAAACCGCTAAGGAAACACCCGCCCGCGAAACCTGCATGCGCATCGTACAGGGTGCTACCAATTTCCGCAACGACCACGGCGTGCTGCCCTTCCGCACCAGCATGGCCGAGCCGACCGAGGAGAACAACTACCAGGTTTCTCTCGTGACCGCTGACGGTAAGGACGCCGACATGCTCGCCATCCTCACCAACAACGAGACCGTAGACGACGAGGAGCGCATGAACACCACCCGCGACACCTACTTCCCCGCCGACGAGCAGGAGAAGAAGATGGACGGCATGTATCGCGACCCGAACACCGACGCACTCGGCCTCTATGACCCCTGGGGCAAGCCCTACTACGTGCTGATGTGCGAGGAGAGCGAGGGCTGCACCGACCCCTTCACCGGCAAGCAGCTGCGCGGTAAGAACTGCATCGCCTACTGCCTTGGCGCCAACGGCACCGGCGTAGCCCCCGAGACTACCCCCGTACGCGGCAAGAAGACCAAGCCCAAGGGCAACAAGAAGCCCGTTGAAGCCTCTATCGAAGAGGAAGAAGCACAGGAGGCTATCGAAGATAACATTTACTCCTGGAAGAAGTCCGCTAAGTAATAATGAATCCATTCGTAACAGACGACGTACGCGTAACGGACATCCGTCCGTTGATATCCCCTGCCATTCTGATGCAGGATTTCCCGGCGAGCCACGATGCCAGCAAAGTGGTATTTGACGCCCGCGAGGAGTTCCGCCGCATTCTGAAGAAAGAAGACGACCGCCTGGCCGTCATGGTAGGGCCCTGCTCCATCCACGATACAGTAGCGGCCATCGATTACGCTGGCCGCCTGGCGGAGGCTCGCCGCAAGTATGGCGAGGACCTGCTGCTCATCATGCGCGTGTACTTTGAAAAGCCGCGCACAACTGTGGGCTGGAAAGGGCTTATCAACGACCCCTTCATGGACGAGAGCTACAACATCAACAGCGGCCTCCGCATGTCACGCGGGCTGCTGCTGCGCCTTGCCGAGATGGGCGTACCCGCTGCTACAGAATTCCTGGACGTTATTACCCCGCAGTACATCAGTGACCTGATTGCCTGGGGTGCCATCGGCGCTCGTACCACAGAGAGCCAGGTGCACCGCGAGCTGGCCAGCGGCCTCTCCATGCCCATCGGCTTCAAGAACGGCACCACCGGTTGTGTGCAGATTGCCGTGGACGGCATCGTATCCTCAGCCCATCCGCACTGCTTCCTTTCCGTTACCAAGCAAGGTGTGAGCGCTATCGTGTCCACCAGCGGCAACGACAGCTGCCACATCATCCTGCGCGGCTCCACCGCCGGCCCGAATTACTCCGCTGAGGACGTAGCCAACGCCTGGGCCATTCAGCAGAAATCCGGCATCAACAACCGCATTATGATTGACTGCTCCCACGGCAACAGCCGCAAGAAGTGGCAGGAGCAGCACGTCGTCGCGGAATCCGTAGCCGCCCAGCTGGCCGCCGGTGATGACCACATCGGCGCCGTGATGATTGAGAGCAACATCAACAGCGGCAATCAGAAGTGTGACGGTGTCACCCCCTTGCAGTACGGCGTCAGCATCACCGATGCCTGCGTGGATTGGGAGGGCACCCTCGATATCCTCGACACACTCGCCGCAGGAGTCCGCGCCCGCCGCGCCTCCAAACAGGCCTGAAAAATACGAAAGACGAGGTACGAAGGACGAAGTAAGGACTAGTTACAAGTACAAAGTTGACTTTGTAGATTGTAGGTTCCTCAATTACTTCGTCCATCGTACTTCGTTTTTTTGGCATTTCACCTTCTCCAAAACCCCGACTATTTCCCAGCAATTGCGGCTTATCACGGCATAAGACACGGAATAAACTTGCCACACGCGCGCGTATGGGCTAGAATCGGCGCAATCCTGCGCGCAGGCGCGGGTCATTCAACACTATCAGGCCATGACCTTCCTCGAATTCATCCGTAAAAATTCACTGTTGGTTCTCGTCGTGATCGTCGCCATCGGCGCCGGTCTGATTATGATGGACTACGGTAACCAGAGCAGCTCATTCTCCCGCGACTTCCACATCCAGGTGAATGGCACTAACTACAAGTATGCTGACGTGTACAGCTTGGGCGAGAACGGCTCCAGCATCATTCAGAACATCTATTCCTCCACCCACAGCAAGCTGCGCGACCGCTTCGATGCCAATGACGACGACGAGCTGAGCGCCGACGAGGAGGCCGCCCTGAGCGCCTGGGTACAGGAGCACCCGGAGGTAGAGGCCTGCCTGTCCCGCTTGCAGTACGTGCTGCAGGGCTGGAGCTTTGGCCCCTGCGCTGATGCCGAGGAAAACGTCGCCATCAACCGCGCCATCCTCAAGGAGGAGGCTAAGAGCCTGGGCATTGTTCCCTCCAAGGATCAGATTGATGCTTTCATTAAGTCCCTGCCCGCCTTCACCAAGGCCGATGGCAGCTTCGACACCAAGCTTTACCAGAACCTCACCGGCTACTACGATGGCGTAGCCAACAACCCCATGGAGCAGGCATTCCGCAGCGTCATCTCCGACATGATTGTGTGGGAAAGCATTGGCGCCATGGTGACAAACGGCGTGGCTCACAACACCAAGGTACAGAGCCAGATTATCGACGCCGGCAATCAGAGCATAAAGGGTAAGACCGCTTGGCTGCCCGCCGATAAGGTACCTGCCCCCGCCGCCCCGACCGAGGAGGAAATCAAAGCCTACTGGGATACACACAAGGACAACTACAAGAGCGTCCAGCGCCGCATCGTCTCCCTCTACACCATTACCCCCGGCGAGGGCGAGACCATGGATTCGCTCATGAACACCACCGATGCCATCATGCAGGATCTCTCCATGGCCAATGGTGGTGGCTTGGACAACATTCTGGAAAACGCTGCGAACAACCCCGAATACGCAGCCTTCACCTACAAGCAGGCAGACGGCAGCAGCCACATTACCCTGCCCCTGTGCACCGAGGCTGAGGCTCCCGCCGAACTGACTGCCGAGGTAGACTACAACGGCAAGAAGACCACCCTGGCCGCCATCGCCTTCGGTGACATCGAGTCCGGCACCACCGTAGCCGCCTACGAGGAGGCTGTCAAAAACAACAGCGCTGAGAAGCTCGCCAACATCCAGCAGATGCGCGGTTTCTTCCTCACTCGCGACAACAAGCTTGTGCTCATCAAAGTAGAGGCCGTGGAGGCTCCCGCCGTGCTCCCCTACGAGCAGGCTAAAGACAAAGCCCTGGCCGACCTGAACACCGAGCGCAGCGACAACGCCCTCTCCGTAGCCGCTGAGAAGCTGTACAAGGAAATGAGCGATGCCGCAACTGCCGGCGAGAGCCTGGACGCCATCTTTGCCAAAGCCACCGCCGCCGGTGCTGAGGTAAGCGAGTTCGGCCCCTGCGAGCTGAACCTGGGCTCCACCATCCCCGAGGGTATCACCGTACAGCACCTGCTCACCACGGCCAGCGGCAAGCTCTGCCCGCCCGTCGTGCTGCCCGCCGGCGCACGCTTCAGCGCCGTGACCGAGCGTACCGTACCCAACGACACGCAGTACAACATGGCCAAGCTCATGTACCAGCTGCCCATGCAGAACGCTCGCCTGTCCAACACCATCATGTACGACTGGCTCAACAGCGCCTACGTGCGCTACAACGTCATGCTCTCCGAGCACGTGAAGCTCAACGGAAGCAAGTAAGCCCTGCAGCTCATGGCCTTCCCCCCACAGACCAAGTACATTGTAGGCAACGAAGCGTGCGAGCGCTTCAGCTTCTACGGCATGAAGAGTATCCTGGTGCTCTACATGGTCAACGCTCTCGCCATGAGCGAGAGCGAGGCCATGGAGGTAGCCCACCTCTTCACCGCACTCATCTATGTATTGCCTCTGCTGGGGGCGTGGATTGCTGACCGCTTCCTCGGCCGCTACCGCACCATTCTCTACGTATCGCTCTTCTACTGCCTTGGTCACGGTGTGCTGGCTACGGCGGATCTGACGAGCAGCCTGGAGATAAAGCGCATGATTCTGATGACTGGCCTGTTCATCATTGCGCTGGGAGCCGGTGGCATCAAGCCGTGTGTATCCGCCTTCGTCGGTGACCAGGTGGGCGGGTTCGACAGCAAGACCATGACCCGCGTGTACGCGGCGTTCTACTGGGCCATCAACTTCGGCTCCTTCTTCTCCTTCCTGGTTATCCCCTGGATACACAAGAACTGGGGGTACAGCTGGGCCTTTGCCATTCCCGGCATCTTCATGGCTCTGGCCACCTTCGTGTTCTGGTGCGGCCGCAAGCAATACTTGCACAAGGCGCCCGCCCAGCCGGAATTCCTGCCGGCACTCTTCTGCCGTATTTTCCGTGGCGCTAAGGTAGCCTGCGACCGCTTCGGCGGCGAGGCTGTGAGCAAAGCCACCACCACAGCCCTGCAAGTGGGTGTATTCATCGTGGTAGCCCCCATCGTCATCGGCTTGGCCGTATGGGCGCAGGATGGCGCCACTCAGCTTGCTACGCTTTCCGGCTTGAGCGCAACTGCTGCTGACTTCTGCGGGCTGATTGCCCTGCTTCTCTACGTGGCCGCCCTTGTGCTCGCAGCCATGAAAGCCGCGGCCACCTTCCGCATGCAGAACTTCTTCGGCACCACCGGCAGCATGGTGTTCAACAAGCGCCACGTGACGGAGCAGCTCTACACGGAGGAACAGCGCAAGGAAGCTCGCAATATGCTGCGCGTGCTCACAGTATTCCTGCTCATCATCCCCTTCTGGAGCTTGTTCGACCAAACCTCCACCAGCTGGATTCTGCAAGGTCGAGATATGAAGGAGCTGCACTTCACTCTTTTCGGCGTCAGCTTCTTCTTCGGTGCCGAGGAAATGCAGAGCATCAACCCGGCATTCGTCATGACTCTCGTGCCGCTTGTCACGCTCTTCGTCTACCCCTACATCGGCAAGTGGAGCCACCCGCTCAAGCGCATGGGCATTGGCATCATACTGGCTGGCGGCGCATACGGCATCGTTGCCTGGCTCCAGAGCCGTATCGTCGCCGGTGAGCAGCTCAGCATCCTCTGGCAGATTATCCCCTACTTCGTCATCACCGTGGCTGAGATTCTCGTCAGCACCACGGGTATCGAATACGCCTATACCGCCGCCGGCGATAAACTCAAGAGCACCGTATCGAGCTTCTGGTTCCTCACCAGCACTCTGGGCAACTTCCTCGTCATCTACCTCACCGGCATTGTGGATGACCCCGCCTCCACCAGCACATTCCTGCTCTACGGAGCGCTCAGCGTCGTGATTGGCCTAATCTTCATCCTGGTCACCACCCGCCCCGGCTTTAAGGCCGAATAAGTATCCGCATCGCGACTACTTATTCTCCACGAGCGCAGCTCGTTCTTCACCAGCCCAGCATCGCTGGGCTTTTTCACACCGGGCGCAGCTCGTTCTTCACCAGCCTCCGCATCGCGGAGGCTTCTTCACCTTCCCCAGCACCGCTGGGGATTCTCCCCCCCACCCCCTCCTTATGCATTTCTCCAGCATTGCTGATGCTGGAGAAAGCCCGAATTTCGTAATTGAAAAAATAGTGTTGCTCATTAACCTCAAAAGCCGTCGTCCCGAGGGACAACGGCTTTTTCGAACCAAACAAAAACGAATCAATACCTCACAGTGCCGGAGCGAAGGCGCCGGGGATTGCGCGGAGGGTGCCACACTCTGCGGGCAGGTCAGCGAGTTTGGAAATCATCGCGCCGTTAATCCAGCAGTTGGCAGCCTGCGGAATGCTGGGCAGAGCCTCGCCAATCAGGCGGTCGCCGAGCCATACGTAGAAGCCGGGCTGGCGGTTCTCGCCTGTGGTGGTGGGCAGCCAGGCCACGCGGATGTCCTCCTTGTTCTGCGACATATCGCTGCGGTAGAGCACGGTCTTCTCATTCCACAGGATGCCGCTCTCCGTCATGGTCAGCTTACCGCAGACCTGCTTATCTGTACGGCAGACATGCAAACGCAACCCGGCGGAGGGGTTCCAGCCATCCGTGGCACCATTGCCCACAGCGGCTCCCTGCACTGCTACTGTGAAGCCCTTGCTCACGTCCATATCCGCCCACTCCTGCATGGGGATAGCGCCGCGAGCATCGGCCGACAAGGTAAAATCCGCCACCGGCTTGCGCTCCAGCCCCACTGTACGGCCGCCCACACCCAGCACCTTGGCCAGATCGGCAGCAATGAGCATGTCGCCCTGCGCGGTAGGATGCAGGTGGTCGCGAGCATTGAAGAACTGTTCCTCACCCACACCGGGTTTGTCCGTGCGGGATATATCCACAAGATAGCGGTTCACGTCCACCACCTCAAGATTCTTCCCGGCGGCCCAGGCTTTCAGCTTCTCGTTGTAGTCGGCCATGACGGCGTAGTCGGCCTTCTTGTTGGTATAACGAGTGCCATCATGCCAGGTGGGTACCGTAAGCAGCAGAATGCGCGCTTTGGGGGCAGCCTTGCGCATAGCGCCGATAATTTTGTCCATATCGCCGCCAGGTCCCAGCAGATTCCGCTGAGCTATCTTATAAAAATTGCCGGCGCTGATGCCACCACGGTCGCCGTAATCCGAATAGGTATCATTCGTGCCAATGAGCAAAATGAACACATCAGGCATCTGCGTGGCAGGATTGATACGATACTTCCCCTTGTAAGTCTTATCCAGCCCCAGCCAGTCAAAGATATTGGAGTTACCAAGTCGGCCGGACTTATTGCGACGCCCGGCGATTTCAAACGCACGCTCACTGCAAATAGCGGAGTGGCGGTTATTGAACGGCACTCCGGCATAGACAATACCGGGCGTGACGCCATACTTCTGCGGCTGATTGCCGACATTGACGCCCACAAACTCAAACTTCACGCCGTTGTCGACAAAGATTTTATGCAGAGGCCAGCGATACGAGGGAGCAAAGGAACCATGGGTAATGGAATCTCCCACACACATCACGCGTCCCACCTCCACCGAGGCATCCGCACCACACACCACACTGCCAGCCAGCAGCCCCAGCAGAAGAGAGAAAAATCGCGATTTCATGGCAAGCATCATATCACATGCGTGCCGTTTCAGCAATTATTTTTTGCGTAGTTTATCGACAGCGCTGAAGATAGCCGCAATCAAGGTACCAGATATGGAATGCCATACACAGGAAATGGCCGCAACAATGGCCGCCTCGGGCAGCATGGGGAAGTGGCGCCCTGCCAACACTGTGGCCAGACCGGCATTCTGCATGCCCACCTCGATAGAGAGCGTGCGGCGCTTGGGCTTGCTCATACGCGTGCCGAGTCCTGCCAGGTAGCCCATGAGGTACCCCAGCCCATTGTGCAGGAAAATGCAGAAGAATATCAGCACACCACTCTCGAAGAACCGAGCCCCATGGGCAGAAACCACGCCACCTACGATACAGGCCAGCCCCAGCACGGCCAGACCGGGCATGAGGCGACAGACTGTCTGGTAGCCAGGCTTGCGGCTGAACAGCCAGTTGCACAGCGTGCCCGTAGCCACGGGCAGCAGCGTCACCAGCAAAATACTACGGAAAAGCCCCATGGCATCCACATCGATGCTCTCCCCCGCCAGCCAGAGCACCAGCAGCGGTGTCATGAGCGGAGCCAGCAGAGTGGAGGCCGTCGTCATGCCGACCGAGTACGCCACATCGCCACGGCACAGCAGGCTCATGATATTGCTGGATACCCCACCGGGGCTGCAGCCCACAAGGATGAGCCCCGCGGCAATGCCCTTGGGAAGCCCAAAGAAATACACCAGCGAAAAGGCCAGCAACGGCATGATGGTGTACTGAGCCACCGCACCGATGAAAATATCCAGCGGTCGCTGCGCCAGGATGCGGAAGTCCTCCGTCGTGAGCGTCATACCCATGGTCAGCATAATGCTGCCCAGAATGCAGGTCTGCACATCTCCTCGCACCCAGTCAAACATACCGGGGATGACAAAGGACAACGCCGCTACCGCAATGATAAACGGAGCGGTCCAGTTCGATAACCAGGCAGAACAGGCAAGGAGGAAACGCATATGGAAGTACAAGGGACGAAGTGCGAAGTAGGAGCGAAGGCAACACCGGCGCTTTGCTGAGTCGATACAATAGGGAAAAAATTACGATAGACAAAGCAAGCTTGTCTATCGTAATGAAAGAAAGGTATCAGGGGCGCATCAGAGCTTCTTCCAGGGCAGCGACTTCAGCAGGGAGTCAAAGCCCAGACCCGTACCCTTGGGTACACGGAACTCGGGGGTGATATCCATACCCAGCTCCTCGGAGAAGGTGTTGGGACGGTACACGTGGTGAGTTACCAGACCGCAGAGCGGCACCTCCTCAGCCGGCTTGCCGGTGTAGAACTTGGCGGCGTTGTAGGCAGCCCAGCACTGGCCCAGCGGGTGGTCAAGGTAAGTGGTGAATACAGGCAGACCGCTCGTGCTGTGGTGACGAGCAGGCTTCACAAGGCGCATCATGGGCTTGCTGGTGCGAGCCGGGATGGAGCTCTCCTGCATGGGGGTGTCGTAGCCCAGGGGCATACCGGCGTCCTGCAGCTTCTGCCAGGTCTCAACGTCGTAGTAGCAGGGGTCCTCCACAAAGTCGATACGCTCCTTCATGGAATCAGAAAGCATATCCCAGAACTTCAGGGCGGAGTCCAGCGTCAGGGTGCAGTTGAAGTCTACACGCCACTTCCAATCCGGTACCATGGAAGCGAGGTTTGTGAGGCGCTCCACCGTAGCGGCGAGCTTGGGTACTACCTTAATCTTACCCACGCGGAAGCCGCGCTGGTGCAGGTTGTACACCTGGGAGGGGGTGGCGCTTACAGCCAGCGTAGCGTGGCTGCGGGGAACCGTAAGCCCCTCGAACAGGCTGACGCCGTTGGCACGAGCCTCGCCATCAACCTCAATGCACTTCAGAGCTCGCTCACCAAGGCGCAGCGGCGTACCGTCGCGCAGAGCGTCCAGCTCATACTCAAGGGGAGAATCACCCAGCTCAGGCCAGGACTGCAAACAGGCATAACCGCCGTTATCACCGCGCAGAAGCACGCCCTCACGCGGCTGGGCAGCAGCACGAGCGCTCAGAGCGCCTACGGGATAAAGTGTATAAGGAGTGTAGTGCATGCCCCAGTTTACTCTTTTTGCAGGCTTTTGTCACGCGGTTTCTGTGTACTAGCAGGTATTTCGGGCATAAAATGCGGCAGAATAGTCGTTTTATACATCCAATCGAGCTCATCCTCATATTGACCGACCTCCCGGCACCACGAAAACGCCGGCTCAGCCCCCACCTTTACCGATGGGAGAAGCATCATCACTTCATCCGACTTTATCGACATAATGTTCCCTTGCCAATATGTTCAGACGGAGCAAGCCATGCCCTTTGGGCAGCAGCCCCCCGCCCTCGCAGCAACACCTCAGCCGCCGCCTGAACTTCTCGCTCCAGGTATTACGATGAATGCTCCCCCTCATGCGTTCCCCATAACGCAAACGCAGCAGG
The DNA here is from genome assembly GCA_017390945.1 of Akkermansia sp. Taxonomy (GTDB): domain Bacteria; phylum Verrucomicrobiota; class Verrucomicrobiia; order Verrucomicrobiales; family Akkermansiaceae; genus Akkermansia. Next base: position 26,553 of record JAFOZZ010000134.1, read on the forward strand.
AGCAGAAGCACTGAACAGGCAGAAAAGGAATAATCGTTGCAACATTACCGTATTATGCCTCAATCCTTGCGTAATGTAAGGATTTTTCATTGACAGAACGAAGACGATGGAGTACAAGATGGGCATGTTCAATGGCATGGAAGAGCAGATTCTCATCGGTGGCGCGTTGTCGCTGCTGGCAGGTTTGTGCACGGGTATCGGAGCTGCGGTAGCTCTGTTCCTCAAGCGCACGAATGCCAAGATGCTCACCTTCTCGCTGGGCGCGAGCGCCGGCGTGATGGTCTACATCTCCTTCATGGAGCTCATGCCGCTGGCCATGGAAAAACTAGGCGAAGGGCTGGCCAACAAATGGATTGTGCTGGGGGCATTCTTCGGTGGCATGGGGCTGGCAGCCCTCATCGACAAGATGGTGCCCGAGGATGAAAACCCGCACGAGTTCCGCACCGAGAACGAAGTACAGGAAGCGCAGCAAGCCACAGCGCTGACAAAACGCACCCACGTCAAACGCTCCGCATTCCTCTTTGCCATCGCCATCGGTGTGCACAATTTCCCGGAAGGCATGGCAACCGTTGCCGCCGCATTTGACAATGTGAGTATCGCCATGTCGGTCGCACTGGCCGTGGCTATTCACAACATCCCGGAAGGCCTCACGGTTGCCGTCCCCCTGCTCTATGGCACTGGCAGCCGCAAAAAGGCGTTCATCGTCGGCACACTGACAGGCCTGGCCGAGCCGCTGGGAGCCCTGGTGTGCATGCTCGTGCTGCTGCCTTTCCTGAGCGCCACGCTCCTGGGCATCCTCTTTGCCGTGGTGGCAGGCATCATGGTGTTCATCTCCTTCGATGAACTCCTCCCCATGGCCGAGCGCTGGGGACACCACCACCTGAGCATCGGCGGCGTGATGGTGGGCATGTTTGTGATGGCAGCCGTGCTGTAAAATTGCCCATCCGCACGTCTTTACCCATTGATTCCGATAACAAGGACAAACAGAAGAACAGCTATATACGAAATAAGCTGCACGGCTGTCACCACTACGGAAATATTCACCCACAGGCGGGCGCTCTCCGCGTAGCTCAGGCAAGTGTTCATACGCATGTGATTATACTCATTCTCCGCTAATGCGGCAAAGATAACCGCAGGCACCGCCACAAAGAAAGAGAGCGGAAACAGCACCAGCGAAAGCACCAACAGGACGATAGATTTGGTCAACCTCGTATCAGGCTTAGCACATGCCTGCGGCGCATGCACCGGAGCATTGTGAATGATAACGATTTCGCCAGCAGGTTTCCATTCATCTGCATCTTCGGCCCGGCAAAGCATATCCGGCGTCAGTGCGCCCTGCTGAGCCATCACGCGCAGAGAATCCAGACTGATAGGACCGGTGGGCGTACCGCCGGGTTTCGTAATGTAGTATCGAGTAGTTGTCATAAGAAAAATGTATAGAGTATCAGCCCAAAGATAAACACAGCCCCACAATCAGGAGAACCACAAGGAGCACCTGCACCACCATGGATATCATGGTATACAGGCGCCAGCGCTCTGCCTGGTCAGCATGCTTGCGACACTCATCCAGCCCCCGGAACATATTCACAGAGCGCTCAGATTTGATGGCATGATTAAGAGCAACAACGGCAAACGGAATACTGAACAAAAAGAGGCTGACCGATAAAAG
>JAFOZZ010000135.1 GCA_017390945.1 Akkermansia sp.
ACAGCCTCATATGAAACTTAAATATACATTTAAACAGCTAGTTGCTTGTATTGTATGTCTTGCAACGACGTCTTGTTCTCTCTTGTCTTCAGGGACTCAGAAAGTTCGCATTGAAACGAATAAACCTGATTGCGTTATTAAGGCTGATGGTGTAGTTGTGGGACGCGGTGAGATGGTTGTTGCACGATTGAAGAAAAATAAGAGCCATGTAATTACTGCACAAAATGGAAATCAAAAAGGAATGGCTGTATTAGATTCTGAACTTTCGCTGACAGGTAAATTAGACTTTGTTGGAGGACTTTTCTACTTGATTCCTTTTATTGGTTTTGTAAGTGCGGGGGCATGGGAATTAGATCGCGAGGTGGTAATTATAGATGTTGAATAATACTATCTGGCTAAATAGAATAGTGTTAACTTGTTCATATCAATTGTCAAAAAGTTATGCTCAATTTTCTTAAGTCGTTGCTGTTGGTAGTGGGGATTATGATGCCACTTTTTTTCTCTAGTTGTACCGCCACACGCCTGTATTGGGCTGCGCGTGATGGAGATACAGAAACCGTGAAACTTCTCGTTTCGCAAGGTGCTGATTTTCGTACTCAGTTTCCTGACTCTGAAAACAGAACATCACTACATATCGCTGCATATGGTGGACACACTGATATTGTACGAATTTTTCTTCAAAACGGAGCTGATGTAAATAACCAATCTCGTACAACTGGACGAACTGCATTGCATGAGGCTGCTCATTCCGGACATGCTGAAATCGCGAGGTTGCTTATTTCTTATGGCGCAAATGTTAATATTCGAGATGCCTACGGTGAGACTGCATTGATTCAGTCAGCAGCCTATGGTTACACGGATATAGTTAGACAATTGATTGCCGCTAATGCGAATGTTAATGTAAAAAATGTACTTGGTACAACGGCATTGAATACGGCGGCAACAAATGGCAGAACAGATATCGTAAGGATGCTTATTGCAGCCGGAGCGAATGATCTCTATGCACTTATGTTCGAGGCAATAGAAAATAAGAGGTTTACACAAGTAAAGACGCTCTTGCTTGCCGGGGCGAATGTTAATTATCAAAATGAAAAGGGGCAAAGTCTTCTGTGGTGGGCAACCTATCATAATAACGTAGCGGCAGCAAGGCTTTTCATCGAATCTGGAGCAGATGTTAACAAAAGATCTCGCAACGGTTATAATCCCCTTCATGTAGCGGCAGAGTGTGGCTACGTGGATATGTTGCTTCTGCTTCTTAATTCAGGAGCAATAGTTAATGTTACAAGCGCGTGGGATTCTGCCGGTATTAAGGGGTGGACCGCATTGGATTTGGCTAAAAGAGATAAAAAAGATGCCTGCTTCCGAATATTGCGTCAGGTGGGAGGCCTTTATATGAGAGAAATTCGCTACCCACGTTAGAATTAGGCCTGAACTGCGACAGTAGCTTTGTTTTGTGCATGGAATAATAGCAGCAGAGCCAAGAAGTACTGAAATGTACGATGCCTCGGCCGAGGGATGGAAAGCGGTGCAAGTCCGAATCCTCATAACGGTGCGGAGGAGTTGTTAGGGTATTTGGCGAGGAGAGATAAAAGAGTTGCAGCAGGAATAACAAGAGTTCCGGAACCAATCACACGCTGAGAATCCGCCGTATGCCATAAATGGTACGTACGGTGGTGTGTGTGAAGGCTAAAATCCTCTACAGAATCATAGTAACTCTACTCCTATAAAATAATAAAGTATATATTATTACGTTGTTATTATTTTTGATGAGGAGTAGGCAAAAGAACCGCCTCTTTCATCTGTTGAGAAAGAGGCGGCCAGAAAAGAATACCGCTGTGCCGTCAGTGATATGAGAGCCACGTTCCCTGAACGTAGGTGGGTGCGGAGCCGGGTTTCTCTGAGGTATCCATTGGACGGAACATTAAACCCATTTAGCTTTGATGCCCCTTAGTGTATTATATCGGTCCGGGCCTATAGAATCACGCGTCACGAACACAGCAGCTGGGTATGTATATAGCACAGGTGTGCGGCGCTTGCAAGAAGATTTGTGTTCCACGGTCATGTAACAATGAAAACATATAGATAGGGTATGATAATAAGAAGTTCATTATAAGTATACAATGCAATAATGAAAAATTGAGTTTTGTATTGTGGCACATCAGGACGATGGGCTCGGGATGTTTCAGTGAGGTGAAATGTTGATTTCTTCTGACGCAGGGAGACGTGGAATTATCGATTAAAGATTGACAAAACGTGATTAAGAGTGTATAAAGACGCGCGAACATGACCATACCGACACTACTTTCCGAGAAACTCCTGGCCGCTTTGCAGAGTGTGCTGGGTGAGAACCTGCCCGAGGGATTCACACCGGCTGTGACGCCGTCCCAGGATTTGCGCTTTGGTGACTATCAGAGCAATGCCGCAATGATGCTGGCCAAACAGGTGCGCTCTAATCCGCGAGCTCTTGCTACTCAGGTGGTTGAGGCTTTCGGCGATAGCCCCGTTGCCAGTCTGGAGATTGCCGGACCCGGCTTTATCAACTTCCGCGTGAAGCCCGAGTTCTACGCCGGCCGCACAACTGCGATGCTGAGCGATGCGCGCCTGGGCGTGGCTGTGGTGGAGAAGCCCAAGACCCTTGTGATTGACTTCTCTGCACCGAATGTGGCCAAGCCCATGCACGTGGGCCACATCCGCAGTACCATCATTGGTGATACGCTGGCTCGCCTGGCTCGCTTCATGGGTCACACTGTTATTACCGATAATCACATTGGCGACTGGGGTACTCAGTTTGGCATGATTCTGTGGGGCTGGAAGAATATCCTGAAACAGGAAGATCTGGAGAAAGACCCCATTGAGGCTCTGCTCGCTGTGTATAAGACAGTGAATCAGAAGTGCAAGGATGAGGAGGAACTTCTTCCCATCTGCAAGGCTGAGCTCGTGAAGTTGCAGAGTGGCGACGAGGAAAACCTCGCTATCTGGAAGCGCTGCATCGAGGTAACGAAGATGGGTCTGGAAAAGATTTACGCTCAGCTGGATATCAGCTTCGATTACTGGCTTGGCGAGAGTGCTTACAATGATGCTCTGGCTCCGCTCGTGGAGGACCTCATTGCCAAGGGCATTGCCAGCGAGAGCGATGGTGCTATCTGCGTATTCTCCGATGGCTTCCACAAGCCCGAGAAGGATCCCTTCCTCGTTCAGAAGAATGGCGAGTGGGTACCCGTGCCGGCCATTATCCGCAAGGCAGACGGCGGTTTCCTGTACGCAACGACCGACCTTGCTACGCTGGATTATCGTACGCAGAACTTTAATGCTGACTCTATCTGGTATGTTGTGGGTGCGCCCCAGGATAAGCACTTCAAGCAGATTTTCGATATCGAGCGTATGCGCGGCGTGACCGGCGATTTCCGTCACGTTGCTTTCGGTTCCATCCTTGGTAAGGATCGTCGTCCCTTTAAGACCCGCAGTGGTGACACCGTGAGCCTTCAGGATGTCATCGATGAAGCCGTAGCTCGTGCTACTCGCGTTGTGGAGGAGAAGAGCCCCGACATGCCCGCAGAGGAGAAAACCCGCGTGGCTCAGGCCGTAGGCGTAGGCGCCATCAAGTTTGCTGAGCTTTCTCAGAACCGCATGAGCGACTACATCTTCGACTGGGACAAGATGCTTTCCCTCTCCGGCGATACCGCTCCTTATCTCCAGAACAGCTACGTGCGTGTACGTTCCATCTTCCGTAAGATTGAGGGCGAGTTCGTAGCTCCGGCTGAGATGACCCTGAGCGAAGATGCTGAAATTCACCTGGCTCGCTTGCTGGTGCGCTATGCAGAGGTGGTGCCGTCCACACTGGATGACTGCCGTCCCAATCTGCTGGCTGCTTACCTGTACGACCTGGCTCGCGCATTCCACAGCTTCTATGAGGCTTGCCCCGTTCTTAAGAGCGAGGGCGCTGTACGTGAGACGCGTCTGGCTCTTTGCGAGTTGACTGCTCGCGTGCTGAAGCAGGGTATGGGCCTGTTCGGTATTGAGATGCCTGAGCGCATGTAATGCCTATGTTCCATGTGGAACAATTGCTGATACCGGTGTATGCTGCTGCCCTTGTGGCAGCAGCTGCCGAGGTACCTGACTCCCCTGCCCCTTATTGCGGCGACATAGCCGCTCTGCAAATGCCGCTGGCTACGGAGTCTTCTGCGGTGCAGAAAGAGATGCAGGAGGCCATGCTGGATTTGTTGTTGGGCTGGGAGGAATCCGCCCGCCTGCACTTCGCACGGGCTGTTGAACTGGATAGCATGTGTGCCCTGGCACATTGCGGTCTGCTGATGACGGAGGCCAACGCAGGTGCCCGAGAGCAAAGCCGCCAGAAGCTCATGGAGCAGCTCGATAAGATGCCTGCCACACCGGTGGAGGCCTTCTATCTGTCAACCTTCCTGAAGCTCCTCATGAACGACCAGCTGGGCGCTGCGGAGGACTTCATCAAGCGCTCCGGGGAGTACCGCATGGATACGCTTTCGGCCTGCTGGGGTACCCTGCTCCTGCACTGTGCCGACCTCGGTTACGATGAGCAAGGCAAGCCCTTGCGCCACCAGGCACGCGCTCTGGAACTGGCTCGTAAGCTCTACTCCCAGCACCCAGAAGATGCTCTTGTCTGCTTTGTGAGAGCATATGTCGAGGAGTCCTCCCCGGTGGTAAGCGAGGAGGCTCTGAAGGCCGCAGAAAAGGCCGCGCAGCTGCTTCCCGGGCACCCTGTCCCCTCGCATCTTTACGGGCACCTATTATACAGAAGTGAGCGTGCTGCTGAGGCTGTGCCGCACTTTATGCAGGCAGTGAAACTAGCAACTCGCGCCGATATTCCTGAGTGGGAAAGCAGTGTGCTGATGACCTCCCGCTTGTATGTATCGACGGCGATGTGGGCGTCTGGTCAAAAGGACAAGGCCCTGGCGACTCGCCGTGCTATGAATGCCATGCCGCTGGACCGCGAGCACTTGGATGCCCCTGCAGTTATCTTGCAGCGCTGGGAGGCTGCCACGCTGCCCTTACGTATTCTTGTAGCTTCGCCCGAGGTACCGCGCCAGGGGCTTATTTCCTCCGCTTCAGAGGCCGCTGAAATATCCCCTGCCCTGCCTGGTGACGACCCTGTGCTTCTGGTGCGCGACTGCTTGCGAGCCTGTTTGCACGCCCGCTTGAAAGCTGCTTATAACGATACAGTGTATGCCACTCGCTCCCTCGAGCTGGCAGATGCAGCCTACACTGCTTTTGAGAAGTCGCGAGAGGATGTACTGGCTCGCGGTATTCATTATATTACACCGTGGATGCGTGCGCTAGAAGCTTGCCAGATAGCGCGTAGCATGGCGCGTGCCGAGGTGTATAAGAGTACGGCAGATATGTGGCATGAGAGCGCCAAACAGTCTGTCCGACCGGTTACATTGATGCTACCTCCCGTGATTCCTCAGCTTGAAAAGGCAGTTATCGCAGCGCAGGAAAGAGCGGCAAAACTGGCCGAAGAGGAGCGTCTTGCCCGGGAAAAAGCGGCGGCTGAGGCAGCTGCTCAAGCTGCTTCAGAAGCGGCAAAGCAAGCTGAAAAATCGGAAAAGAAAGAGAAAAAATCTTCAAAATCTGAGTCTCGGTCGACCCCAAAAGAGACGAAAAAACAGGACAAAAAATCGCCGACCAAGGCTGAAGCTTCCACTAAAAAGACGTCTGCTCCGGAGAAAAAGAAGAGTAATAACGCTGGCTCCAGCTCGAAAAAATCGTCTAAATATTCCACAAGCTCGAAAAATAAGCAACAAAAAAAGAAGAAGGAAACGACTCCAGCACCGGAGCCAGAGAAGAAAAAATCCTGGTTCAGACGCTTATTCTAAGGCACAATTTCTGATATGCAAGGCTCGCAAATGCGAGCCTTTTTGTTACCACGAGTCCATCAGATAGTACTCCTCTGCCCTGTTTTAATGGATGTAACGTAAAAATCGAGTTTTTATGATTAATGTTATGTAATATATTTATATACAATATGTTACATAATAATTAGAGAATAACGAAGAAAATTCTCTATTTTGGTGAAAAGGAACAGAGTTTTATCTATTTTGCATCGCTGTTTCACAGAAATATGTTGCTCTCTCTTCTTATGCTGCACAAAATGGCTACGCATTTGATGATTATAATTTCAATTTTGATTCGTGAGAACAAGCATATTATTCAAATTGAACGATACAGCTCTATCCTTTCGTGAATATAAACCAGCTGTTCCATATGGAACAATCCACTTCAAAATTTCTGAACGATATTTATATATGG
>JAFOZZ010000136.1 GCA_017390945.1 Akkermansia sp.
AAGTTCTTGTGAACGAGCCTTCGTTTAACAAGCAGAAAGAGGCCTTACAAACAGGAGACTGCGAGAGTGACGATGAACATAGGAAACGAATTGACTTTCTTCTTCAAAATGGTTTGGATTTAAATGCTCCTATAGTAGATACAAAGAATCTGAATATCAATTATCAGTTGGAAGAAGGCTTTCGCATATTGCATTTTTATGTATCCCACTTTTGTTGTGATGCTATAGAATTCCTTATAGACAAGGGGGGCTGATTTAAATGTCCAAGATTCAACAGGAAAAACGCCACTGCACTATGCCGTTTTGTACAAGGGTAGGCTGGCTGCGGTTAAATTGCTTCTGGAGAAAGGTGCAGATGCTACTATTCCAGATGATGAAGGGAAGACTCCTGTATACTTGGCACTCTCCCTTGGAGATAAAAAAATCATAGAGCTGTTTCAGCAGTATCTTCATCTGACTGAGGAGGATTTGAAAGTTTTGGGAAAACAAATTGAAGACGATTTGTCAATTATTGCTGTGATTGAAAATGGCGATGTCGACAAATTGACCCGTTTTGTTGAATCTGACATTGGTATCCATAAAATAGGAGCCCTGCATTTATTGTGCCTTGCGGCAAGGCTGGGGGATGCTGAATGTGTAAAAGTACTTTTAACTGTTCCGCGTATAGATGTTAATAAGAATAATGATGTGGGTGCCCCTTTACATCATGCAGCAGAAAGAGGTCATTTGGAATGCGTGAAAATTCTGTTGTCCGTTCCTGGGATTGACGTAAATAAGAAAAATAGTGAGGGGAAAACACCAATACATCTTGCTGCTGAAAACGGACATTTGGAATGCGTGAAAACTCTGTTGACTGTTCCTGGGATTGATGTAAATAAAGAAAGTGATGATGGTGGTTTTCCCTTGTCTGATGCTGTTAAAGGGAGTGTTGAATGCTTTAAATTGTTATTGAATGCTCCTGGGATTGATGTGAATAGGGAGAGTAAATATGGTGAGTCAATCTTGGAGCAAGTTATAGTTGCTCATAATGTTGAATGCATTAACATGATTTTAGCTATTCCAGGTATTAAATTAAGCCATATCAATGAAATTAATAACAATCATGATATGTATTCTCACTTGCAGCGAGAAGCATGTGTCGGACATGAAAATATTTTAGATGTATTACTCACCATACCTGGTATTGATGTAAATAAGGCGGATATGAATGGCGATACGCCACTTCATCACGCTGTAAGAGAAGGGCATCGTGAGATTGCGCTACGTCTTTTGAATGCCCCGGGGATTCAGCCTGATAGGCAGAACTGTGAAGGGAAAACGGCGCTTTTCGACATCGAGGCAATACTAGATGAGGATGCTGAGGATTTTGTTGTTTCTCTTAATGAAGGTGTGGCTAGCTCTTTGAAATTGCAGTTAGTGCTAAAATTTGCGTGTATTTGCAAGGAGTTAAAGCAACGTAACTATAAGGATGGTTACTTGCAAGCCATCAAGCTGCGATTGTTGAGGCAGTTGCCTCGTATCATTGCCGGAGAATCGGTTGATGATGTGCTGGATATCAATGGTACTACCGCTTTGCATAATGCTTGTGCGTTGGGACATAGTACGTTGGTGAAGATGCTATTGTTGAAGTCTGCGTCTGTGTATGCCCAAACGGCACAAGGTGCAACAGTGGAGCAATGTATTGGCAATGATACGGAAAATGAGATTGCTCAGCTGATTTATCAAATAAAATGCGTAGAGCAGGGGGATGAAAAAGACAACGAGTAGGGGGATGTCGATGAGCAGATAGCTGTATGTGAGTGTGGATAGGAGATGGCGCTTTATTTCATGCCTCATCTTGTGCCATGGGGGACGAAAAGAAAGATTGCAAGATGAGGATAAATACGGTAGAATAAGCTTGCGATGCTCAGAGAGAAGCTTTTTTATGCGCTTGTGATGATGAGCCTGGTGCTGCTGCCGGCGGCTGAGGCTCAGGGGGCAGTGTCGGCTACTGCTCAGATGGAGGATTTCATGGACGCGGTGGACGACCAGGAGGAAGTGGTGGAAACCGTGCGCCTGGGCGGTGAGGATAAGATGCCTGCTCAGCAGGAAGGTGTGGGTCGAGCCGGTTCGTATGAAGAAACGGCTGATCCGGACTCTCCGCTTAATGTAGAGATTATGCACGATACGCCCGAGGTTCCCTCTACGTCTTCCGTACAGCAGAAGCCTGTGGTGGTGACGGATGAGATGACGGAGCACGACCCCTCCCGCCTGGCGTATGCACGCACGCGCAAGAACGCACGCACGATGTCTCTTACTGTACCGGGACCGCGTGGCCTGATAACCGACCGCAATGGCGAGGTGCTGGCAACGAATGAGGTGGCTTACCAGCCGACGATTCTTTTCGGGCAGCTGAAGCAGGAAGATAACGCCTCGGTGTTGCAGATTGCCCGTAAGGTGATGGCCGCCTATGAGGCGGAGGGTGTAAAGTTAAGCGAGAAGTCAGACGAACAGCTGCTGTCTCACTACCGCCACCGCCGCTGGACGCCGTATGCGATCGGCCCTGTCGTGCGAGCCCATGAGATTCAGAAGGTAAAGAGCAAGCTGGAAAGCATTGAATACGGATACTTGCAGCCTCTCTACATCCGCAAGTACCCGGAGAAGGAGACAGCAGGGCACATCATTGGCTACACTGGCGTGAAGGCTAAGCTGCCGACGGGTCCCATCAATCATAACGACCCTATTTTCGAGCGAATGGAGGGACGCTCCGGTCTGGAGCAGAAGTTCAATAAGCAGCTGACCGGGCGTCCGGGGCTGTGGCGTTTGATGTATGATGAGAGCGGCAAGAAGATTCTGGATGAGCACCAGGAGAAGCCTCGCCCCGGTGGTACGGTGGTAACGACTCTTAACCTGAAGTGGCAGAAGGTAGCGGAGGAGGCTCTGCGCAAGTGCACGATTGGCCGCGGTGCCTTTGTGATGGTGGATGTCCATACCGGTGAGGTGCTGGTGATGGCCTCCGTACCGAACTTCGACCCCAATAAGTTTGTGCCTTCGATTTCACAGAAGGACTACGATGCTCTGCGAAATGATGATAATAACCCGCTGGTGTCGCGTGCCTTTGCAGGTGTGTATCCCCCGGCATCGACCTTTAAGACGATTACGGTGGCTGCGGCACTGCACCTGGGCATCATTCAGGAGAATACGTATATTAACTGTCCGTTTGCTATTAAGATTGGCAATCACTGGTTCAAGAATCACAGCAAGTTTGCCGGTAATATTAACTGTATTACGGCTCTGTCTGTGTCGAACAACCCCTTCATGTACCAGATTGCCGCAACGCGTGAGCCCTGCATTGGCTCGGAGCGCCTGTGCAATATCGCCAGACGCTTTGGCTACGGCTCGGTGACAGGCCTGCCCATTGCAGACAAGGCTGGTAACGTGCCGGACGAGGCCTGGATGTTCCGCCACTATGGACGTTCATTCATGAAGGGCGATGCAGCGAACAAGTCCATCGGCCAGGGGCCGCTGCTGGCTACGCCCTTGCAGGTGGCTCATGCCATGGCTGGTATTGCAAATGGTACCTATCTGCCCAAGCTTCAGCTGGTGCGCCAGATGCTCGATGCTGAGGGTAACGTGGTGTACCAGTTTACGCCGTCGGCGCAGTCGAACCTGAAGGATATGTCCTCCGCTCTGGCAACGGTGCGTAAGGGTATGCGTGCTGTGGTGTATAATGGTTCCGGTCGCCGTGCTGCGCTGAGCTACACGGATAACGCTGGTAAGACCGGTACGGCTCAGTGGGGACGCCCGTCGGATGATTGCCGACTGGCTTGGTTTGCCGGGTTCCTGCCGGCGGATGAGCCTCGCTATGCGTATGCTGCGCTTTACGAGGGTAAGCCCCACCAGCGTATTTCCGGTGGCCGTATGGCTGCGGCTATCGTGAAGATGTTCTTTGAGAATATTAAGAGCGATATGCAGCAGGCTCTGAAGGCTCCGGGCCCCAATCGTATAAAGACGACAGATGCCGCAGAAAGCGAGATGACGGAGGAGGAGCGCTTTGTCGCCGAGGCTGAGGCTGCGGCTGATGCCCAGCGCAAGGCTGAGGCTGCTGCCCGCCGCAAGGCCGAAGAAGCCCGCCGCAGGGCTGAGGAGGAGCGCCGCAAGAGCGAGGCTGCTCGCCGCCACCAGCAAAGCGGGTGGGATGATGGACGCTCCCGCCACTAAAGAGCAAATCTTTCGCCTCTGATAATCATAATACCCGACTGTTTGAGAATGGCCGGGTATTAAAGTGTACGGGGCTCAGAGGAACTCACGTGGCGCTTCTGCCGGGATGGCGTACATGAAGCGGGCGCCGTAGTATTTGGAGGTGACGCGTGAGTCAAGCAGGGTGATGATGCCGTGGTCGGTCTTGCTGCGAATCAGTCGACCTATGCCCTGGCGGAACTTCAGCAGTGCTTCCGGCAGCGAGTAGTCGCGGAAGGAATTGCCGCCGCGGGCGGTGATGTCCTCCATGCGGGCTTCCGTTAGCGGATTGGTGGGTGATTCAAAGGGGATTTTGGTAACAATGACGTTGGAGAGCGCCTCTCCCGGGACGTCTACGCCGGTCCAGAAGCTATCGGTACCCAGAAGCACGCTGCCGATGTTTTGTCGGAAGTCGCGCAGCATGCGAGTGCGGTCCTGCCCATCGCCTTGTACGAGCAGCGGCCAGCCGCGCTCCGTACAGTAGGGACGCAGGAGGCCGGCCATGCGGCGCATGAGGTTGTAGCTGGTGAAGAGCACAAAGGCGCGGCCATCGCTTTCATCCAGCGAGCGCGTAATCCAGTCGAACAGGGCGGGCGCGTAGGTGTCCTCATCGCTGGCTGGTGGGGGCGGGGGCATGCTGCGGGCGACTATGACGCGCATTTGCTCCGCAAAGTTGAATGGGCTGCCAATCTGGAGCGTTTCAGCGCTTTCGGCACCAACGCGTCCGGCGAAGTACCCCATGCCGCGTTCGCCGGTGGAGAGGGTGGCACTGGTGCAGATGCAGGTGTTGCCGGTTTCAAAGAGTTTTTCGCGCAGGAGCTCCGCTACATTGATGAGGGCAGAGCGCAGAGTGGTAAACTGGCGTTCCTGTCCGCTGGTCTCGGCCCAGTAGACTGCGCTGTCAACATTGGTAAGCTGAATGAGTTCTTTGGCGGCTCCGCGATAGGCGCACAGGCGAGCCTGGATGTCCTGCAACTCGGCGCGTGTCAGGTCGTTTTCCTCTACGGCGGCCATCTGTTTGACCTCGTTTTCCAGTACAGCCAGTGAGGGCGAGAGGATATCCTCGGTCCACTCCGGCTGGCGCAGTCGCACGCAGCCTTGGTGTTCGTCTACCCGGCAATCCATGCGGGCACAGCGGAAGAATTCGTCCGTGGCTGTTTGTGCGTCTTCAATGAATTGAATAAGTTTGGGGGTGGCGAGCTGACGCAGGCGGCCTTTGCGCGTGTGCGGGTTGTAGAGGCGTAGCAGGTCGTATTTGAGCTCGGCTTCGGGCAAGCTGGTGCCAAACTGGTGCGCAGCTACGGTTTCGATGGTGTGAGCCTCGTCCAGGATAACGAAGTCGTTGGGGAAGATGAAACTGGGGAGTTGTTCTTCTTCATCGAGCAGCGGTGCTTCCGAACGCAATTCATCGGCCAGCGAAAGCAGACCGAAGAAAAGAGTGTGGTTGAGCACAACGACCTGGGCTTCATCTACACGCCGACGAGCTGCCTGGTACGGGCAATTCGGGCCGCAGTTGCGCGGGGTGCATACGTGGTTTTCGCTGCATACCTGTGCCCATACTTTGGGCGAGATGTCCAGCTCGGGCGGCAAGTCGGCAAGGGAGCCTTCGCCGCAATCACGCGACCAGGCCAGCAGGTCGTGCAGTTGCTTGGTTTCGGCCTGGTTGAAGAGGTCGGTTGCTTGTTCGAGTGCGCGGGTGAGGCGGGTGCGGCACAGGTAGTTGGCACGTCCTTTCAGCAAGGCTGCGCGGAACTCCACGCCCAGCGCTTTGGCAACGGTAGGGATATCTTTATGGAAAAGCTGCTCTTGCAGGTTGATGGTGTGGGTGGAGATAATCGCCTTGCGGTTATACTCCAACGCGTGGCGGATGGCCGGTATGAGGTAGGCCAGGGATTTGCCCACGCCTGTGCCTGCTTCGGCCAGCAGAGCAGAACGATTCTCCAGCGCCGCGGCTACAGCCGTAGCCATGAGCTGCTGCTGGGGGCGGTACTCGAAACCTCTGCCTCCGGACAGGATGCCGCTGGCAGAGAAATCGTGCTGGGTCTGGTCGATAAGCAATCCCACTGCCGGCGTTACAGGGGGCGTTCGCCGGTGTCCGGCTGAGCGATGTTGAGGGGAAGGGTGGGGAAGTAGGAGCGCAGCGTGTTGACGTCCGTGTTGCTATCGATGAAGTACCACTTATTGATTTCGGTGCCGCGGTAGTTGCGGTTGTTGGTGGTTTGTACTACCTCATCTCTTACGGCATAGATGAAATCCCGGCGCTCAATGCGCAGGCGGCGGCCATTTTCATCGGGGATGCTGTACCAAAGTGTCGTGGGCAGTACAACGAGGCGACTGCGGCCACCCTCCCAGCGCATTTTATCGGCGGCGGTCAGGCCGTTCGGGCGGATGCCATCAGCTTTCACCGCACGGATGGCAGCGGCGGAGTGGGGCAGAACGTACTCGGCCATGGGGGTGCCGACAATGTAGCGCTCCACGCGGAAGCCGCCCTCTTTCATGCGCTGTCCCATGCGGACGTATTCATCGCGCAGGGCGCGAATGTTGCGCTCCATGCGGCGGCGGGCGTTTTCGTCGCTTTCCTTATAGCCACTTGTTCCCATGATACGGCGGGCATTTTCGCGTTCCTTGCGAGGGTCGCGGCTGGCGAGTCGGTCGGCCAGAGTCCATTTAATCGGCGGGTACATGCAATCTACCGCCCAGCCCATGTCGCAGTTGATAACGGCACCTTTGTAGGCATTGGCCTCAGCCTGGGCTTCGCGAGCGGCGGAGCTCACGAGCGCGGCATCGGCTGTGAGAGCCCCCATTGCAGTGGCGGATATGATTAGAGCATATAACGATTTCATGTCCTGCATCCTACCATGCAGATGCTGCTCTTACAAGCTCAAAGTGCTGTGTTGACACGCCGCGCCCGGGTAAAACTAAAAAAGCGATTTCCTTTCGGAAATCGCTTTTTGCAAGGAACGAAGCGGACGGGGCTCGAACCCGCGACCTCAGCCGTGACAGGGCTGCGCTCTAACCAAACTGAGCTACCGCTCCTTGCCTTTGGTTGCTCCCTCCTTTCGGTGGGGTGCGAGGGGATTATACACGAGCTTTCGTCGCATTGCAAGCTTTTTTTTGTAAAAAATGCAAAAAAGTTGTTTTTTTACGGTTTTCAGGCATTTTTAAAAGCCTGAATGCAGTTGTCGGTTACTGTTTCCCATGAGGGGTAAGTGGGAGCGGTTGGTGTGTGAACGGAGAAGTAAGCTTTATTCATAGTTTCGATAAAACTGGTTTCGCTGTTATTCTCAAAAAGGTACTGTGAGGGAATGTTTTCGCGAATAGGTGGAATATCAGAGGCTACACATGGTAAGCCGCAACGTAAACTTTCTACA
>JAFOZZ010000137.1 GCA_017390945.1 Akkermansia sp.
GGGGTAAGGAAGGTAGCGGCCTCGCAGTAGCCCTTGGCAAGAGCTTCAAAGTACTCCATGCGCATGGTGACAAGAGAGGTATTCTTCTCATCCTCTGCAGCGGGGGAAGTAGAGGTGCGAATCATGTCACCGAAGTCATACAGGGAGGAACCCGGCATGGTGGTATCAAGGTCGATTACGCAAATACCCTCACCCGTCACGTCATCAAGCATCACGTTGTTGAGCTTGGTGTCGTTGTGAGTCACACGCAGGGGCAGCTCACCACTTGCAAGGTAGTTAACCACCTTGTGGCAGTCGGCCTCGCGGGCCAAGAACCAGTCAATCTCCTTGCGCACAGAGGCAGCACGGCCCAGAGAGTCGGCCTCCAAAGCGGCTTGGAAATTCTTGAAACGCTTGGTCGTGTTGTGGAAATCGGGGATGGTCTCAAAGAGAGGAGCACCGGGCAGATTGGCACCCAGCTTCTGGAAGTTACCGAAAGCACGGGCAACCTCAATGCACTGGCCGGGGTTCTCAATCATGTCGTAAGTACGGGCACGATCAATGAAAGGATACACACGCCAAATGTTGCCATCATCGTCCTGAGCATAAGGCTTGCCGTCCTTGGCATTGACGATGGTGAGCGTACGGCGGTATGCCTCCTTGCACCCCTCCTCCAACAATACACGCAGAGCCTCATCTGTCACGCGCTTCACATTTTCCATCAGCGGAATGGGCTGGCGGAAAACATTGCTGTTGATACGCTGCAAGATGTAGCTGACGCGCAGACCGGCTTGGTCTACGATAACACGGAACGTGTCATTGATATGGCCGGAACCGTAGGGAGCGCCGCAAACATAGTCGCCGCGCAGGTCAAACATCCCGGCAATGGTCTTGATATCGTACATGGTCTGATAAATTAACCGAGTTTAGCGGGGTATACACCATCCTCAACCAGCTTGGCAATGCTCTCTACAACAGCGGGCTTGTCGCTGGGGTAGGTAACACCTAACCAATTAGCGGTGGTCTTGATAACGCTGCAATCAGCCTTACCGTTGTGAATGAGCTCATCTACAACAGTGGGGATGTAGCACTCGCTCTTCAGCTCTGCACCGTGCTCAGCCATGAAGTTGGTGAAGTGCTCCTGAATGCGGGAAATGAAGCTGGCGGGGAATACCCAGAAGTTCATGGAAACGAGCTCCTCGGGGTCAACGGGCTTGCGCTCGCCGCTGAGGCTGTCGCCACGGCATACGCCGTCTTCTTCCATCTTAATCTTGGTGTACTCTTCTACGCTGTCAAGGTAACCATCCTTAATACCGCAGATACCGCGGTTTACATCACCGTGGTCGCTCAGCGTGTTCTTGAGGGGATAACCAATCATGCCGTAGTGCTCCTTGCAGGGGCAACCGGGCTCAGCGGTAAGGAACTCAGCAGCCTTCACAAAAGCATCAGCACCGTAGAAGTCATCGGCATTTACTACACCGAACGGCTCCTTCACCACGTTACGAGCGGCGAGCAGAGCGTGAGCCGTGCCCCAAGGCTTCACACGCCCCTCGGGTACGCTATACCCCTCGGGCAGGTCGTCCAAGCACTGGAATGCATAGTCTACCTCAATCTTGTCGGCAAAACGAGCGCCGACTTGGCTCTTGAAAGCCTCCTCGAAGTCCTTACGGATGATGAACACAACCTTACCGAAGCCGGCGCGAATGGCGTCGTACACGGAGTAGTCGAGAATAACTTCACCGTTGGGGCCCATGGGGTCAAGCTGCTTGAGGCCACCGTAACGGCTGCCCATACCTGCTGCGAGAACAAGAAGTGTCGGTTTCATAATGATGAATAAAAATTAGAGTACAGTTGTACTTAGTTAGTTTAACTCTCCGCAAACACTTTGGCAAGCCTGAAATGAATTAACCCCGGCGGATTTCTCCGCCGGGGCCCCTTTCTATCTCCCTTTTCTCCTATACTTCCGCGCTTATTCCGCGCAGAGAATCTTCACGAAGCCCTCTTCCTGCAGGCGGGTGGCGCCGCAGGCAAACTTGGCGCGTATCTGGAGCGTTTCATCCAGGTCATCACGCACAGAGAGTTTCACCTTAAAGTCATCCCAGATACCGAACTGGGCACGGCTCTTCACCCAGGCCAGGCATGAGCGCACACCCAGGCCATCCACCGGCAGCTGCTCCGTACGGATGATACGGAAACCGAGGAAAGTATCCAGGCGGCCTTCAGCCAGCGCCCGCACGGCGTTGTAATCGAAGCTGGAGACCTCCTGCTGCTGCAGCAGGGAATTAATCTGGCTGCTGGAGCAGGCCAGCACCAGCTCGTCGCCATAGGCGCGGCGCTCATCGCTCCAGGCCTCATTCTTCTGCAGAATGGTGAGAGCGCGGCGCAGCTTGCCCACGGTCAGGTTACTTTCCACGGCGCTGCCGCTTTCCACAAAGTCCTCGGCAATAATCTGCTCCGATGGCAGGTTCACGGTTTCCGTGCCATTCTCACCGATGTAGTTGGCACCCAGGAAGGCATCAATCATCACCTTATCCATGCAGCGGCCCGCGGCGGCGCGCAGACTTTCAATCGTCTTGCTCACCGGCACATCGATATTGGCCAGCTTCTTGGCGTCGAATTCATCAAAGCCGATGGCCTTGGTGAAAATCTTGGGATGAATCACGCGGCGTTTCGTGGGGGCTTCAGAAAGAGCGGTACTCTGCATGCGCCCGGTCTTTTCATCGAACGCGAGCAGGCCGTACTGGTCAAATGCCACCATCTTGCCGGAAAGACCGGACTCAACGGTCACATACTTATCGAGACGCGAGACCTCCTGCTGCAGGTAGCTGCCCCACTTCTCGGAATACTTAATCTGGTAGTTGTTTTCAATATCTGCCATAATTGTTATGAATCGGGTTAGTTGTTGATATGGCAAATCGGCTGCGTTGGATTGCCCAGCAGGTGTGGGGTCGGGGCCGCGTGGCGCCGGTGGGCTGCCGTTCCGGGAATCCGGAATTGGGGCAGCCGGGTGCTCTTGCCGGTGCCCATTAGAGCACAAACCACCACCATTGTCATCCAAAAGCGAACACCCGGTCACGTTTTCCGCCGGGAACTCACTGCTGTTCAATTCAATACAAGCTGCAAGCCATCATAAGCCGGCTCCATGAAATCCGGCAGATAAGCGCGCAGCGAGTCGTATTCCACCTCATGCCCCACGTGGGTCACATAACCGCGGCGCGGCTGCAGGCGCTGCATGGCGGCCACAGTATCATCCACGCAGAAATGCGTGCGGTGCGGGCGGTAGCGCAAGCCGTCCATCGCCAGCGCATCCAGATGCATCAGCAACGGTTCGGAGGCCGCAGGCAATTCCTGAATATCCGGAATATAGCCGAAACACCTCCCCCCGCAGCGGAACACATAGCCAAAGGTTTCCACTGTGGCATGCACCACCGGCACGGGAGTCACCTCAATATCCCCTACCACAAACGGCTGCCCGGCGTGGTCATGCGCCGCGGGGCGGATATAGCCCTGGTAGGTATTTGCCTCATCAAAGGCCCAGCCGAACATGCGCCGGAGATGCGCCAGGCAGCTGC
This sequence comes from Akkermansia sp., assembly GCA_017390945.1. Classification (GTDB taxonomy): domain Bacteria; phylum Verrucomicrobiota; class Verrucomicrobiia; order Verrucomicrobiales; family Akkermansiaceae; genus Akkermansia. Next base: position 3,552 of record JAFOZZ010000137.1, read on the forward strand.
TGCCGGCATACAGCGGCAGCCGGTCCGTGCGCCGCCAGCAGAACGCCCGCATCTCATCAAATCCGGTCGTGTGGTCCAGGTGCTCGTGCGTGTAGACAATCGCATCGATTGAGGTGAGATGGTGCCGGAGAGCCTGCACGCGCAAATCGGGGCAAGAATCCACCAGCAGCGTGGTCTTGTCGGTGCGCACCAGAACAGATGAGCGCAAGCGCATGTTGCGCGGAA
>JAFOZZ010000012.1 GCA_017390945.1 Akkermansia sp.
AAATAAAAAGTCGTGGAACCCTCATGGAACAACACTTAAGAGCACTCCCCCTAACCTGCCGACGGAAAAAATACTTTTACGAAACTGGGAGTCGTGGCATATTTCTCCCACGCCTCGCCGCCGGAACGAAAAATGAGCGAGCGAGAAGAAACGAGAAAACGAGGATACAAGCAATGAACCAAACGGAAAAGGAAAAGACGCTCTGGGGGGCCATCAAAGAGGATCTCCTCCGCCAGGGCAATGTGGGTGATTACGGGTTCGAGTCTTATATCTCTCAGCTGAATCTTATCCACGATACGGGCACCAAGCTGGTGCTCGAGTACCCGACCGACATGCTCATCGATTGGGTAAAGACCTATTACTCTCACGAGATACTTCTGAGCGCAGCCCGCGTGCTGGACGCCGCTCGCGAGCTGGACTTTGTGCCGGCAGTCGAAGCCGAACAGGTAGCAATCGAAGAAGCCCCCGTCGCAATCGAGACCATGCCTCTCTTTGCGTCCCCTGCTCCTGTTCAGCCCGAAACTCCCAAGGCAAAGTCCGGCAAGCGCAGCAAAAAGCAGACCATCTGCAGCAACCTGAACACCGATTACACCTTCGACAGCTTCGTGGTGGGCTCCAACAGTGAGTTCGCTGTTGCCGCCGCCAAGGCCGTGGTGAACTCCCCCAGCAAGATGTATAACCCCCTTTTCATCCACGGGGCATCCGGCATGGGCAAGACTCACCTCCTCCAGGCTATCGGCAACGCCATCACCGAGAAGGATGATAGCGTACAGGTTCTCTACGTCACCAGCGAGGACTTCACCAATTCTTATATTGATGCCATCTCCCGCCAGGGCGACTCCCTGAGCAACTTCCGCCGCAAGTACCGCAAGGCCGATGTGCTCATCATCGACGATGTGCAGTTCCTCTCCCAGAAAGGCAAGACCCAGGAGGAGTTCTTTCACACCTTCAATGCACTTTTCGCCAGCGGCAAGCAGATTATCCTCTCTGCTGATTGCCCCGCCAGCGAAATCACTAAGCTGGACGACCGCCTCACCTCTCGCTTTGAGCAGGGCCTGACCGTTGCCCTCAACGTGCCGGACTACGAGACTCGCCTCGCCATCCTGCGCAAGAAGCGCCGCACCTGGAAGAGCACGCTCATCAGCGACGAAGTACTCGAGTACCTCGCCAAGAACATCACGCGCTCCGTGCGTCGCCTCGAAGGCGCCCTGGTTCGCCTTGCCACCTTCGCCTCCTTCTCCCAGAAGAGCCCCAGCGTGCAGGACGCCCGCGTACAGCTCAACGACCTGCTCAAGGAGGAGAACACCAACAGCGATGTCACTATCGCCGACATTCAGCGCCGTGTGGCCGAGGAGTTCAACATCCGCGTGGCCGACATCAATGGCCGTCGCCGTACCGCCAACATCGCTCACCCCCGCCAGCTGGCTATGTATCTCTCCCGCCGCTGCACCCAGAACTCCCTCCAGGATATCGGTGCCGCCTTCGGTGGCCGCGACCACGGTACCGTGATTCACGCCGCCAAGACTATCGAGGACAAAATGGCCGAAGATTCCAAACTCCGCGAGTTAGTAGATCGCCTTAGCTGTTCATTTGCTTAATTTTCCGAAACAAATCCTCGTTTCTATCGTTAAAAGCCGCTTTTCCCTATCAGAAAAGCGGCTTTTTGCTTGACGTATTCCTATCTATATGATATATAGAAACGCACAAGCTTATGATGAGGATTTCTACAAAGGGCCGTTATGCCCTGCGCATTATGATAGACCTTGCGCATCAGAAGAGTGGGGAACCGGTCTCCCTGCGCTCTGTTGCTGAGAGGCAGGACATCACACTCAAGTACATGGAAGGCATCATGACACACCTGCTGCGCTCTGGGCTTGTTGTGAGCATCCGCGGTAAGGCTGGCGGCTACTACCTGGCTAAGCCGGCAAACGAATATACCGTGTACGAAATCCTGAAAGCTGCCGAGGGCGACCTGTCCACGGTGCATTGTCTCTCCACCCCGCAGAACTTCTGTCCCATGCACGAGGAATGCAGCACCCTGCCTCTCTGGAAGGGGCTCCAGGATGTCATCAAGTCCTACCTAGAGAACTTCACGCTCGAAGACATGAAGGGCGACAACAGCTCCCAGGTCTTCTGCGATGGCAAGGTCATCTTCAATCAGGAAAGCTAACACTCTGCCTTCCTTTTCTCCCATCTTTATTGTAATAAGAAGAGGCGCTCACGGCGCCTCTTCTTTCTTTTCATCTTTCTTCTCGGGCTCGACAGCCTTTTCGGCCTTCATGAGCTCCTCCTCAAACTCGCGGCGAGCCTTCTTAAACTCCCCGAGGCTCTTGCCGAGGTTGCGCGCTACATCCGGCAGGCGGCGAGCACCAAACACCACAAGAACAACAATCAGAAAAATCAACCAATGCGTCGGCGAACCGAACTGTGCCAGTACTGGAGTCATCATGCCCCATATGCTAACACCGACCGGGCTGCCATTGCAAGCAAAAAAATCAGCACTCAAAAATCGAGCCACCTGCATATCCGCATCTACAACCGACAATTCGCATAATTCCCCGCAGGATAACGTAAAGCACGTCAAAGGCTTGTGTTCCATGCCTGCTCTGTTCAAGCGCAGAGCAGAGAAACCGGAAGACGCAGGCGTCAAGTTGTGAACCGACTTCGCTTATCCATTCGGCATAAGGCGACTAGCTAGCACTTCGGCCTTCAGAAATCGCCCCTCATACTTCCACAAAGTCTCCTTTCTTCCCCAATAACAAAACGCCTCAATGTCGCAGTTTAGACTTGACAAGCGAGGGTATTTTCTGGCTCACTATAGCCTAAGCGGAGCGCCCCGCGGGGGGCTACTTCAAGTTTCTCTCTCCACAACACGAATCTCACAGTATGTCAAAAACGCTCATTATCGCAGAGAAGCCCAGTGTGGCAGGCGATCTGGCCCGAGTGCTGGGCAAAAAGACAGGCAAATTCAAGAAGGATGACAGCACGGGTAGCTATGTGAACGACTCGCTGATTATCACATCCGCTGTCGGCCACCTGGTCGAGCAGAAAAAGCCGCAGACCGAGGACGGCAAGAGCCTGCCGTGGAAGATGGACTACCTGCCCGTCATGCCCAAGAGCATGGAGCTGGAGCCCATCGCGAAGTCTGCCGACCGTCTCAAGAAGGTACTCAAGCTGGCTCGCAGCAAGGAAGTGACAGCCCTGGTGAATGCATGCGATGCCGGGCGCGAAGGTGAACTCATTTTCCGCAATATCATCCGCTACGGCAAAATCAAGAAGCCGCTCAGCCGCCTGTGGATGCAGAGCATGACGGACGATGCCATTCTGGAGGCCTGGAGCTCGCTGAAGAGCGATGCCGCCATGACCAACCTGGCCGACGCCGCCGTATGCCGCTCCGAGTCCGACTGGCTTGTGGGCCTCAACAGCACCCGCGCACTCACCGTATTGCAGTCCGCCGCCGGTGGGTTCAATATCACCCCCACAGGCCGCGTGCAGACCCCCACTC
>JAFOZZ010000138.1 GCA_017390945.1 Akkermansia sp.
ACATGTTTTTTGGTAAAAGAGCTACCGCGAGCCACTTTCCATCCTTCGATAGCGAGGTAGTGCTCGTTGCCACCCATAATGGAGCGGGGGCTCCAGTTCTGATTACCCACAATCACCTGGCCACTGGCACGCACCACAGGAGAAGCGCCCTTCACGAACTCCGGGCAGTCCTTCATCAGGGCATCGGCATCCGTCGCGTAGAGCGAGGCACGCCCGCCCTGGCCGGTATTCACACCCGCCGTGCTGATGGAGGCACCGGAGACGGTAATCACATTGGTACCCATGGAGGAGAACTTGTCGGCCACCTGCTTCTTGGAGCCTTCACCAATCTCCATAATAGCCACTACGGCAGCAATACCGATAACGATACCCAGCACCGTGAGTGCTGCGCGCATCGGGTTACGCACCAGAGCCTTCAGGCATGTTACGAGGAGGGTTCCTATCTTCATTTCTTCAGAGTGGCTGAGAGTTCATCAGATACGCCTTCGAGGATAAGGCCATCGCTCATATTGATAGCGCGGTCAGTGAAGGCGGCGGTCTTGGGGTCGTGCGTCACGATAATGACGGTAATACCCTGCTTGCGGTTCAGCTCGCGGAACATGTTCATCACTTCCACCGAGGTGGTGGAGTCCAGGTTACCCGTGGGCTCGTCGGCCAGCAGGATGCCGGGGTTGTTGATGAGGGAGCGGGCAATGGCCACGCGCTGCTGCTGACCACCGGACAGCTGAGCCGGCGTGTGGTGCATGCGCTCCTTCAGCCCTACCAGGTCGATGAGCTCGAGAGCACGAGCGCGAATCTCCGCAGTGCTCTTGGCGGGGTGGTAGTAGTAGGCAGGCATCATCACGTTCTCCAGCGCGGAGGTACGAGCCAGCAGGTTAAAGTTCTGGAACACGAAGCCGATGCGCTTGTTGCGCAGCACAGCGCGCTCATTGGCATTCAGGCCGGCAACATTGTGGCCATCAATCCAGAACTCGCCGCTCGTGGGGTGATCCAGACAGCCCAGAATGTTCATGAGCGTGGATTTACCAGAGCCGGATGCACCCGTGAGGGAGACGAACTCGCCATCCTCAATGCGCAGGGAAATCCCCTTGAGCACAGGCAGGTCAATCTCGCCCAAGTGGTACACCTTGGTGATGTCTTTCAGCTCAATCATGGTCTGAAAACAGTTGCAACTTTGCTAAGCTTACATGCGGGGAGGACCGGAGGGAGCACCACTGCCCTGACCGGGGCGAGCCTCCACACCACCGGCGCCACGCGGACGACGGCTCGGACGATTCATACCAAAGAGACCGCCCTGCTGGCCACCCTTACCGGCAGCAGCACCGGGAGCGCTCTTCAAGATGACAACACCCGTCACAAGCTTATCCCCGGCATTGAGGGTTTCGCCTGCCAGCGGGGTCACGATACTGCGGGTACCATCGCTCTCGCCTCGCAACACACGTACTGGAGCTACCTTGTCGCCCTTCTGCACCCACACTACAGCAGATTCAGCATCAGCAGACGGAGCTTCGCCGGCCTCGGGAGCAGCCGGAGCGCCATCCCCCTCGGCACGCGGGCCGGGGCGGCGCATCTTGCCGGCATAGGCGGGGTCCACCTGCTCGGGCATGGGGCGGAAGTCGAAAGCGGCATCGGGCACCAACAGGCAATCCTTCACCTCCTTCACGATGAAGTTGGCATTGGCGCTCATGTAGGGCAGCAGCTTGCGGTCAGGGTTCTCGATATCGATTTCCACGATATATGTTACCACGTTGGAGGACATGGTGGCGTTCGGGCGAATCTTATTCACGACACCGGTAAAGCTCTCGTTAGGCAGGGCATCCACCGTATAGCGCACCTCCTGACCGGCGTGCACCTTGGCGATATCCGCCTCATTCACGCTGGCCCAAATCTGCATCTTGGTAAGGTCGCGAGCCACGAGGAAGAGCGTGGTAGCACTCATGTTGCTCACCACAGTCTGGCCTACGTTTACCTGGCGTACCACGATGGTACCATCCACCGGGGTAGTAATGCGGGTGTAGTCGCGATTGCGCAGCTCGCTCTCCAGCATAGCATTGGCGCTCTGCAACTGAGCCTCGGCATTAGCCAGCTGAGCCTGAGCACTCTCCAGAGAGGCCGCTGCATTCTCGGCCTGGGAGAGGTACTGGTCGTAGTCCATCTGGGAAAGAGCATCACCCACACCCAGCTTCTTAGCGCGCCCCAAGTCGCGGTCGGCCTTCTTCTTGTTCACCTCCGCCTGAGAGATATTAGCCTTAGCCGTCAGAATCTGGGCACGAGCCTGTGCCACGCTGGCCTCTGCGCGCTTAATATCGAGCTCCACGATTGTGTCGTCGATGCGAGCCAGCAGCTGACCGGCTTTCACCTCGCTGCCGTAATCCACACGCTTACCCGCAAGGTCTACGCCGAACTCCTTAATCTCGCCCGTCACCTGTGCACCTACGTCCACAAGCTCCTGCGGCTCGAGAGTACCGGTAGCCTGCACCTTGTTCACATAGTTATCACGCACAACCTCAACCGTACTGAAGGTTGTTACGCTGCTGGAGGAAGTATCCGTCCAATAATACGCAGCTGCCGCACCGCCACCGACGACGGCAACCCCTAATCCCCATTTTACAAATGCATTCACGATGTAAATCTTACTCCTTCCTGTCTACTTGTCAAGTCGGTTTTAACTGCATAGCTCTGCCTAACGCAAGCTTGCACCCGATAGAACGCATACACATGCGCGAATTCTACACGAAAGCGCACAAATAATTTGTCATTTTTTAACTATGCCATCTATCAAAGATATAACAGCATTTCTCAGCAACCGGGCAAAGCAATCACTCGTCTAACGCGAGCAGGAGCTTACTCCCCCTATCGCCTTGTACCGTATCTTTACGTATCACTCATTTCAGCCAAAGCCTGTTGGGCATACTCATGCCCGGCCGCGGCAGCTTTTTCGTACCACTCGCGCGCGAGCGACATATTCTTGCGCACCCCCATCCCCTTGTAGTACAGATAACCAAGAAAATACTCAGCCGCAGGCAATCCTCCCTTTGCGGCACGCATACACCACTCAGCAATCATTTGCGGGTCGAACTCCACCGCCTTCCCCTGCGCGTACGCCTCGCACACAGCGAACTCAGCTTCATGATTTCCTTGGTCAGCAGCCAGACGATGCAAGCGGAGCGCTTCCTCCGCATCTGCGGGCAGCCCCAGTTCGCCGTCCCTATAGGCCGATGCCAATCGGCACTGAGCATACGGGCACCCCAGTTCCGCACCACGGCGGTAGCATGCCAAAGCTTCCTCAGCATCAGCCTCCACACCAACCCCACCCTCATACATTTTGCCCAGGTTATACCATGCTACGCGTTCGCCACCCACTGTGGCACTCTGCATCCAGGAGAAAGCCTCATACTCATCCTTACCCACGCCCTCACCGCGAGCAAGAGCCAGCGCCAGCCACAGTTGAGACACGGCGTTTCCCAGCTCCGCGCCTTTTCGGAAACAAGCTGCGGCCTGCACCGCATCCACCGGCATCCCCTCCCCCTCCGCATGCATCACCCCGAGGTGATAATAAGCCAGCCCATCCCCCAGCTCTGCAGCCCGGGTAAGCCAATGCTTCGCCAGTGCGTAATCCTGCGGCACTCCCTCACCTATGGCGTAACAACACCCCAGATTACAGCAGGCCTCCATATAGTCCTGCTCCGCTGCGACTTGGTACCAGCGCACGGCTTCGACCGCATCTGCTGCTACCCCGCGCCCGTTATCGTACATAAGCGCTAAATTATAGGCAGCGGTGGCATCCCCCTGCTCCGCAGCAAGGCGAATTTCTTCCATCTCATCAGGGTGTATGTGTTGTTGCATAGCAGCATACTACCCTGAATTATCAGGCATAGCAAGGGAAAAGTTGCAGAGAGCTGCTTTTATCTACCCGTTCCCCGAAGCGTCAGGTTTTGTTAAGCGACGAACTGATATTTCCGAACAAAGAACCAATACTCCCAACCGCCGCGCCCACGCCTTGCACCATACTTTGACGTGCGGCTTGGCGGGTTTGCCAGGCATTGAGTTGGCCTTGTTGACGCACATCGGTAGCTTGCCGAAGAGCGGCGTTGGCGTTGGCAGTAATTTCGTCTTGCAGACGTGTAGCGAGGTCGCGCTCGCGGACGGCAACTGAGCCCTCGGCAAGCAGATTACCGGCGGCGGCATCGGCACGAGCCTGGCTCATGTGTTCCTCGGCATTGCGAGCGGCTCGGCGTTGATTGGCAGCGGCGGTGTCCTCCATGGCTGCGGCCTGGCTGTTTGCCAGCCGGAGCTGCGCGGAAGCGGTTTTACGGAGAGCTCGGCTCTGCTGAATAGAAGCGGTGGCCTGCATCATCTGAGGCAGGGCGGCGGCGGTGGCGGCTAATGCGGTGAATCCCATAATGCCCGCCAGCATATGCGAACGGCGCACCCATAGCAAGAAAATAATGCCACGCCTTCATTCAGTGGCAATGGTACTGCACCTCACCACTTTACTCTTCTGCCACGTCGGAATCATCGTCATCCGCAAACGCAGGCAACGGCACCGTTGTGTACAGAGAAAGCACGCGCTCGCGCAGCTCTGCCGGTAGCTCGTCCGGCACAAAGAGCTCGAGCTCCTCGCGTGGAGTACGCGTATAGAACGGCGCATGATGCAGCTCCAGCATATCCAGTATACGCGTAAGCTCCTCCACCCCACACTTACCCAAGCTAATGCGCTGTAAAAGGGCGCGTGTGACATTGTGGCCATTCTCCTCCATGCCATACAGCGAGGCACCCTTCTCCAGCAGGCATGCCAGGGAATCGGCGTTCCACACGGCGGCATTCACCACCTCGGGGGTCATGCGAGCGCCATAGTTGATAAACTCGCGCAGCAGCGGCGTATCGAAGCGGGCGGCATGCTTCATCGCCTCCGATGACGGCAGGGCGCGGTACTTCAGCAGCAGGCGCACCACTTCATAATGGGCGGGCTCCATCTCGCGGCTGATGGCATAATCCATCGCCGTTTTCAACGCGGCATCGAGGTAGTGCACATCCGCCCCTTCATTGACGAGATACTCCACCACCTTCACGTTACCCGCCTCGGCAGCAGCCTGCAAGGGCGATGTATCGCCATACTCGCCCTGAATGCGTGCACCGGCCTTCACAAAAGCACGCAAGCAACTCACGGGCAACTTATTATCCATGCTACCAGCTTCAATCAAGCGAACGCAGTAGGGGAAATCGCCTATCTCCTCATCCTGATTAACCAGCTTGGCGTAGTGGCGCAGAATCTCCACAGAATCGTCGCTGGCATCGGTAGGCGTTTCATTGATGATACCATAGCTCAGCAAACGCACCATGGCATCTTCCAGGCTCAGCTCGGCGGCGGCGCCACGGGCTTCCGTGCTCAACGCGGCAAGGCAGCAGGCGGCTATAAGTATCAGGCGTTTCATGTTGATTCCAATGGGAGATTATTTGGCGGGGCGTCTGCGGTAAATGACTTTGCTGCGGTTGATGCTCGTCTGCGGGTTGGCGTAAACGCCTCGCAGCTGCTTCTTGCGGCTTTCCTTCACGGCGGGGGAAATGCGTAAATCGGCATCGATGGAAGCGTAAGCCACCTCGGCGGCGGCGTACACATCCGCTGGCGTCTTCACATTGCGCATCATCAGGCGGTACTTCAGCTCCAGCAACTGGCGGCGGTTCTCCGGCACAGCCTTTTCCAACGCGGCATCCACAATGGACAAGGCGGCAGCATCGGTAGGAGCGGCTGCTTCCGCGGCAATACATTCCTGCAATGCCTTCTCAGCGGCTGCGGCAGCACGTACTCCGCTAAGGTCCTGATGGTCGATAGCAGCCAGCTCCTGTTGCAGCGGGATATTGAGCTCATGCAGGTCGCTCGGTATGAGCTGCCATGCGTCGAGCATCGCTTGCAACTTCTCCTCACCTTGCAGCTGCTCCGCCCGGCGCAGCAAGCGCGCGGCCTGCAAGCCGGGCTCCAGCGTATCGCGCACAATGTCGGTTTTGCCCACGTAGCCGAACAGGCCGCCCAGCGGACGCCCCTTAGCATCCAGCACCAGTACGGTAGGATAGCCGTCTATCTTGTACTTGGTGCAAAGCATCTGGTTCTGCGCCAGCAATTTTTCATCTATCTGGCGGTGCTGAGGGACGTCGATTTCCAGCAGCACGAAATGCTCCTCTGCCCAGGCTGCAAATACCGGGTCATCCAGCACTTCCTTGCGCAAGCGAATGCAGTAGTAGCACCAGTCCGACCCGGTGAAATCCGCCAGCACCGCCTTGCCCTGCTGCTTAGCAGCAGCAAGGGCGGCTTCATAATCAGTCCCCCACTCGGCTGCTGAGGCCGTTGCCACCAGCGCCGAAAGAACAGGCACGATACACTTGCGCCAAAAAGACATTTGCTACGAGGTTTAATAATTCAGCTCGCCACTGAGCACGCGACGCTCGAACTCCTTAATATCCACCACTTCGCCGGTACGGCGAGCGTGCTCCACGGCAAATGCAATGACGTGGGAGTGGGCGCTGGCCTGAATGGGGGTGGTCATGAGTGAGGTATCGCTCACCACGCGCATGTCGTTGTACAGGTTGCTCACCAGACCCCAGTCGCCACCACCGTGGCCGGCATAGCCACCGGCGGCTTCCTCCACGTCCACCTTGCGCATCTTCTTGCTGAAGTGCTCCGTCACGGTAATCTCGCCGGGGCCATTCTCCTTGTAGAACGCACCGGCGCGCAGCTTGGCCTTGGTGCCGTAAATCTCAATGTGGCGGCCTTCCTCGAAAGCGGTCATGGTGAAGGTACCGGTCACTCCACCCATGTAGCGCAGGATAGCCACCAGGTGGTCCGGCTGGTCATTGTCGCCGCACTGGAAAGCGTCGCGCCCCCATTGCGAGGTACGCAACCACTCGGTAATCTGCTCGGGGGTGGCCTCATCCACGCCATCCATCACCATCTTCAGCCAGCGGCGGCAGGATTCATCGGTAATGTACTTGCGGGCGTCCCAGGGGTCTTCGCCAATCGGAGTGGTCCAGTCCGTGCAGCGCTCGGGGCGCGGCTCGGTCAGCGTCTCCGGGCGGAAGAAGGAGAGTTCACCGAAGGAGGAAACCTGCTCGCAGGGGCGGTTAAGCAGCCAGTAAAGGATATCCATATCGTGGCAGCACTTGGCCACAATCATGGGGGTGGACTTCACGCTGTTGCCCCAGTGGCCACGCACGAAGGAGTGGCCGAAGTGCCAGGCACCCACGCCCTCATTGGCGTTGAAGGTCATGATTTCACCCAGCTCACCGCTGCGGATGATATTGCGAATGGTATTATAGAAAGGCGTGTAGCGCAGCACGTGGCAGATAGCTACGCGGCGGCCGAGTTTCTCCGCCAGGTCGCGCAGCTCCAGCGCCTCACGCAGGGTCTTGGCAATGGGCTTCTCCAGCAGCAGGTCGTAGCCCAGCTCCAGCGCGCGCTTAGCGGGCTCAAAATGGTAGTCATCCTGCGTACCAATGATAGCCACGTCGGCCAGCTTGGGCTGAGAAAGCAGCTCATCAGCATTAGCAAAGAGCTGAATCCCCTCACGCTCAGACTCCGGCGCAAAATCACGCACCTGCTCAGCGCGCACACGTACCGGGTCAGCCGCAGCGACGATACGGAACTGCTCCGGGTTCTCCATAGCCAGCTTCATGTACGTGCGAGTGCGGGAACCGCAACCAATACCTGCAAGGGTGATTCTGCTCATATTATACTGATGTTGAATTAAGTTGTCGCTCTAGTCTACACCGCACACTCTGCGTTGGCAAGCTTTTTGTTGTGCTGGCAAAGTTTGAGCTTGCAAGCGCCGTACCGAACAGGTAAGCTCAGCATTGATATGAGTAAAGAAATTTCCCCCGAACAGGAGAAGTTGCAGGCACAGCGCCAGCGTGCACTCGATGCAGCTATGCTCCAGATTCAGAAAGACTTCGGCGAAACCGCCATCATGCGACTGGGCGATAAGAAGACCATGGAGGTAGAGGTGATTCCTACCGGCAACCTGCTCATCGACCGCGCCCTCGGTGCCGGTGGTGTTCCCCGTGGCCGTATCGTCGAGGTATTCGGCCCGGAATCCTCCGGTAAAACCACACTTACCCTTACCGTGATTGCCCAGGCTCAGCGAGCCGGTGGTCTGGCTGCTTTCATCGATGTGGAGCACGCCCTCGACCCCGCCTACGCCGCCAAGCTGGGCGTCAACCTGGACGACCTGCTGGTGTCCCAGCCCAACAGCGGTGAGGAAGCCCTGCAGATTTGCGAGGCTCTCGTGCGCTCCAACGCTATCGACGTTATCGTGGTGGACTCCGTAGCCGCCCTCGTGACCCGCCAGGAGCTCGAAGGCGAAATCGGCGACAGCACCGTGGGTGCTCAGGCTCGCCTGATGAGCGCTGCCCTCCGTAAGCTCACCTCCCTCATCGCCAAGGCCCGCACTGTCTGCATCTTCACCAACCAGATTCGTGAGAAGATTGGCGTGATGTTCGGCAACCCCGAGACCACCCCCGGTGGCCGCGCCCTCAAGTTCTATGCTTCCGTGCGCTGCGATATCCGCCGCATCGGCCAGATTAAGGGTGCCGATGGCACGGTAGCCGGCAACCGCACCAAGCTGAAGGTGGTAAAGAACAAGGTAGCACCGCCCTTCACCGAATGCGAGTTCGACATCATGTACAACGAGGGTATCTCCTCCGTGGGCTCCCTCATCGACCTCGCCATGGAGTACGACGTCATCCAGAAGCGCGGCTCCTGGTTCAGCTACAACGGCAGCCAGCTTGCTCAGGGCCGCGATGCCGCCAAAGAAGCCCTGCGCTCCAACCCCGACCTCTACGCCGAAGTGGAGGAGAAGGTAAAGGCTAAGCTCGACGAAAAGACGAAGTAAAAGCCCACTCGCTGCAACTTTAGACAATTCATCCCTCGTCTGGTATTCGGACGAGGGATTTTTTTGACAAAAAAACGCCAAAAGCCCAGAATTCGGTGCCACTCAGGCAGTCAGAGTTACCACCAGCTTGTGGAGGATATCGCGGTCGTCCAGCTGGGTTGAGACGAGCTGGCGGTCGGCAGTGGCGCAGGCCTGAAGGTCGTGGCGAGCTTTTTTGAGGGTCAGCTTGCCACAGGTGCGAGCAGCGTTGAAAAGAGAATAGGCATTCGGCGTACCATCCTTCTTCAGCGGCAGGATTTTGCGGTCGGAGGGCAGCAGCTTATTCAGTGCCGTTTCAAAATTGCGGTAATTGTTTGCATCTATGCCGAAAGAATCCATCAGCAGGCGGGCGCAGAAGCGGTTACGCACAGTCGGCACAATCGCAGCACGCATGATGGTCACAGCGGCTTCGCCATGCTCCAGCTGTTCGTTGATGAGTCGCACCGCCAGGCGGCAGTCGCTCTGCTCAATCGCACGCGAAATCTCGAAAATCACGCCATTGCGGGATACCGCGACCATCAAATCCACATCCTGTAACGTCACGCGGCGGCGCTCCGGCGACAGATATACATCTATCTTGGCCAGCTCATTGCTGATTTGACGCGTACTCTCATTCACGCGGTGCACAAAGAGGTCGAGCGCATCGTTATCAAACGTCAGCCCCAGCGGCTTTGCCATACGCACCGTCAGCGCAGCTACCTCGCTTTCCCAACCGGGCTTGGAGATGTCAATCTTGGAAAACTCCTTCACCTCGGCCACATTGCCCAGCTTTTTGAAGAATGCGCGGCGCTTGTCCATCTCTGCACTGCTGAGCACGAAGCAAGTTTCGGGCGGCATACTGCCCAGCACCTCCAGCAAATCCTCCATGGCCTCCTGCACCGCCTCGCTGCGTGCGCCGGAGGGCGTGTCGGCCAGGAAATTGACTCCCTTGAGCCAAATCACCTTGCGACCGCCAAACATGTTCATCATCTGAAGGCCGGAAATAGCACGGCGAATCAGCTCCACTGCCTCATCCGCCGTAGCGGCAGAGCCATCTATCGTTTCATCGCCCCAGCCATCACCACCGGCAGAGAGCTCAGCAGCACATTTAGCCGCTGCGGTACTCGCGGCGCCTTCATCGCTGCCAAAAAACACAAAACTGCTTCTCTCTGCCATATCTGCCCGGCATTATGCCAGATGCTGCTCCAAAAGTCAAACGAATCTACCGGCACCACCGCGCAAAATGACCTTTACAACTTGCAAATATATGCTGCTATGGTAGAATGAACCACATGAAGTATGCCATCCTGCTATCAGCATGCCTTGCAACACTCATTCCTCATGCAGTGGCGGCCACAGCTGAAATGCGACACACGCACGGCGTTTTCTTCCCCGGACTGGATAACCAACCCGTGCTTCAGCTCAAGATAACCGGCAAACCCGGCGAGAAAATCACCAGCCTTACCTTCACTCCCGGCAAGACCACGCGCCGCAATGGCCTCAAAGCCGTGCGACTCTCCTCCACCGGTCACAACAACGCCTTTACCACCCACACAGCCAATCCAGCACAGGAAAAAGCACGGCAGAGCTCCGTACGCGAGCAGTTCACCTTCAACACGCCCTTTGAGCTAGGCGACAAGCCGCTTTACCTCTGGCTCAGCTACGACCTCTCACCTACCATCAAACACAATTCCTGCGTAGATGCCCTCTGCACCTCCATAAAAATGGCGGATGGCAGTGTGGTAAAGCCCGAAATCAAAGTAGCGAAGGGAATCGAGGAGCGAGTCATCGGCCGGGTTACCCCATACACATACCGCATCATGCCCTACTACCGTCCGCGCTGGGTGATGGGTTGGGGGAATGCCAAGGAGGCGGTCCACCTGACGCCCGAGCATTTTAATCGCTTTACCGACCTCATCCACTTTGCCTACAGTGTGAATGCACAAGGCGGCATTACCTACCAATGGGCTGGTGGCAAAAACAGCCAGCAAACCGTCAACAATGCACTGGCCGAAATCAAACGCCTGCACAAAGCCGCCAAGTCTGACTCTCGCCTCATTGCCGGCTTTGGCCACATGGATGCGCCACTCACACAAGCCATTGCCCGCCCGGCCATCCGCCGCAAGCTCGCTCACAACATGGCCCAATGGGCTATCACACGCGGCTACCAAGGTATTGACCTCGATTGGGAATACCCGGAAAACAAAAAACAATGGAATAATCTGGGGCTCTTCCTGGCAGACCTCCGCGAGGAAATAGCCGGCACCGGCATCACCCTCAGCATCGCGGCCTCGGTCAATTATCGCCCGCCTACCCTCTCTGTGGCAGACCAGATAGACTTCATCCTCACCATGTCCTACGGCTCGCAAACAGCGCAACACGCCTCCATGGAACGCTACCAGCGCGAAGCCAACTTCTGCGTCAATAAACTGCACATGGCTAAAGCCCGCGTTGTTCTCGGGCTTCCCTTCTACAGCAACGAGCAAGGCAAGCTCACCGACCAGTACGGCTACAGCCAGATATACAACTGGTACCCCAACCTGAAACCGGACGTCAACGTCTTCCGCGCCAAAAAGAAAGACGGCAGCGATGGAGCCATGCACTCCTTCAATGGCCGCAAGCTCATATCCGAGAAATGCCAATGGGCTAGAAACAACGACTTCGGTGGCGTGATGATATGGGCCTACGAGACGGATTTACCGCTCAACCACCACGCGTCCCTCGGGCGAGCCATGTACAAGGTACTGCACCAGTCGCGCCCATCTAAGCGATAAAAAGTCCCGCCCTGCACATCTGATGCAGGGCGTTTTTTTCACCATGTGTGGGTAAATCCACAAAAAAAACATTGCTATTACCTGTAAAAAAGCCATTAAAGGCTTGCTTTTGGGCTTGACAGTTCTTCCCCTTAGTGCTACTAAAATGAATACCATGACAATACCACAACTTACTACGCGTATTGGCTTGCTTTCTCTCGGTCTCCTGCCTGCTGTGCCGGCTGTTATTGCAGCCGCGCCCATCGTCGCAGAGGCCTCAGCAACCGAACTGCCTTCGACCGTTCAGAAGGCCATCAACAAGGGCAATTACAACCTTGCTCAGCAGGAGCTGATTAGTGCACTGAAAGGCATGACGCTCACCCCGGATTCTCCGCAGGTGCTGCATGCCGCCATGCTTCTGGAACTCATCCGCACGACAGGCGCGGATAACATGACCACATTTGCTCGCGAAATTAAGCACCGCTACTTCCTTGCCAAGTTCTCGCAAGACGCCGAATGGCTGGAGCTCTACCTGAGTTGCGGCCTTGTACCATACCAGACCACTGAAGGCCTGGAGGTGCTCTACCGCATCTTCACCGCAGAGCAGATGAGAGTGCGTAACAAGCCGCTGGCCGTGGCATTCGCCTCCGCCTGGGGCGGTGGCGAGACTGACCCCAAGCCCCGCTCGCTTACCAAAGACCCCAACCGCTTCAACCCGGTATGGCGCTACAATTTCTTCATGCAAAATGCGGCCAAGGGGCGCCTGCATCCCAACTTCAAGAACCTGCGTCCGTGGGAACTGCGCTTTGTAACCGGCAACCCGTGGCAGGATTGGGACGACAAGTCCTTCGAATGGGCAATGGAGAACATCAACCTGCCCTGGGACCAGTACCACAACGCCTGCTGGGCTGCCACCTACACCGGCACCTCCAAGTTTGGTGATGGCGTGCAGGGCGGTATGTATAACCTGCCGTATAGCGACCTGAGCCAGGCCGAAACCTGCCACCGCAACGGCGGCGTGTGCGGCGCTATGTCCCACCTGGGCTGCGTCGCCGCACAGGCGCACGGCATTCCCGCCTACACGGTTGGTCAGCCGGGGCACTGTGCCTACGCTATCCGCACTGAGAGAGGCAAGTGGGTAGGCGGCTTCGGCGGCCCGGATGGCGGCATGCACAACCGCATCTTCGGCAACCAGGCTCCCACCTCCTACCTGCTGATGGAGACAGTATTTGCCGACGACGCCACCATCACCCAGGCGTATCGCCACAGCTTCTGTGCCCGTGCACTGGAAGCCACAGGCGACACCTCCGCCGCCATCGCCATGTGGCAGAAGGCGCTGGAGTATTCCCCGCTCCACCCCTTCTTCCGCACCGCCCTTTACCAGCAGATGAAGGCCAAGGGGCTCACCCCTCAGCAGGCATACGATTACCTGGCAGCTGCCATCCCGCTCTACAAGGGTAACGGCTTTGCTGCTGTCAATATGGCCGCAGACCTCGACAAGGAAATCGCCGCCATGAGCGACGAGCAGAAGGCTGCCCTCTACAGCCTCATGCACACCATGATTGCCGGCACCCAGTCCTCCTGGGCAGTGAAATGCGAGGAGCTCATTCAGAAGCAGTCCGACTCCATCTCATCCCTGACGGGCAAGGAGAAGTTCCTTACCTCGGCCTTTGCCACGCACATGAATGCCGAAGACCCGACCACCTTCGGTCAGATTCTCGAGTGGGCAGTCAAGACCTACATTGCCAAGGGGCAGGAAGCCCTCTTCAGCCGCGCCTTCAGCCAGGCAGCTGCCAGCAGTAGCAGCAGCAGCGATGCCGACAAAAACAAGAAGATGGCTGCTGCTTACGACAAGGCAATCGTAGCAGCCGAGCAGGCGCGTTCAGCCCCTGCATTCCGCAGCCTCACAGAAGCTGCAGTGAAGCTGGCTGGTCCCTGCCCCATCAACACGGCCTTGAAGAGCAGCGCACCGGGCAAGCCCATCGCGGCAGCCATGTTCCGCATCTCCACCAGTTGCCAGTGGGATAACCCGGCATGGCATATCAACGTCACCACCCCCACCGGTGGCAAATGCCACACAGGCAAAGAAGAACAGCCTCATATGGTAGTAGAGCTGCCGGAGCATCAGTACGTCAGCGGAGCCATCATTCGCAAGACTGATGGTAACGAGGGCCGTATGAAAAAAGCCACAGTCTACACCAGCGAGGATGGCGCCACCTGGAAACCGCGTGCTACCACCGACAACATGCCCAAGGAATGGCTCGTCAACTTTGCTGACGGCACACGTGCCAAATGGGTAAAAGTGGAGTTCGATAACACCGGACAGGCAGATTTTGCCCACATCTCACACTTCGTGATTTACAGCAAATAACCTCTCTCCCATGTTTCCATATATGAAAAACGTACTCCTTACTTCCCTTCTGGCGCCTCTTGCCGCGCTCACGGTTCAGGCTGCAACCCTGCCTTTCCCGGATGTAGCCGCCGCTAAGGAACAAGCCGCCGCCAGCGGCAAACCCGCCCTTATCGTGTGGTATGGTTCCGACTGGCAGCACGGCGTAGATGCCTTCTGCAAGAAATGGCAGAAACTTGCTGCCAGCAACAGCTCCACCTACATCTTTGGACAATTCGATGATAAGACCGGTCTGGAGGGCGGCATCCGCAACAAAGCGCTCCCCATCGAGCACTTCAATCTGCCCGCCGTCATCTTATTGGCACCGGATGGTTCATTCATGGCCGAATACAGTGGCGAGCTGGTGAAGAACCCTGACAGCAAACTGCTGAAGCAACTGGCACAGCCCACCCGCCTGGCTGCTCGCTTTGCGGAGCTGGCTCAGAAAGCCCGCTCCAGCAGTGGCAAGGCAGCTGTAATCAATGCAGCTACAGCCCTCTACCTGCTGCCCACCAAGGATGCCATGCGCAACAAAGAGCTCACCGGCATCATCAACAAGCACGACCCCAAGGATGAAACCGGCTTCCGTGCCCAATTCTGCCTGGATCACCTCGGCATGTACGATGAAATCAACGGCATTCTCAAAGGTGGCAAAACCGGTAAATTGGCAGGCAAGGAACGCAAGTTCGACGAGGCTGAGGCCTATGTGCGCGGCGTGCTTGCCAAAAAGGCTCTGCAAGGCAACGACCGCCGCCAGCAGTGGCTCGCTGGTCTCTCTTACGTCCTCCGTGAGCGCATCCTCTCCACCACCACCCCGGAGACGCGCGATGTAAGCCCCCTGCTGGCTACACTCGATGAAATCATCAAGCTCGACCCCACCAGCCAATACGGCAAGGGGGCAGCCAAGTTCCGCCACTACTGGGACCCCACCACCTACAATACGATTAAGGGTGGGTACTACACCCGTGGCGACCAGACGCTCGGCTTCGAGAAAGACTGGCACATCGATGTCACCTCCTCCATCAAGGGTGCCGGCACCTACACCTTCTCCCTCGTACCGGTGGAAAACGGCAGCATGATCAGCCGCAACTTCCGCCTTGTGGTGAATGGTAAGGTCGTAGCCACTCCCTCCATCCCTGCCGACAAGAACACCAAGACGGTGGACTTTGAGGTACCCGCCATCCCCCAGGGAGCCAAGGTAGAGGTATGGCTCACCGCCAAATGCACAAATGGTTGGATGGAAGCCTCGGGCTTTATCCGCATGGAGAAAAAATAAACAATTCATCATATAATTCCTCAGCCGCACGCGCCGCTTTTTCGGCTCGTGCGGCTCTTTTTTGCTTGCAGTCAGCACCATAAAAAGGTAGACTGGGGCAGACCCATATTCCGGGACTCAATCTTTTATTCAACATGAAAGCAGGAACCATAGTAAAACTGGCATTGGCTCTGCTCATTGCAGCAGGTGCCACCTATGCTGTTAAGCCTGAGCTTTTCAAGGACATACTCCCTGAAAGCAAGGCCACCGCTGGTAGCAAGAAGGCTGGCAAAAAAGCCGGCAAGAAAGCTATCACCATCAAGAACATCGGCATCATCACCGGTGCCGAGTGGACAGATTGCGCAAAAGTACGTGACAAAGTTGCCGCCGAAATCACCAAAAGGATTGGCAATATGTCCGAGATGGATGTAGCAAAGTTTGCAGAGAACGCAGAAAACCGCCTGCTGCTGGCACAGTGGATTATCGCTGACGCCGAGCTGCGCAGCCAGGAGGAGATTACAAAGGCCGCCGAAGAGCGCACCAAAAAGCTGGAGAAGTTGCAGAAAGAGCTCGCTGACCTGAAGACTGGCATTCCGGCTGGTGCCACCCTGCCCAGCTCCGTCACCTGGAACCTCAAAAAGCTCGAGGACCAGATTGCCAAGCTCGAAGCCGCTCAGAAGGCCGACTACACCCTCCGTGAGAGCGCTGCCGGCAAGGGCGGCAGCAAGCTGATGGAACTCATCGGCGGCGACCCCGAATGGGCCGCTCAGTTTGCCTTCACCGGCGAGTGCGTACGCCCCGGCATGGCTCTCTCCATCCTCAAGAAACTCTCCAAGGATAACCCCGACCTCGTCCAGAACCGCATGGTGCGCGACATCGCCACCGCCACAGCCCTGGAATACGCCAAGTCCAACTGGGACCAGCAGGACGCCGTAGAGCGCGCCAACTTCTACATCCAGTCCTGGAAGGATGACCGCCTCAACACCGTGTTCGACACGCTTCCCTTCTGGCAGCGCCGTATGGTATGCGGCTGCAAGGGCGACAACCCCTACGGCTCCTTGTCCAGTCTTCGCTGGGCTCAGGACAACATGCGCCTGCCTGCCGACCGTTACAGCGGCTCCTGCTGGCGCTGCTCCTACCGCCTCAACAACATCTATGGCGACTCCATTCACGGCCCGCTCTACTACGCTCCGTTCGAGGGCGCACTGGGTGACAACCGCGAAGCCATGACCTACCACATCGGTGGCGTGTGCGGCAGTCTTTCCCACTTCGGTGCCTTTGCTGCCCTGGCCAATGGTGTACCTGCCCTCACCGCCGGTGAGCCTGGCCACTGCGCCTACATCGTACTGGTAGGCGATACATGGACCCCCGCCTACTCCCTGAGCTGGGACCGCGGCCTGCACTGGCAGGTATTCCGCAACGTACACAGCTACTCCTCTCTGCACTCCGCTGCAGAGCTTTACTCCACCGAGCAAAAAGCTGAGACTGAGGCCTCCACCACTTGGCGTGTGCTGGGTGGCGTGAAAGCCGCCGCCGGCGACCTGGCTCAGGCCACAACCTGCTTTGAGAAAGCAGCCAAGGCACAGCCCCGCCACTGGATGGTGTGGCGTGAATGGCGCGAAGCGCTGGAGAAATCCGAGGCTGCAACAGCCGGCCACTGGACCAAGCTGAACGACACCATCTGCTCCGCCCTCGTACCGATTTACCCCGAAATGGCTTTTGAACACATGCAGAAAGGCCTTACGACCGGCTTGGCAAAAGCCTTGGGCAACAACCCTGCTCAGCTCCGCAAGGCTTACATGAAGTTCTGGCAGAGCGTGAACGAAATGGGGCCTGACCGCTGGCACGTCGAGCGCTTAGCCGATGCCCAGTTAGCAGCCATGGGCATCGACAAGAACACCGATGAAATCTGCGCCTACTACACCGACGTTCTGTCCCACACCATCGGCAACACGAAGTATGCACCCGCTGTCATGAATTGGGGTAACAACCTCGGTAAGAAAATGGACAAGGAAGGCAACTCCCGCTTGGTGCAGGCTATGGTCAAAGCCATCGGTTCTAACGCCAGCATGAGCTCTGAGGAACGCATCAAACTGCTCTCCCCCGCCATTCTGTCAGCTGAGAAGAGCCAGGACATCGCCGCCTTCCAATCCATGGGCAAGATGATTGCCGAAATGGGGCACAAGAACGATGGCATCAACATGCCCAAGATTGAGCCCTTCCCCGGCAAGCTCGCTTCCGAGGGTGGCCTGGTATGGATGAGCTCCACCTCTAACTGGGACAAACCGCACGAGCACGCAGCCCTGCTGTCCCCCACCGGTGGTACTTTCCACACCGGCAAGGATAAGGACGCCTTCGTCGCCGTCCAGCTTCCCCGCCAGGTATACGTCACCGGCCTGGTCATTGTCGCCAGCCCCGGTAACATGCACCGCCTCAACAATATGAAGATTCAGGTCTCCGAAAACGGCAAGGACTGGACCGACGTAGAGCAGCTTGGCCCCTGCAAGCAGCGCGTTATCCGCGTTGACCTCGGCAGCAAGCTCCCCGTTGCCAAGTACGTCCGCATCCTTCGCCCCGGTGGCCCCGAGTTCTTCCACCTCAACGGCATCTACATCTACGGCAATCAGGCAGCCTAACCCATAACCCATTACACAGCAATGAAAGTTATTAACAGCTTCCTCACCCTCTCGCTGGCTCTGGCTCCGCTCACTGCAACAGCCTACCAGAAAGCCGAGAACATAGAACAGGCTCAGACGCTGGTAACGGATGACGGCTACGCCATCGTCATGTACGCCCGCGACTGGGACAAATACAGCAAGAAAACAGCCGAGCGCATGATGGCAGACCCCGTCGTGAGCAAGGCTCTGGGCAACGCCGTAGTGATGACAATGGATGTTCCCAACGTCACTCCCAAGGAGGAGCACGAGGCCAACAAAAAGCGCTTCGGCAAGATGGATCTTTCCTTCCCGAACGTCTACCCCGCCATTATCCTCTACGATAAGGACTGCCGCCGCCTGAAGGATATCCTCATCCCCTACGCCGAGCGCAACAACCCCACCGCCGTAGCTGAGAAAGTAGCCACCGCCATGACTGCTGCCCGCAAACAGGCTAAACTACTGGCTCAGGCAGAGGGTGCTCAGGGCATCGAAAAAGCCCGCCTCATCGGTCAGGCGGCTTCGATTCCCGGTATTAACCGCCCCAACAATGTGGCTAACACCCTTAAGCAGCTCGACCCGGAGGACAAGACCGGCCTGTACCAAATAGCGACGCTCAACCTCTTCGATACGGCCATCGGCACCGCATCCACCAAGGACTGGGAAGCCGACCTGGCCAAGATGAAGAAACTCATCGACAACCCGCTGCTCACCACCGAGAACAAGCAGCAAGCATGCTGCATCTGCATCGGCCTGCTGCGCCGCCACGGTGGCATGGCTCGTAAAGCCGAGCTGAAGCAGATGATTGCCAAGCTCAAATCGCTCGACCCGAACAGTCTGCTGGGTAAGTCCGCAGTCGATGCTGAGCGCATGTGGGTAAGCGAGCTCAATCTCATCGAGGGCTGGAGCCCCTCCGTATTGCCCACCGACAACACCCCGCAGGAAGTGGGTGGCGCCATCCCCATGACAGCCGCCGGCACCTACGAGATTACCTTCACCTACAAGAAGGGCTCGGACGCTCTGCTGATCACTGCCGTGGAGCTCTACGACGGCAAGAAGAAGGTGGCCGAAGACCGCCACAACGGCTTCTCCGGCATCAAGAAGAACGGCCATATTTACACGCTCACCGTTCCCTCGACCGTTAAGAACCCCAAGCTCTTCGTCACCTTTAACATGGGACAGAAGCGCGATTCCTACGGCCAGATTACCATCACCAAAAAATAACCCGTTGAACTGCTGATTTTGAACTCAGAAATCCGCAGCAACCCGCAGCCCCCACACATCGCCCCGGCGATTGTGTGGGGGCTCCTTATCGCCCTGCTGGCAGGTATCGGCCTCACGTACTGGAACGCATACAGCACGCGCCCGCATGACCCTGTGCAGCCGATTTTCTTCCCGCACCATACCCACATCTTGCCGCATAAAACCGGCATGGATTGCCGCTCCTGCCACACTACTGCCACTCGCGCAGCCACAGCGGGCATGCCAGCGGCCAGCACCTGCCTGGATTGTCACCGCCACATCCTCACAAACTCCCCGCAACTACTCCCCCTGCATGCAGCGGCCAATCCCGACCACCCCGCCTACACCGGCGAACCCATCAAATGGGTGCTCAAATCCCCCCTGCCCACCAACGTCCATTTTCACCACGGCCAGCACGCCGCAGCAGGCATCACCTGCGAACAGTGCCACCCCACCACCACCGACGCCCAGCCCCCGCACACCATGCGCTCCTGCCTGGACTGCCACCGCCGCCTCAACCACTCCGTCAGCTGCGACCGCTGCCACCATTGAGAAGTACGAAGTCAATTATAATTTGAGCAAAATCTGATTTTTTGTAAAAAATCGATTTTGTAGTTAGGCATTGCCCAAAATTGGGCAATGCAGTAGCAGGACTTGGGAGAGGGGGAAGTGCATTGCCACTTCCCACCTCTCCCA
>JAFOZZ010000139.1 GCA_017390945.1 Akkermansia sp.
GGAGGTTCACCTCGGTTTTGCGGCCAGAAAGCTTGGCTACAAGATCATTACCCCTGTATTTGACGGCGCAAACGAGAAGGACATCGTTGAATGACCAGCCCAACCTCGCCGAGGAAATGGCAGGCCTTCAGGAGCGAATCACCTCCACCAAGAAGGGCTCCATCACCTCCATGCAGGCCGTATACGTGCCCGCTGACGACTTGACCGACCCGGCCCCCGCCACCACCTTCTCCCACCTGGACTCCACCGTGGTGCTCGAGCGTGCTCTGGCCGCTCAGGGTATCTACCCCGCTGTGGACCCCCTGGCCTCCACCTCCAAGGCACTGGCACCCGAGCTGGTGGGCGAGGAGCACTACCGCGTAGCCCGTGGCGTACAGCAGACCCTCCAGCGCTACAAGGACCTGCAGGACATGATTGCCATTCTCGGTATGGACGAGCTCTCCGAGGCCGACAAGCTCACTGTGAGCCGCGCCCGTAAGATTCAGCGTTTCCTCTCCCAGCCCTTCAGCGTGGCTGAGGTGTTCACCGGCATCAAGGGTCAGTACGTACCCGTGGCCGAGACCGTACGCGGCTTCGGCGAGATTCTGGATGGCAAGTGGGACAACGTGCCCGAGGGTAACTTCTACATGAAGGGTGGCATTGACACCGTAGAGAAAGCATAAACACCATGCCCCTGCACTTCCAGATCATCACCCCCATGCGCACCGCCCTCCAGGCGGATGTCACCACCATTCAGCTGCCAGCAGTTGAGGGTGAGATGGAGATTCTGCCCGGCCACGCCGATCTCATCGCCGCCGTGGCCAATGGCGAGCTCACCTACCGCCCCGAAGGCGGTAGCCCGGAGAGCCTCTTCGTGGGCGGTGGCTTCCTGCAGGTGGACAAGGAAAACGTGCTGCTGGTGACGGATACCGCCCTGAAGCCGGGCGAAATTGATCCCTCCGCCGTACAGGCAGCCATCGAGCGTGCTCAGGCAGCCCTGCGCAACAGCGACTCAGTCCTCTCCCGCGAGGAGCAGACCTACCTCGCCGCCCAGCTCGCCAAGCAGCTTGCCCTGCTCGACTACAGCCGCAAGAAGGCCACCCGCATCTGACGCAAGCGCCCCTTCCCACCGCATCATTTTCTCAGCAGCGAACCCACCCGGTTCGCTGCTTTTTACTTGCAATAGCCAGGACAATGTATACAAATATCCCACTTTTGTATACATTTTTGCCATAATGGCAAACTGAGATTGCAGGTATTCGAGCAGAGGGCTGATGCCCTCTACTCGATAGCTCGCGGCATCACTCCCCCTTCTGCGAGGTTTTATTTGCAGCATTACGGCTTTCGGCCTCCAGGCGCAGACGGCGCTCTTCATCATAGAGCTTCTCGTAGCGCTCACAGCGCTTCATCTCCCGCCACAGGAAAATAGCCATAATAGCCGCTACGGAAGCGCCATTTTGCACATATTCCAAAATAGGGTTAAGCTCAGACACAGCAGCGCTTACCACAGCCAAAGCATTAGCAAGCACAATGCTACCGGTCAGAATTTGATTCATCATATTGTTGTCTCCTTTCTATTCTTCAAGTGTTTATTGTTCGAATGCGGTTCGGGCGGCTGATGTTCCGGCATACAGATTCAGCTGAATATGCGGAGTATCGACCAACGATTTCCAACTACCGCCCCATGTCACCTCCGGCATTTGAAGACACAGCCGCCCCAGCCTGACGTACTGAGCACTATCCTCCAGATACGCCCTCCCCCGGAAAAGGCCGAAATCAAACGCGAGGCCGAAATTATGCATACTCTGGCCGCCGCGAGCCCGGGTTACACGGGGAGTTTTAGCAAACAAGCGGTTTTGCTCAGCATAGCTACGCGTACCACAGATAATTTTCACCTCCAACCCAGCAGACTGAGCAAGCGGCACGGCCAGCTTCAGCCAACGGCGAGCCACGCGCTGCGTAACGGGTAACAACGTCGCAATCGCATCCTCAGAGCGGGAATCAAACCGCCCCACTTCTTCAGCAATAGCGCTGGCATCCGCCTGCCATCGCTCCTCAGCAGCTACTGTCAGTGGGCCACGTATCCCATCTATAGAGTCGGAATAATAGCCGCCCATACGCAGTAAGCGCTGCCAGTACACGATATCCTTCATGATTTCACATATTTTCATCACAGCCTCCCTTTCGTTCGAGTTGTAGCATAGTAGCGCAAGTGGGAATAAATAAACGCCCATCCTCGCGGGGTTATCAGAGGGCTGTATTGAAGTAGGGTTTCGCCGCCATCAATACTCACAATACGTTCTCTCTCAGTCATCCACCCCATTTGACGCCCAACCAGCGAGGCCACCGGCATCTGTGTACCCTCCCGCTGTACCAGCAGCCCCTGTTGCCGCAACCACATCACCAGTTCCGACACGCTCAGTTCAATTCCCTCAGCCAGCAGCTGGTCAGCGGCATCTTCCAATCTCAGGCATTCAGGAGAAGGCAGCATGTCGACCTCCTTTCCATTTGCTCCCATGGGCATTGCCCCCTAATCCCGGAAACAGCATACGGTATCCGCCTCTTCTCGAGAAGATAGTTACCACCATAGCCGCTGAGTCGATTTTTATATTGTATTTCAGTCTATTCATCTTGTTTACAGGTACGGGCTATCATACGTACCTGATAGATTACTGCAAAAATCGCTCAAAATGAGCACCAGAATTTTCATTATCTGTCTCATTTTCTGTTTTGCTACGGATTTCCATTTTTTTGATTGATTTTTCTACCGGTTAATAGTAAATAGAAGAATAGCCAAACAGCTCTCTCATGCCTCCCCATAGTACCATGCGTTTTCGTGCGTTTCTTCATGCGTTGTCTCCCGCCACGCGCAGACAACTTGCAAAGCATATATGCACCACATTAGCCAGCTCATGTCATCAAGCAGCGCTGGCATCAACGTCCCTTACGGCAGATGACCTGGCAAGTTTCCTCGGTTCGTTGAACCCGGAGGATAGCTCATCGGCGCACCTACTGCTGCAACTGTACAGGCTCGAGGCCTCTTCCGATGAATACACGGCCGAAGTCCTGGAATCGCTGAGGCCACCTGAGCTGGCACACCTGCGTCGCGGCAGCAACTCTGCGCAGGATTTCACCTGCGCCCTCTACCTACACACCGGCAGCACCGACCTGCACCTCAAAGCCCTGCAACTACATACCCAGCGTCCCGATTCACCGCACCTGCACTACGCGCCCAACTATGGACAATTATTGAAGATACCTCCACAACTTCCCACCTCCGAACAATTACAAGAAACACGACAGGCGCTTAGCGCAACATTTACTACAGTATTCGGGGCACACTTCTGCGAAATCCGCCTCGAGGTGCAAAACTACCTCTGGCACATCGACATCGTACGCCCCGGCAAGGGAAAACGCGGCGAGCAAATAGCCAACACACGCACACGCACATCTTACCATCTGCACCCCGTAGAATACGATCACGCGATTTTCAACCCCTCCACCGGCTATCTTGTTATCTGCATGCACACGGCGCGAGCTCAGGTGGTAGAGCTATATCTCGACGCCTTCTCCCGGCTTTTCTTCGGCGCACCGGGCTACTGGCAACGGGTAGCACCGTATGTACCGGACCTTGCGCGAGGCACCCGCGAGCAATTGTTTGCCACCATCCTTAATCACGAGCCCCTGCTCCCCGACAACCCGGAGCTTCACTGTATCGAACTGAGAGCTCTGCACCTCACCCACAGCGGACAATCTGCACAAGGCGCCCGCCGCATCCGCGAGGAGGGATGCCTGGCAAAACTCCTCGCCCCCGGTGAATCGGCCATCGCTCCACAGGAACGCGTCAGCTTGATTACCTTGCGTTTTATCTTTTACTCTACACGAGAGCAGCACTTTTACCACGCCACCATAAACATCACCGCCAATCGTATCCATTGCTACCCGGGCGTGCAGGTGCTGGGACTGCGCCGCTGGGTGGAGAAAATCGGCCTTGCTCGCCGCGAAATTCCATTGGCAGAGCTCAGGGCTACACTTGAGCAGCAATGTTCGCCTCATCCCACATCACTGCCACCGCCACAGGCTCTGCCCTCGCGCCGTTACCGCCACAAACCTGCACCTCACGCCTCCCTTTTCTCGTTCTTTGGGCTGGATGCCCAGGGGCAACCACTTGCCACCGCCCGGCAGGAGGACAGCGAGGGGGCCATTCTCATCGCCGCGGAACATGATGAAAACGACTAATTCCCCCTCTCTCCTCCCTGCTTTGCAGCTTCTACTCAGCAGCGGCTTCTGCCACCCCGCGTTGCAGTGGCAGTACGCGGGCATTCCCCTGCTACACCCCATCCTGCGCTTCGATCACAGCGGCGCTTACGCCCAGCAAGTGGTGAATGACGATGGGCGCACCCTGCAAGTACTTTCTGTGGAGCCTCCCTGCCTTCTCGATTCCCACACACTCCAGCAGTTCAGCCCACCGCAGCTCTGTGCAGCGGATTTCGTGCTGCACACGCTCCAACCACAGAGCCTGGCAAGGTACATAGCCTCGTTGTTGGGGATAACGGGTGAGCCACAGCCATTCGGGGCGCCGCTGCTCTATCTCTTGCCGACACAGGGGCTACCCATATTGCTCTCCCTCAGTTTCCAGCCAGCTGAGCTTGCAGAGCACCTGCGCAAATCACACAGCCATTTCGGAGCCAGCTTCGCCTTTCTTACAATCAGCCCCCTTGCAATCCACACACACCTGGCAACCGTGCAGCGAGAGCTCGGCTATCCGCTATGCGCCATGGTTCAGGATATGCTCTCCCACCCCGCTCCACTCGCCGCATTCCGTCATGCCCCTCACACCAGTTCCTCATCCCTGGGCTTTCCGCCGCCACCGCATTGCAGTTGGGAACAGTTGCATATCGATATCTTTACCTGCGACTCTGCGCCCGCTCCCCATGCCGATATTTCGGCTGACCGCCTCGCCGCCACCTACCGCGCACCCAGTGGCGCTCGCCTCAAAGCGATGGGACCTCTCCCCCTGCGCAGCCTGCATCCCAAGCTATTCAGTCACCGGGCTCCCACCGCGCTCTGGCTGTTGCTGCGCCGCTATGCCGCCGGCGATGGCCTGCTGCTCTCCCCCACCAGCACAGCAGCACGCACACGCCTCAATACGGCACGCAAAGAACTCGCTCGCGTTCTCTCCGAGCTCTTCGGCATCCCGTCCTCGCCCTTTCATCGCGCAACTCCCCGCGCCTCACAGGCAAAGTTCTCCATCTCCATCAAGCAAGATTCTTTCTGAAGCATGCTCGCATGAGCAGTATAAAAACGACAAGTTAGCCAATTTTTCTTTGTTAGCATGGTTAGTGTATCTTGGGACAACATGGACATTCAAATCCCGCATAATTACGCCTTTTGTTCTTAGCCTTTTTATGACTGTGATTTTTAGCACATCCAACACACCGTGTATGGACCATCTTTTTCATTTATGTGTTTTTTTGGATTGAAAAGCACACGCTAAAATGTTATTAATAAACTGCGCTCCCGCGATGGTGGCTTAAAAAGGACTTTTTGCTGTCAGAAAAAGGGAGCCAGCTTATTCCCATTAGAATTATGTGTCGCTATATCGTTTTTTTTATATGTATTTTTTTAATAAATGTGAGCTCTTTTGCGCTAACTTCAGACACAATAGAAGACTTTGAAAATTATTTAAAGACGGACTATTTAGTTGAGCGTCGCAATTACGAAAGTCGATTCTTTGATGGAGAAATGCTTAATAAGCGTATGTTCAATGCAGCAGAAGAACAACAACAAGCACTCCAAATGCTGTTAGCCAGAAAAAATGGTGAGGTAGTTCAAATTGGGCGAAGAGATTTAGCAACATTTGCAGCAGCGTGTGGA
>JAFOZZ010000140.1 GCA_017390945.1 Akkermansia sp.
GCGGCTGTCGGGCAGAGCCTCGGTAAGAGTGGCTTGCATGCTGGCCATAGCTTCCTCGTCACCGTGCACGAGTACCACTGTGTGCGGACGCAAGCGGCAGGCGTAGTCCACCAGTGCGGCGCGTGTGGCGTGCCCGGAGAAGTCGAAGCACTCGGTGC
Organism: Akkermansia sp.; assembly: GCA_017390945.1. Classification (GTDB taxonomy): domain Bacteria; phylum Verrucomicrobiota; class Verrucomicrobiia; order Verrucomicrobiales; family Akkermansiaceae; genus Akkermansia. The sequence continues at coordinate 159 of JAFOZZ010000140.1, forward strand.
GGCAAAGCAGGGGGTAAGCCTGGCCTTTACCGTTGAGCTTCACGTTTTCGCCGGGCTGGGTGGCCTTGATACGCCCTGCGGGGGATTCGGGGTCGCTGTAGCCCACAAAGAGAATGGCATCGTTCTTGTGCGGCAGTACCTGTGCGGCCATTTTGTAGGAGACTGTGTGCTCGCTCATCATGCCGCTGGAAACGAGGTAGATGTTACCGGGGGTGGCGACAAGGGGGCCTTTGTCCTGCTTGGGCAGGCCGTGGGTCTCGACATCTTCCTTGATGCGGTAGCCGGGCTTGAGGCGTGGGGTGCTGTCGCACAGGCGGTCGTAAACCTGAGTAATCTTGGAGCTCAGTCCACCGAAGTAGACAGGTACATCCGGTATAAGCCCCTGGCGCTTAAATCGGCCAATCTCGCAGAGGAGCTCCTGGCTCTTGCCGAGAGCAAATACGGGGATGAGTACAGCGCCGCCGCCTTCCAGCACCTCGCGGATAGTGCGGGCAAAGCGCTGCATTTCCTTTTCGCGGGTGTAGGACGGGTCGCGGTCGGTGAGGCCGTGAGTGCACTCCATGATGAGGACGTCCACGCCGCTCTGCGGGAAGTCTGCGCCGCCGATGATGGTTTGGTTGTCAAACTGTACATCGCCTGTATAGAATACGGTGGTACCGCTCTGTCCCTCCAGCATCACGCCGCAGGAGCCGAGAATGTGACCGGCATCGTGCAAGGTGGCGAGCACCGTGCCGTTGTTGCCGGTACGGAAGGGCTCATTGTAGGGGCGGGTAACCCAGGCATTCACGTGGCGCTGTAGCTCGCCGTGCGTGAAGAAGGGATACTCGATGATACCCTCGCCCATGCGCTTGGCGGTCATCACGTTCACGGAGTTGTGCAGCATGGCATCGCCCACTTCCGCTGTGCCGACAGTCATGATAACCTCGGCGCGCGGGTATTCGTCCTGGAATACGGGCAGGGTGCCGATGTGATCCAGGTGGGAGTGGGTGATGAAGATAGCATCCGGATCCGCCGCACCGATGAGCGAGAAGTTTGGCTTGGCTGCATTGCCATCCTGCTTGGGGTGCATGCCGCAATCGAGCACGATGCGGGAGCCCTCCATATCGAGCAGGTAGCAGTTAGCCCCGATTTCGGGACCTGCCGTCAGATTGGTGAGTGTAATCATGGCGCTTGTTTACTCGGGCAGGCACTCGTCCTCCACAATCTGCTCCAGTGTCTGGCGGCGGCGGATGATGTGCCAGTTGTCGCCGTCCACCAGTACCTCGGCAGCCAACGGGCGCGAGTTGTAGGTGCTGGCCATGCTGAAGCCGTAGGCACCGGCGCTCATCTCGGCCAGCACTTCACCGGGCTTCACGTCAGCAATCTCGCGGTTCTGAGCCTGGAAGTCGCCGCTCTCGCAGATGGGGCCTACGATATCGGCCACGATGGTGTCGCCGCTGTGCTCCTTCACGGGCCAGATTTCGTGGTAGCCTTCGTACAGGGCGGGGCGGATGATGTCGTTCATGCCGGCATCAATCATCTTGAAGGTCTTGGCTTCGCCTTTCTTCTCGTACAGGCAGGTGGTCAGCATACAGGCGGCATTGCCTACCAGGCGGCGGCCGGGCTCCAGCAGAATCTTGAGGCCGAGCGGCTGCAGCAGGGGAATGAGTGCCTGGGCGTAGCTCTTGAAGGTGATTTGCTCCGGGTGGGCAGCCCACCACTCCTCCTTGCCGGAGGCCAGGCAGCCGTCGTAAATGATGCCGATACCACCTCCGATGCTCCAGAACTCGATGTTGTAGAGCTCCTTAAACTTAGCCACAAGGGGGGCGACCTTTGTCACGGCTTTCACAAAGGGCTCCACCTGGGTGAGCTGGGAGCCGATGTGCATCTGCAAGCCGCGGATGTAAAGGTTGGGCATTTCGGCGGCGATGGTAGCATAGAGCTCCTCGATGCGGTCGAAGTCCACACCGAACTTGTTTTCCTTGGTGCCGGTGGTGATGTATTTGTGGGTGTTTGCCTCCACATTCGGGTTCACACGAACTGCTATGGGGGCTTTTACGCCCATTTCACCGGCGATGCGGTTGATTTCGCGCAGCTCATTCTCGCTCTCACAGTTGAAGCAGTAGATGTTCAGGGAAAGCGCATAGCGTATTTCGGCCTCGGTTTTGCCTACACCGGCGTAGGTGCACAGGGTGGGGTCGCCACCGGCATTGACCACGCGCCAGAGCTCGCCGCCGGAAACGATATCGAACCCGACGCCCTGCTGAGCCATGAGGTTGAGGATAGCCTTGTTGGAGCAGGCTTTCACGGCGTAAGCCACGTGAGCATCCAGCGGAGCGAGCTCGCGCTTCAGCTCAGCCAGGTCGTCCATGATGGTCTTACGGCTGTACACGAAGGTGGGTGTACCAACGGCGGCGGCGATGTCGGCGAGGTTGACGCCCTCGCAGCACAGCGTGCCGTTGTTGTATGCGAATGAATGCATAATAGTGTTGATGTTGTGTTGTTTATTTATTATTTTTGATATCTTCTGCGGATGGCGTCGTGTTGTCATCGATGATGGCGGCCACCCATGCGAGGTCGCGCGAGTTTTCCAGCGCGAGCTTCAGCATCACGGAAATCGGCACGGCGAGCAGCATGCCGCACGGCCCCCATACCCAGCCCCACAGCATCACGGAAAGCAGCACCACGGAGGTGGCAATACCGAATTGCTTGCCCAGGAAGAGCGGCTCGATGCCGTTGCCTATCATAAAGTTGATGATGATGTAGCCAATGGCCACAATAAGACCGGTGCTGAAATCGCCCAGAATCCAGCCCAGAAGAATGGGCGGTATCGCAGCTACGATGGAACCGATGGTGGGAATGTAGTTCAGCAGGAAGGCAACCAGTCCCCACAGAAAAGCGAAGGGAACCTCCTGCCAGCTGCAGAGCCACCAAGCCAGTAGGCCAGTGCAGGCGCTGGCAACAGTCTTAATGAAGAGGTAGCGCTGGATGCCCCTGAGCGCATTCACCACTTTGTCCTTCCCCTGCATGCTATTGGGCAGGCGACGGAAGTTTTTCATGAACAGCGGAGCTTCGCCCAGCAGGAAGGTCATAAGCACCAGTACCAGCGTGGTAACAGAGGTGAGGGAAATCACCTCACTGCCCAGTGTTTGCGATATGGAGAGAATCACTTTGGGATTGATGTATTCCTGTGGATTGTGGATGAACTGCTGGGCCTCTGCTCCATAGCCCCAATCTTGCAGGAATTGCATGATGGCTTGGTACTTGTCCTCCATCTTCACCATGAAATCTCCCTCCAGCGTGGCTTTCATGTCGGCTGCGAGGTACTTAATGAGCGAACCGGCGGCGTAGATGATGCCGGCATCCGCCACAACCGTACTGAGAACTGCCAGCCAGTGAGGAAAACGCAGGTAACGGCGCAGGATATCCGTAACAGAATAACTGATAACCGCCAGGAAGATAGCCATAACGATAGGCACCAGCAGCGGGCGTGCCTCGCGCATGCCAAACAGCACTATCATGGCACAGGCCGCTATGAGCAGAAAGCGAGCACCTTCACCCCATCCGTTCTGTTGCTGAGTTACCTTCTCTGTATTCTCGTCTTTTGTTATCTGCATCGCGCACGCGATTATACGCGTTTTTTTCGTTGAATTCAAGCGCCAAAGCCTGTATGGCGTACTTTTGAAAACAGTTGCGCGAATTGTGTGCCTTTGCCCCGTCGATAAATAAAAAACTGCCGGAAGAGCAAAGTCCAATGAGTTAAGTTCACGGCGGCGAAGACGCCGGACTCTTCACTTTGTAGATTCAAATGATTTTCTCCAATATCTCGGCGGAGTTGCCGAGCTGGAGGAAAGCGTTGAGACGCTCATTCTCCAGCAGCGTGACGTAGCGGCTCTCCTGTACGAGCGTGCGCAGACCGGGGTCGCGGAAGAGCTCCAGGAAGCGGGAGGCATGCGGCACGCCGCAATGGGCGAGGCGTTGATTGTAGAACTGTGTGAACTCCGGCTCCGACAGTGAGCAGCCGTATGCCACCAGGCATGCCAGGTTGGCCTGGGCGGCGGAATCCAGCGGGTCGATGTGGCGCAGCCAGGCGGTAGCCTCGGCCTTGCGAAGGGCATTTTTTGCCTGGGTGAACCACGGCATGGCGGGGTCGCTTTCGCCCTTAGCATGAGCGGCTGCCAGGTCGCAGTAGTAGGAGACTCGGGCAATGTTGCCGTAGTAGGAGATAGCCACTGAGCCTACCCAGAGCATCACGGCGCTCATGAGCACAGTGGTGATGATGCCGCCGGGGCTGGCACCGCCACGGCGCCAGGAGAAGAGGTGCGAGAACCAATTCATGCCGTGGAAGAATACAGCAAAGGTGAAGAGCCCGAGCCCCCAGGCAGCTACCTGTACCATCCAGGGGCGGGGAGAATCCGTCACCAGTGCCAGCAGTGTGAAGCCTTTGTTTTGCAGGAACAGCCATACGCCAATACCGCCGATGATGGCCATGGCCAGCAGAATCATGCGTATCACGCCCTTGAGCAGGGAGAAGATGACGATGAAGAGCAGGATGACCGCAAGAACGATGAGGATGGTGGTTTGGGCGTCGAAGTTCATGGATGCGTGGGGGTGGGGGGATTTTGCAGGGCGTGCAGCAGCTGCGTTTCTTTCTGGGCTTCGTCGGTGCGCCCCATGTGCTGGAGCAGCAGGATTTTGTTCTGACGAGCGCGGTGGAATGTGGGGGTGAGTTGCAGAGCTTTGTCGAAGGCGCTCAAGGCGTAGGAGTATTGCTGAACCTCGGCGAGGATGAGCCCCAGGCGGTAGAATGCCTCAGCGTTATCCGGAGCTACACGTGTGCAGTGCAGCATTTGTTGCAGGGCATCCAAGGGGCGGTTGCGGCGTGCAAGGAAAACCGCGTAATCCATGTAGGCTACGTAAGCGGCGGGGTCGAGCTGAATGGCGCGTTTGTACTGCGCCTCAGCCTGTGTGTGGTCGCCGCGGGCCTCAGCCAGCACGGCCAGCTGCATGGCACCGGTAGGCTGGTCTGCCTGGTGCTGGGCAATGGATTCCATTTCAGCCACAGCCTTAGCAGCTTGTGGATTCGCAATCAGACGGTCAATGATGGGCCAGGCGGCAGCGCGGCGCACGAGCTTGACGGGGTCGTGAATCATGCTCTCTGCTTCTGCTCCCAGTACTCGTGCTGCTGCGGCTCGCACCATGGCATTTTCATGCTTGGCATCGGCGCGGGCGGCTTGCAGTATGGCGTCGGTTGGCTCCTGGCGTGCCAGGAGCTCCAGCAGAGCGGCACGCCAGCCGGGAACGTCTTCCGCAGACAGTGCAGCCAGGAGCTCCTCTGTATTGCCCTTGCCGGCCATAGCGTGGTGCACAGCGCGGGTGCGGGCGCGGTAGCGGGCGTTTTTCTGCTCCGGGTAGGCCTTGGCTATGGCAGCAGCGGCCCAGGCATTATCCTTGTCGCGGTGGCACATGGTGCAGGCGTTGGGCGTGCCGAGCTCGGTGCTCAGCTCCGCATCCGGCGAGTTGAAGGAGTGATCACGGCGCGGATCGCGTGCCATGTAGGGGCTCTCCGGCATGTGGCACTCCACACAGCGGGCTCCCTTGGTGTTCTGAGGGCAGGGGCTGTGAGTGGATGGGTCGATGATGGGGCTGGCGGTGGTACCTACCACTGTGCCGGTGGCGTGGCAGCGCATGCACAGGGCGTTGTCCTCCTGCGCGAGCTTGAGCTGGGCGGTGTGAGGGTCATGGCAGTCCAGGCAGGTCACGCCCGCTTTGCCCATGCGGCTGAGGCGCAGGCCGGTCTCGCAGTAGTCTTCATCGCGCTGCATGCCATTGGGCCAGAAGATGCCCTGAATGAGCGGCAGCTCCAGGCGGAAGTGGTCATCGAACTTGTCGCCTACCACGAAAGTATCGTCGAATTCCTCGCGGCGGGCGTGGCAGGTGGCGCAGTTGTCGTGCATCTGCTGCGCGGTGAGTTTGCGGTCGCCTGGAGCGACCATGCAGCCATCGGCAGAGGGCTTGTCGCTGAGCTTGTGGCACTGGATGCAACTGACGCCGGGCTCCTTCCAGGTGGATGCGTAGCGGTCGGCGGCGGCATCATAATTCTTGCGGAAGTGGGATGTGTGGCACCAGGCGCACTGGGAGTTCCAGTTCATGCCGCGGCCGAGCCAATGTCCCCAGTCGCCGAGCTGGCGGGTAGCGGCGCCCTCCTGGCTCAGGCGCGCATCGGCCTCGAACATATCGAACCACTCGCGGCGGTTGCTATCCCAGGCGGCGCTGGGGGTATGCAGGCCGCCATCCTCGCCTTGTACCAGGTATTGCACCAGCGGACGGCGCCCCAGCACGGAGTGCACCGTGAATTCGCGCTTGCTGGCGCTGTCCTTGAGCAGCAGTTGGCCGTTGCGGTTGGTATTGAAGCTCAGTTCGGAGCCGTGAGCGTTCAGTCGCTGGCCGTGGAATGGCTCGGAATCCAGCGTAGCATCCACCTTACGGTAGGCCCAGGCGTGGTCACTGCCGGCCCAATCCTCGAACTCCTGGGCATGGCACGCTGCGCATTGCAGCGAGATGGGAACCTCGCTTTGCTGCCAATGGGCACTTGTACCGGTGTAGGGCTGTACCTTCCGCTCGTCATCGCAGGAGCAGAAAAGCAGGAGTGCAGGCAGGTACAGCGGCCAGTGTTTCACGCGCGCCATTCTACCATGCACCACCCTGCATAGCAAGCCCAAAGCGATTCAGTATGCAAGCGGTGGATTTACGCGCGAGCATGAATGAAGCGGCCAACATATATGCCCATCAAAAGTGCCAGAATCACCCAGATGGGAGTGGTCAGCAGGAGAATTCGCTCAAAGTTGATTTCACGTTTGGGGGCGTGGGTAGCGCTCTCGTGGGCTATCTGTTGGGGATGCTCGATTATCGGGGGCTGTTGGTTGGCTTCTTTATTGGCGGTCTCGAATTGCGTCAGGCGCAGAGCGGTGCTTAGGAAAGCCTCCTGGTTATCATAAAAGAAGGTAAGGTCTTCTGTATACGAAGCTCCCACGTAGTAGGATAGACCATTGGGCACAAAGAGTCTGTTGCAAATACCGTTGTGTATGAGTTCACGCCAGGTATCAAATTGTTGAATAATCAGAGAAGCGGCGCTGGTCGCGTTTTCTTTGCTGCTGTGGCCTCCGCCTGCCAGCGGGCAGTAACCGGCGAAGTGATGCAAGCTGGCGAAAGTATCAGCTACGTCACATAAACGAGAGGAACGCAGTAGGTTCGCAGCTTCACTTGTATAGTATAGCATGTGAGTATTGCTCACCCCCTGTTTTCCCAGATATTCCTCCACATAGTCGTGAAGCATGGGCTTGGTTTCAAAAATATGGCTTTCACCGAGTGCGTTAATCTCTTGTTGCAGAGCATCATTGGTGATATCCGAACTGATACAATTCCACCGGCTGTCGGAGCACCATATGCATTCTTTCAGTATCTGAAGCGCCAGGCGTGTTACGTTCTTTTCGATGCTCTTTTCGTATTCAATGAGCGTGTGGGGAGATTTTGACGTGTCGATGCACAGTTTTACGTATTGAATCTGGAGGTGGTAGTAACGGCTCAGGAGGCGGAAGTTGTGCTCAATCAGTTCATCTTTGATGGCGACAAACTCACGGCTCATTTCCTGATTTTCATCGATGAACGCCTGAGCTTCTTTGTGGTAACGCTCTCTAATGGGGCGCAGGAACTCCGGTA
>JAFOZZ010000141.1 GCA_017390945.1 Akkermansia sp.
CCGATTTTATTTTCATCTTACCCCGGGTTCCGCCGCTGACGCGGCTGCACCCGGGTCTAATAATCTATCGCCCCGCTCTCACGGGGCTCAAAAATTCGGCTCACTTTCGTTCGCATATAACACCCCACTAAACTCCGATTTATCAACCGAAAAGTTTAACAAAGCGAAATCAATAACGGAATAATTCACCCGCTATTTCCTTTTGTGGCGGCTATTCTGTCACCGCCGTTTTCAACGGGGTTCCATTCAACTTGTATCACTACCGGTGGTTCCGCTCGCCCGCTGTCGCGGGCTCCCTGTACCACCGGCTAAGCTTCTTATCGCCCCTAGTCGGGGCTCCAAAATTCCGCTCGCCTACGGCTCGCGTCTTCGCCCTACGGGCTTCGCCGAGGCATACTCCATCTGCCCGATAAATTAAAATTGGAGATAATTGCGTAAGCCCCACTAACACCAAAACGGCACGCAGCGTGAAAACTGCGTGCCGTTTTGTTAAATGGTTGGTGTGGTTCTTCAGTTGGAGGCGTGGTACTCTTGCAGGGTACGTACCCCGGCCACCTTGTTCATGTTGTGAAGGATGGCGGCGGAGCAAGCCTTGGCAGAAGAAAGGTCTGTAGCGTAAGAGACCTTGTTATTGACGGTTGCGGCGCGGATAGCCACTTCGTCCTCACGGGCATCGTGAGAGCCCGGGGTGTTGATAACGAAGACGATATCGCCGTTCTTGATGCGGTCCACAATGTTGGGGCGGCGGCCCTCAAGCACCTTGTAGGCGCGCTCACACTCAATGCCGTTTTGCAGCAGGTAAATCATGGTGCCCTTGGTGGCGCAGATGTCGAAACCTGCGGCGGCGATTTCCTGTGCAATGGGCAGCACGTGCTCTTTGTCGCGGTCGTTGACGGAGATGAACACCAAGCCCTTGTCCGGCAGCGGGTTGAAGGCGGAAATCTGGCTCTTCATGTAGGCCAGGTCGGGGTCGATGTCGATACCCATGACCTCACCGGTGGAGTGCATCTCAGGCCCGAGCACCACGTCAATGCCGGGGAAACGGTTCCAGGGGAACACGGCTTCTTTGATGGTGTAGTAGGGGGGCACCACCTCTTTGGTGAAGCCGAGCTCGGCAAGCTTCATGCCGCTCATCACCTTGGCAGCCAGCTTGGCCAGCGGCACGCCGATGGACTTGGAGACGAAGGGAACCGTGCGAGAGGCGCGGGGGTTCACCTCAATCACATAAAGTTGTTCATCCTTAATGGCGAACTGGCAATTCATGAGGCCCTTCACATTGAGCTTGGCGGCCAACTCTTTGGCGGCGCGCATCATCTCTGCGTGCATGGCATCGCTCACCTTGTTGGGCGGAATCATACAGGCGGAGTCACCGGAGTGAATACCGGCGGGCTCTACGTGCTGCATAATGGCACCCACCACGCTGGTCTCGCCGTCGGCAATCACGTCTACGTCAATCTCCAACGCGTTCTGCAAGAAGCGGTCTACCAGCACGGGACGCTCGGGGGAGGCATCCACAGCCTCGCGCATGTAGGTGCGCAGCTCTGCCTCATCGTACACAATCATCATGGCGCGGCCACCCAGCACGAAAGAGGGGCGAACCAGCACCGGGAACCCGATGCGCTTGGCCACGGCCACGGCCTCCTCCTCATTGGTGGCGGTGCCGGCCTCTGCTTGGCGCAGGCCGATTTCGTCCAACAGGGCGGAGAAGTACTTGCGGTCTTCTGCCAGCTCGATGCTGCGGGGGCTGGTGCCGATGATGGGCACACCTCGCTCTGCAAGGGCTGCTGCCAAATTCAGCGGGGTTTGGCCGCCGAACTGTACGATAACGCCGCAGGGTTGCTCTACATCGCAAATGTTGAGCACGTCTTCCAGCGTCAGCGGCTCGAAGTACAGCTTGTCGGAGGTATCGTAGTCTGTAGAAACGGTCTCGGGGTTGGAGTTGACCATGATGGTCTCGTAACCCAACTCTTTGAGGGCGAAAGAGGCATGCACGCAGCAGTAGTCGAACTCAATACCCTGGCCGATGCGGTTGGGGCCACCGCCCAGAATCATAATCTTCTTGCGGTCGCTGATGCGGGCCTCGTTGCGCAGGCCGTAGGTGGAGTAGTAGTAGGGGTTGCGTGCCACGAACTCGCCACCACAGGTGTCTACCAAGTGGTAGGTGGGCACAATGCCCTTGGCCTTGCGCTCGGCGCGCACGTCGTCCTCGCTGCAACCGCGGGCAAGGGCAATCTGGCGGTCAGAGAAGCCCAGTTTCTTGGCCTCCAGCAGGTCGAGCTCTGCCAGCTTCATGCCGGCCTCGGCAAGCTGTTGCAGTTGGTCGATAAACCAGGGGTCAATCTGCGTGAGGTCGTGTATCTCTTCAGCCGTAAAGCCGTTGACAAATGCTGTCTGAATCCAGAAGATGCGGTCTGCATTGGGCACGGAAAGCTTGGCAGAAATCTCTTGGCGGGTGGGGTTCTTGGGGTCCTTAGCATCAAAGCCGAAGCCCCAGCGGCCGGTCTCCAGAGAGCGCA
>JAFOZZ010000142.1 GCA_017390945.1 Akkermansia sp.
AAAGTATCCATTACACTAGATGCACTTATAACGTCATCCGAAAAATCCATTTGTTCTTGTACAAATTCTATTCTATACTTTTTATACTTTTGGTGCGCAATTTGAACTGACATTCTATAGTCTTCAGGTTTTGAGATTAAATCACCATCTTCATCATAAAGGTTTGTTGGAACATCAACATAAAAATAATATTCATTATTATATCTAAGTATTCGCCCTTTACTATTGCTATTAATATATCTTATATATACATCTTTTGCATCATACGGAGTATCACTATCATTTAAATAAACATTTATTTTAAAAAGTCCAAATAGTCTGGTTCTAAAATAAACAATTGAAGTTGCCCCGCTTCCTGTAAAATAAGCATTTACCTTCAGAATGCTACCGGGGTCAGGGCGCTCCTGGTCAATCGGAATCACATTGAGGTGAGAGAGGGCAAAGTTCATCACGGGGTGATCCATGAGCGTCTTGCGCGCAAGGAAGTTGATGTCATCGCGGAACAGCTGCCCAATCATGGGCGGGTCGAGGAAGCTCTGGTGGTTCGCCACATAGATGCAGGGGCCATCCTGAATCAGCTTGTCGTGATTTAATACTTTTACATCAAAAAACGCCTTGGCCGCAGCACGTGCCAGCGTGATGATGAAAAAGTAAACCGGGTCCATTGTAGTAAGGTTCATATGATGTGCTCCTTTCTCTATCAGATTTTAGACTTGATATCAGCTACCACCTTGGCTACAACCTGCTCGATGGTTAGCTCCGATGTGTCCACCAGCGTGGCGTCCTCGGCCTGTACCAGCGGGGCGCAGGCGCGGGCGGAGTCCTTGCGGTCACGCTCTGCAATAGAATCTGTAAGCCCCTGGGCTGCACGGCGGGCGGCACGCACTTCCTCGGAAGCGGTAACGAAGTATTTGAAGGGGGTGTTCGGGAATACCACGGTACCAATATCGCGGCCTTCCATCACGACGGGCTCGGTGAGGTTGTACTCGCGCTGCTTCTCAACGAGCAGGGCTCGCACCTCGGGAATCGCCGCCACGGCGGACACATTGTCATTCACCGCCGTCTCCGTGAGCTCACCGCTCAGCACCTTGCCCTCGCACATGACGGTGGAGTTGGCTCCATCCTTGCCAAAGGAAAGAGGAATGCCGGGCAGCAATGCCTTCACAGCCTCAGCGTCAGCCGGGCAAACACCCTGCTGCAGCGCGTACCAAGTCACAGCACGGTACATGGCACCGGTGTTAATAAACGTATAGCCGAGCTCGCGAGCAATGAGCTTGGCAACAGTAGATTTGCCGGAGGCCGCGGGGCCGTCGATTGCAATGGCGGGGGGATTCATACGCACGGCATTATACCAGCCACATTCAGTTATGTCCAGCTCAAAACCATGCACGAAGCATGAGAAAGCGCTACATTTGAATAGAATCCGGGATTTTATGCTTGCAAGGTAGTTCAGAAATATATACTATATGGGCATGATTAAGCCCATCAGCGTATTGATGACAGCTGCTCTTTGCAGCATAGTGTGTTATGCCGGCGACATCTCCAAGGCTATCAGCAGTGGTGATTTGTGGAATGGCACGGTTGCCGAGACCAAGAATAAGTACTTTGTAGGCACCAACTACTCGCCTGTGGACAACAAGACCTGGCGCATGGCTCCGAATGCTCTCACCTTTGGCAAGCTGCAAGCCGGTGAGGTGCTGGTGCACTGGGGTGACGAGGGTGTGGAATCCCTGCGCGTCATGGTATACAACAAGGGCGATGACGGTCCTGCTGATCAGGAGACCTACTTCGAGACGCTTGATGCTGCTATGGAGTCTATCAGTGAGATGGCAGGCGTGGAGCCCAAGAAGCTGAAAGCCGATGTAAAGAAGACCGGCGTGAAGGCTGAAAGCTGGGAATGGAGCTGGGATGGTGGTGCTGCACGACTGGATGCCGGCTTTAGCGGCAAACGCCCGGGAAAGAAAGCTGCCGCACGCCGCAAGAAGAAGGGCGGAGACGATGCATTCGAGGCAGAGTTCATCCGTGTTGATATTGGCCCGGATGCCGATGCTATCGCCCTGGGCGGCGCCAAGGATAAGGCCTCGCGCAAAGAGATTAAGGGCAGCATTCAGAAGGATGAGGAAGGCAATGTGTGGCTCGATGGCGTGCCTATGGTAGACCAGGGGCAGAAGGGCTATTGTGTACCGGCTACGCTAGCTCGCGTATTTGCTTTCTATGGCATGGATGGCGTAGACCAGCACGCCCTGGCTGCCCTGTGCGATTCCTCCGCTGATGGCGGCACCAGCAACCTGGCTATGGAGCAGGCAATGTCCGCTATCTGCAAGAAGTTCCCGGTGAAGTTTACTGTACTGGAGAACTACAGCAACACCCTCAGCGAGCTTATCCCCGCCTACAACAAACTGGCAGGCCGCAAGAATAAGCCCTCGCTTTCTGCCTATAATGACCCCATGGGCAGCGCCGATCCGGCACTGCTGCGTGAAGTGCGTGCTGGTAAGAAGAGTGCGGTGAAGAAGTGGCTGACCGCTGTAAAGAAGAGCATCGATAATGGTTGCCCAGTTGTATGGAGCACCACGCTTGGCCTTTACCCCGAAACTCCCGCTCTGCCGCAGGCTCGCGGTGGCCACATGCGCCTCATCATTGGGTACAATATGAAGGAGCAGACGATTTTCTACACCGACTCCTGGGGCGCTGGCCACGAGAAAAAGACCATGAAGGCCACCAATGCGCTGCCGATGACTAATGGCCGCTACACCATTAAGCTGCGCTGATTGCGCACGGTGACATCATTCAAAGCAAAAGCCCCGCTACACATGCGGGGCTTTTTATTTGCCAGAGCATCACGGTTTCTTTTGCTGTTCTTTATGCTCCGTTTTGCCGTGGTGCTTGTGGTGGTGCTTATCGTGCTTGCCATGGTGGTGGCGATGGTGGCGGTGATGATGATGGAGCGGGTGTAATTCATCTGGCTCATACGTTACGATAACGGCACCGGGGTCAGGGCGATGGCGATAATCGCGCTCCACATTGCGCTCGTACTCCGTCAGTCGGCGGCGGGATTTTGCCGGCATGGGCTGGCGGGCTATCGTGCGGCTTTGGTCTGCTTTCATCAGCCAATACCACGCTGTTGCCTCGGCAGGAGCCAGGCTCAAGCGCGCGCCGGTAGCATAGCCCTGCGAGCTCACCATGGTGTCGCTCACCACCTCATGGAAATCCACATGTGCCAGCTCGCGGCCGGCGGCATTGAGTAATTGCAGGCGAGTCACATGGTCGGGAGGAGCAGAGCCGGTTTCTTTCACGGCTTTCATCCGTGCAATGATACGGCGCAGCTGTTGGCGGTCGTAGTCCGTCAGCGGTATATCAACCGGGCGGCTCAAGCGGGCGTGATTGCTCTGCACCACTTGCAAGCGCATGGTGGTGCACTCACGAGCGGCTCGTTGCAAGTTGACCAGTTTCTGCTTGCTCGTGGCAAGATTCGCCGCCTGTTCGGAGGTGCTTTCGTAGACAGCGGGAGGCCCGAGGTACAAGGCCTGGGCAGAAATGGTACCCAGCAGCAGGCAAAGGGGAATGGCAGCAGTTTTCATAAGGTAAGGGAGCATGTGCAACACAGCCCGGGAGGACCCCCGGGCTGTGTCGGGATAAGTTTAAGGCTTCTTCTTATCCACACCGATGGTGCGGGCGGTCCAATCGCGCATGCGAGCGAAGATGGAGTAGAGGCCAGGCACCATGAAGATACCGAATACCGTAGCCAGCAACATACCGCAGAATGTCGTGACACCGATTTCGATACGGCTGGCTGCACCGGAGCCTGTGGCTACCACCATCGGGAACACACCGAAGAGGAAGGAAATAGCTGTCATGAGCACAGCGCGGAATCGCATGCTGGCACCATTGATGGCAGCCGTTTGCACTGTATTGCCGGCGGCGTGGTCCTCCTTGCTGAACTCCACCATGAGAATGGCGTTCTTGGCGGACAGACCAATGAGCATCAGAATACCCAGCTGTACGTAGATGGATACGGACAGGCCGAACACCTGAGCGCCCATGAAAGCTCCCAGCGTGGCCACGCTCACGGAGAGCATCACCGGTACCGGCGTGGTCCAGCTCTCGTACTGAGCCACGAGGAAGAGATAGGCGAAGAGCATGGCGAGGCCAATCAGCAGACCGAGCTTGCCTGTGTTCTGGCGCTCCTGGTAGGAGAGGTCCTTCCACTCCACAGCCCACTGGCGGTCGAGCCCTTTCGCACGCTCCTCCTTGTTAATCTCAGCGATGGTGTCCTCAATGAGCTTCATCACCTGGCCGGAGCCGATGCCTGCCTGGGGCATCACGGTCACATCTGCACTCATGTACTGATTGAAGCGGCCGTAGTTCGACGGACCCAGGCGGTAGGACAGTGTACACACGGCAGAGAGCGGCACCATGGCGCCCTTTTCGTTACGCACCATCTGGTTCAGAATATCGTCGGCTGTACGGCGGTCCTTCACGTCACCCTGAATCTTCACCTTAAAGTTGAAGCCGTTGAGCGTGAAATCGTTCACGTAGGAGGAGGCCATCACGCTCTGGAGTGTGGTGAAGATGTTCTTTACATCCACGTTAAGCGCCTGCGCTTTTTCGCGGTTGATTTCCAGGCGAATCTGCGGCGTCTCGGCATTGAACTCGGAGCGCACCATGGCAATGAGGTCATTGTGAGCCTGCAAGCGGGTGCGGATTTCCTTCACCATGTCGCTCAAATCCTTCGGGGTGGCGTTGCCGCGCCCCTCCAGCACCATGGATACACCGCCGTAGAGACCCAAGCCCTGAATAGAGGGCGGGGTGGTTGCCATAACGGAGGCTTCGGGGATATCCTTACAAGCGGCGTTAATCTTGTTGGCAATAGCGGAGGCGTGCAGGTCCGGCGTGGTGCGCTCCGACCAAGGCTTGAGCATCACAATCACCATACCGTTACCTTCGCCGGAGCCGGAGGCAAAGCTGAAACCACTGGTGGAGGTCACCATGGAGATGCCATCAATCTTGTTAATGCGGTCTTCTATCTGGCGAATCACTTTATCGGTACGCTTTTTAGCCGTAGCAGAGCCTTCGAGGTTCACGATGCAGAATACTGCGCCTTTATCCTCCGTGGGAATGAAGGAGCTGTTGAGCATTTCCGGAGCAATGAGGCTCAACAGGTCAAACTGACTGGCGGCTTGCTTGCCCTTTGCCTGAGGCGCAGCAGGTGCAGCGGGCGCAGCACGGAATATGTCGTTCCACCACTGCGGGGCACCGCTGTAGTAGACGTAATTGAGACCAAATACGGCCAGCAAGGCCAGCACCGTGAGCCAGGCATTGCGCACCAGAATACCGGCACCCCACAGGTAAATGCTGCGGCACTTCTCCATAATCCAGTTGAAGGGGCGGAACAGCCAGTAGGACAGGCGGCTCTGCTTCACGCCCGCCGGGCGCAGAATCAGCGCACAGAGTGCAGGGGAGAGGGTGAGGGCATTGAAGGTAGAGATGCAGAGAGCCACACACATCGTGACGGAGAACTGCGTATAAATCACGCCCACCATGCCGCCGTAGAAGGCAATCGGCACGTACACGGCCAGTGTCACCAGCGTGGTAGCAATAATGGCACCGGTAATCTGCTTCATGCTCTTCACGGTTGCTTCGCGGGGCGTGAGGCCTTCCTCCTGGATGAGTCGCATCACGTTTTCTACCACCACGATAGCATCGTCCACAAGCGAGCCGATGACGAGAATGAGGCCGAACATCGTCAGCACATTCACGGAATAGCCCAGCGGGTACATGATGGCAAATGCGCCCAGCAACGATACAGGAATGGCCAGCGCCGGGATGAGTGTGGCGCGCCAATCCTGCAAGAAGACGAAGGTGACGAGCACCACCAGGAAGAGTGCCAGTACAAGAGTTACGGCAATTTCCTCCATCGTGGCGGAAATAGCTTGGGTGGGGTCGTAACCCATGGTCCAGGTCACGCCATCAGGCAGCATGGGCTCAATCTCCTTCATTCGAGCCTTCAGCGCTTCCACAGTAGCAAGGGCGTTAGCGTCATTATTACGCTGCACCATCATACCCACGGAGTTCTTGCCGTTCAGGCGGCTGTAGCCGGAGTTATTCTCTGCGCCCAGCTCGATAGTGGCAATATCTTTCAGCTTGGTCACGTGGCCTTCCTCGCCGCGCTTCACGATGATGTTGCCGAACTCCTCGACTGTCTTGAGGCGGCCGGTAGCAGTTACCTTGTAAGTGGCATAGGCGCCTTCATCCTGCGAGCCTACGGAACCGGCCGCGGCCTGGATATTCTGCTCGGAGATAGCCTTGCTGACGTCAGCGGGGGTGATATTGAGCGCATTCATGCGGGTGGTATTCATCCACACACGCATGGAGTAGTTGCGGCTGTGCATAATGTCCGCTACCGATACACCATCCACCTGAGTGAGCGGGTCTTTTACGTTCATGCGCAGCCAGTTTGTCAGCTGGAGAATATCCATCTTATTCTCATCGCACATGAAGTTCAGGAAGCAGAGCATGTCGCTGGAGCGCTTGCGCACGTTGTAGCCCATCTTCTTAATGTCCTCGGGCAGGCGGCTTTCTACCTGCTTAATGGCATTGGACACGTTCACCATGGCCATGTCATCATTGGTGCCCGTGGCAAAGATGAGGGTGAGCGAATAGGAGCCGTCGTTCGTACACGAGGAATGGAAATACAGCAAGTCGTCCATGCCGATGAGGTTTTCCTCCACCGGGGCAGCTACAACCTGGGCAAGCTCTTCCGCACTGGCGCCGGCGTAGGTCATGCGCACCGAAATGGTGGGGGGCGATACCTCGGGGTACTCAGATACCGGCATCTTGGTCAGACAGAGCAGACCGGCCAGCATCATCACAATCGAAATAACGAATGCGAATTTGGGGCGACGAATAAAGAATTCTGAGAACATACGGGTAAGAGCTTATTTGTTTTCTTTATCAGCGGCAGGGGTGACGAGTGTGCCGTCTTCCATTTCTGCAAGCGGCGATGTGATGCATTGGTCGCCGGCTTGTAAACCGGCAAAAATGGGCGTAAGGCCGTTCTCATCAGGCGTGCCGCACAGCACGCGCACCTGCACAGCGCGGTTGTGGCGCATGGCATATACGTAGCGGCCGCTCGTATCCGTCAGGATTGCCTCAGCGGCAACAGCGGGTACAAGTTTATCCGGCTTGCGGGTAATGCGGATGGAGACGTTGCCGCCAGGGCGCAGCTCGGTGTCTTCATTCTGGAAGACGGCCCAGAAGTTCTGTGTATCGGTCACATTCTGAATGAGGTTGTCGCACACAGCTACCTGGCCTTTTTCTTTATACGTCTCACCATTAGCTGTTACGAGTGTTACATCTGCATCCGTCGCCACCTTATCATCGGTGCCGAAGTTGGAAAGAATTGTGTTCTCGCTCAGCGAGAATCGTACGTATATGGGGCTGAGCTGTACCAGCGTGGCCAGCGGCTGCTTAACGTCGGATATATAGTTACCGCGAGAGAAGTTTACACGACCGATTCGACCGCTGATGGGGGCTTCTATGGAGCAACGGGCAAGATCATCCTCTGCGATAATGAGAGCAGCTTCAGCCTTGCGCTTCTGAGCTTTCAGCTGATTCACCATCGCGAGCGCGCTTTCCAAATCATCCTTACTGGCGGCATCGCTGGCTGTCAGGTTACGGCGTGTTTCGTATTTTCTTTGGGCGTCATTGATGCGTACATCCAGCTGTGCAATAGCGGCCTTGCGGGCATCCACCACGGCTTGATAACGTACCGGGTCAATGGTGAAGAGCATCGAGCCCTCTGTAACGCGATCGCCTTCCGTGAAACACGGTTCGCCCAGCACGCCCTGAACAAGCGGGCGAAGGTTGACTCGGTTTACCGCTTCGATGCGAGCACCTTCGCACTCGATAACGGTGGTATCCTGAGCCATCTGAACCGGCGTAAGCTGCACCTCTACAGGCGTTTCCTCTGCCACTTGTTTACCTGTTTCATCTATCGGTGACTCGCTCTGGGCATAAACGGGTATCACGACATCGCCCACGCGGATTTTATGGGCACCATCGGTAATGATGGTCTGCCCCTCTTCCAGCCCTGTGTAAATGGTCTGTAAGCGTCCCTGAATGGCACCCACCATTACCTCTTGACGGCTCACTTTGTTTTCGCCTTCGCTTACTGTGTACACGAAAGCACCATCGGCATCATAGTGTACGGCGGTCAGTGGCACCATGCAGACCTGCTGTGTATCATTGAGCGAGATGAACATTGCCCCGATACCACGAGGCGTGAGCACGTGGTTCTTGTTGCTGAACTCTGCCCACAGCGTATAGGTATCAGTACCGGAGGTAAGCATATTGTCCACAATACTGACCTTACCCGCATGCGGATAGCGGCGCCCATTAGCGGTGTTGAGGCGGATGTCTGCCACGTTGCCGATTTCCTTGGGACCACGGAAGATGCCATTCACATCGGACTGGCTGAGCGGGAAGCGGGCATAGATGGGATCCAGCTGCTTAATGGTGGCCAGGGATTCACCACGCGTGATGTAGTTTCCCTTGGAGAACTCTACGCGGCCAATTCGCCCCGTGATTTCTGCACGAATTGTGCAATCTTCGAGGTCTTTGCGAGCCTTGGTCAGCTCTGCCAACGCTCCGGCTCGGCTGGCTTTCAGTTGCTCCAGCTCCGCAAGAGAACTTTCTGCCTCCTCGGTGGAAACGGCCTTCGATGCCACCAGGCGCTTCACTCGCTTGTACTTTTTCTCTGCATATACAATCTGAGCGTTTATCTCATCCACTGCAGCTTCTGCTTGTTGCACGGCTGCCTGATAACGCACCGGGTCTATCTGGAAAAGCACGTCACCCTCCTGCACGATGGAGCCTTCCTTGAAGCAAGGCTCCTTCAGGTACCCCTCCACAGCGGCTTTCACCGATACCGAACGAATGGCCTCAATATGACCTATGCTCTTGCGGGTAATCTGGTCTTTACCAAGCGTAACTTTTTCTACCTGAACATGCTCAGACATGCGCGGTGCCTGGGCACCGGCAGTCGCCATCAACAGCGGCATGACAACAAGCGTGCAAAGTGGTGCTCTCATGTGCTCCATTCTACTTGATTATTTACAAAAATCAACAACTTTTTACGGGAGGGTTACAAATAACATAACCGCTAAAATCGCATACCTCTTCCGGGGGCTGAGGCTCCGGCGCGCAGTCCCGCATGCGGAGGGTAGGGCTGTATTGCGTGTGGTAGGGCGGCCGACAGAGTTTTTTTGTCTGGTTGTCGTTTTAAGATATAGAGCTTGACATATGCTTCGTTATTTTATAGTCTACAACAAAACTCAAAGCTATCATAAAAATAAATCACAGCCTAATACAGCTAGATGATGCAGATAAAGCCTATTCGAACCATGAATGAGATTATAACTCCCCTCAAGAATCGCTTATTTACACGATATATCATTCTATTTAAATCAAACCTTTTTCTCTTTTCTAGTTGTAATTCCGAAATGCCCATGGTGGATGATTTTCGTGATTATTTTGGTGATTTTTATCCCGAAAATATTGGCAAAGATGAATTAGTCGCGCTTCATTCTAAACTGGAACAATCAACACAAATATCTTTCTATTATATTGATAAAAATACTGTCATCAAAAGCAAAAAGAGAATAAGTGCAGCTCATCTATTATCTCTATTGAAAAAAGAATCGGTATATACAACAAAGAGACGTCCTTACCTGCTTGAAAGAAAATCGAAAATACATAACCTTTGTAAGAGTACGACGTGCATTAAGTTAGATCATCCAAGATGTATCTGCGAGATGAATGATAAGTTTTGCTTTGTTGCCATTTTGGAAAATTCAGCACCCTTTTATTGCTTTATCACTCTTGACATGGATGATACCATTAAACTGACCAGACATTTTTTTCCTAAACTTGTTAAAACGGTGCAAGCTTCGCAGCGGACATGGTTCTGCAATTAAGCAGGGAGATTAGTATTTTACCTTATCGCCGTGTAAAGTTTTTGAGCGATTTATCTCTAGGTAACTCGTTTCCTCTGATGTCGTACACTTTTATCTAATGAAATTGTCCGCTATGCGGACAGCGGTGGGGACGAGATAGCGGCTGCTCGCCTCAACGAGATTGTGCCTGAACGGCTCAACGAGATTCTCGCTTGCGCGTGAACGAGATTGCCCAGCTGGTGCTGGGCAGTAAAAGCTAGGCGGGCGTAGCCCGCGGAAATCAAGAGTCCCGGAGGGACGACAGAACTTAGCCCGGGGTGAAGCGAGCCGCAGGCTCGTGGAACCCCGGGTAGGCTAAAAATATAACTCGAGCCCGGGCGGCATCGCGAATGCGATGTCGTGGAGGGCGGCAGAGTAGGGCAAAGGGCGTTAGCCCGGAGCCAAGGGGGGGGATTTTGATGTTTGAGAGCCGCGCCAGCAGCTCATCCACGGCTTGCAAGAGCCGTTTTTTTTCAGTGAGGAGAGAGCTGAACTTATCAAGTTAAATTTGCCCTTGCGGGCAAGTGAAATTGCTCGCAAGAGCGAGCAGTGAAATTAAGCCTTGCGGCTTAGTGAAATTGTCCGCTTCGCGGACAGCTGTGGGGACGAGATAGCGGCTGCTCGCCGCAGTGAGATTGCCCAGCAGGTGCTGGGCAGTGAAGGAAGGCGGGAGACTTTACTTCCCGCGGCAGAGAGAACGGAGGCGATAGGCTGCGACGAGGATGGGACAGATGCCCATAATGAGCAGGTAAACGGCATTTCGCTTGGTGGTGGAGATGGAGTTTTCGTCCGTTTCCTGTACGATACCACCATTGAAAGCCTGCGCCTGACGTGGGGAAAGGAAGAAGCCGCGCAACTCGTTCTTACGTCCGTCTTTTCGGGCGGTTTTGATGCCTTCACGAATGACATTGAGCTCGCGGTTGGAGAAGAAGAACTCCAGCGGTTGATCGGTGGGAGATTCCTCGCGATTGTCAATCATATCGGTGAGGTCTTCCAGTGCCTTTTCGTTGTGACGGACGGCTGCTCTGCGGATGCGGCGCAGGAAGGTGTAGGCCTCGTCGGGATTGCTTGCTGTGGTATTGAGCAAGAGGGCGGCGCGTTGAATAAAGCGCAGTTCATCCAGCGAACCGCTCTTCTTGAGCTGCTCGCGGCGGGCATTGACCTTACCACTTTCGATTTCCCAGAGATTGTTCTGCGTCTGCATCACGAATATCATCTCGAAAGCGTAGCGCAGAGGGCAGAACTCCGCAATGAAAGGTACCGGCTTAGAGGTGATATTGTGCGTTGTTTCATCCTGATACGCCACACGATGGCGCATGATGGAAAGATGCTTTTCGATACTCTGCGGCACCCAGCCGCTGATATCCGGGCTAAACTCGTTCATCTGCTCAAATCGAATCAGTGCACCTGCGAGCAGAATCTGCGGCACGAGGAGCAGGGGGACGATATTCAGCGCGGTACGCTCAGTGGGTACCAGCGCAGATACCATCATGGACAGGGAGATGCCGACGAAGGCCGTCAGCGTCATGACAGCCATATGCGGCCAGAACATTTCTTCTATACCCAGTATGGCATTGCCTACCCAGAGGTAGAGCGCACACTGGAGCGCGGCAATACCAGTGAGCACCAGCACCTTGGCTATCAAGTAACCGGGAATGAAGAGCTTGTAATTGCTCTCGCGGCGCAGCAGGGGCTTGTCGCGCAGGATTTCGCAGGCAGAATCCGTCAGGCCGAAGAACATGGCCAGCACCAGCGAAAGGAACAGGTACTCTGTGATATGCAGCGACTTGTAGAAGGTATATACCTCATCGCTGGAGGCACGGAGCGTGCCCGCTATGAGGAGCGCCAGCACTGGGCCTTCCAGCAGAATAGCGTACAAGCCCATGCGGCCACGGACGCGTGCCAGGAAGGTGCGGTTCGCCCAGAGCAGGAAAAGGCGCCAGAGCTCCATCGGTGTGCGGCGAGACATGCGCGGGATGGATTGGCTGGTTTCCTGCGGCTGGGGTTGGTCGTGCTCAGCCTTGCGATAATAGTAGTTCTCGAATCGCTCCTGCCACATGCTGGGCTTAGGCTTCTGCATATTGCCCAGGCGGCTGTACGGAGCCTCCAGCACCTCAAAGACGTAATCCGCACCACCTGCGGCAATGGCCTCGCGCGAGACGCGCAGCCCCATTTCCTGAGCAGATTTGCGGAAATAGCGCACCATTTCATCCGGGGTGCCCCAGAATGCCATCTGGCCATGTGCATTGAGCACCATGACCTTCTTAAAGCGGTTCAGAATCACCTGTGCCGGGCGGTGCAGGGTGCAGAGCAGAATGTGACCAGTGGCGATATTCTGCAGAGTTTCAATCACGCGCTCCGCATCGCCGGAGGAGAGTCCGCTGATAGGCTCGTCTATCAGATACACCTCGGCGGTACCGGTAAGATCCAGCCCCAGGTTCAGGCGTGTACGCTCACCATCGGACAGCATGCGCTCGCCCGCACGGCCGACATTACGATTGGCCAGCGAGCCCAGGCCTACGTAGTTGAGGATGGAGAGGACGCGGCGCTTGCGGTCAGCTTCATTCAGACGCGGACGACGCGCAATGGAGGCGTGGTAGATGTGCTCGCCCACGGTCATAGCCTCGTCCAGAATATCCTCGCGGGGGATGTAGGCGATGTGGCGGCGCAGGTCGGTAGCGGCGGGAGTAAGACGCTCGCCATTGTATTGGATGGAACCGAACGACGGAGAAAGGTGCCCGGCCAGCATGCTCAGCAGGGTACTCTTACCCGAGCCGCTGGGGCCGAGAATACAGGCCATTTCGCCGCGTTTGAGCGTGAAGTCGATGTTGTCCACCACGCGGCCGGCACGCACGAAATCGCGGGTAAGGCCTTGTACACGGAGGGTGTGAATGAGAGATGACTCCTCCTCAAGCACGCCGGAGCTGAAGCGGCAACGCAGGTGTTGCACAGGACTCAGCTCAATCAAATCGCCATCGTTGAGAACGGTCTCGCCTTTGACATGAACACCATTGACCTTCAGCTTATTGTCGCCCTCAATGAACCTGAGCTGACCGGTGTTATCGGAGCAGGAGAAGTTCACCTCGAAGACAACAGCCGGAGCAAGTCCCGGGGTGAGCATGAGGGCAGAGGCACTGTTGATGTAGGGGAGATTCGTTACGAGGAGCGTGCGTGCATCCGGTGCCAGCTGATAACTGCGCCCCGGGGCTTCGATATCATGCAGCTCGGCAAAGCGATAAGGCCCCAGTCCCGCTACCGTAAAAGGTGTATAGTACGTGGTGACGCAGGTTTCACCGGGAGCCAGACGGCGACCATTGATGATAAAGGGGAAATCGCGGCTGAGCACCTCCAGCTTGACGTTGAGGCGGAAGGTGACACGCGCAATCGGGTTGCGGAGACGCTGGCGGGAAATACTGATTTCGTCCGCGTTGCGGTGGAGATATGCCACAGCGCTGACGCCGCTGTAACGAATCTGCATCAGGCCGCGGATGGTATTATAGCTGAACGACCATTCTGTCAGCTCCATACTCTGCCCGGGGGAGAGCAGCTGCATATCGTTGATATGCAGCAAACGGCCATTCACCGTGATAGGCACGCGTGAATCGTTGACTATCAGAAGGACATTAACACAACTGAATGCGCGGAATGACGCCTGGGCATCATCCTCGGCTAAGGTAATGACCTCATCGCCTTCCTCACCGGAAAAACGCAGGGTCTGGATGGGGACAGGGGCATCCGTGCCGGGAGTTTTGATGCAAGCGATAATCTGAGTTGCAAATCCCGGGAGCTTCAGACCATTGGTAACGCGCTCAAACAGATTGGGATTCGTCAGGTCACCACCTACGCGGTGGAGCATGTTGAAAATCTCCCGAGCCAGGGCGATACATTCCTCCTTGGTACGCTGGGCGGCGGCCAGGCTCAGTGTCTCCTCCAGCGGGTAGCGGGCGGTGTAGGCCGACTGGAATCGCTCTGCCAGCCAGCTGTGCTCGACATTGGGGAAATCGTAGCGCAGCATGTCCATGGTGGTGTCCATGTCATCGATACCGATGCCATCCACACGTGCCATAATAGCCGCAAACAAGTCCACCACGACCCCGGCGTGGCTGCGGCGGCTTTCCTCACGAGCCGCAATGCGGTTCGGGTGGCGGTCGAACACCTGTGCACATAAACGACGCACAGCCAGTATCCGGCGACGCGCCCTGTACACCAATCTTGAGATGAAGTCTGATTTTTTCACGCCCATTACTCAGGCTGATAACATGTTTTACCGGCACCGGGGCAGCGCTGCTCCCAGCCGGGGAAGTTCCATTTGTAGGGAAAATCGCGGCACTGCTGCGGCTTGACTGGCTGAATGCGGCAGCCTTCATCCGTCAGCATGCAGC
Source organism: Akkermansia sp. (assembly GCA_017390945.1). GTDB lineage: Bacteria > Verrucomicrobiota > Verrucomicrobiia > Verrucomicrobiales > Akkermansiaceae > Akkermansia. Next base: position 14,375 of record JAFOZZ010000142.1, read on the forward strand.
AGGGGCCGTTGCCGTTATCTGCATCAATGAGCGATAAGCCCCGGCGGTTACGTTGCAGGCGGCAATACTTCTCGATAAATGCCTCCTCCGTCATGCCCAGCCAGGCGGCAATTGCGGTGATGTCCTCATCCGTCAGGCACACATCGCCCTCCCAGCGGCAGCACGCTCCGCAGCGCTGACAGGTGTGGATGATAGGTTCAGGCTCGCTCATGGTATCAGTTCTTAATCTCCCAGGGCTTGTGCTTGGCAGCAGTGATATGCGGCGGGCGCACGTAGATAGGCTCGGCAGGTTTTGCCGCCAGCGCGGCACGCTGCTCCTCGGTAAGAGCATCCCACGTAGCAGCCAGACCTTCCGCAGTGGGGCATACGCCAGGCTTCATCACATCGATACCGGCTTTGCTCACGATTGCCGCGTCCTCAATGGAAGCCACCTGCAACCCGGCCGCAATTTCCGCTTTCAGTTCATCCGGGGTGAGTACAACGATTTCGCCAGAGGGGCGGCGCAGCGTCCACCCGCCACGGCGGGCATCGGAAATCACGCCGATTGTGTTACCCTCCGACAGAGCATCCCAGGAGCCTACGGCTACGACCCTGGCACCGCGCACTGTGGCTATGCCCACAGCAGCCGCCAGAGCAACGCGTACACCGCCATAGCTACCCGGACCCGCACCCACCAGGATGTAGTCGAGAGAGGCAGAACCCAGCGCTTGCAGAGCCTCCTGAAGTGCGGGGAAAAGATGAGCATCGTGATTGCGCTCAGCCTCCCACGCCGCGCTGCTGACGACCTGTCCCTCTCGCACCAGGCAGAGAGAGGCACGGGGCTGAGAGCACTCTATGGCTAACAGGTTCATGCGAGCGTCAACTTGGCTGTCGTCCATTTGCCACGGCTTACTACCTTCTGCACCTTCAGGCCAGCGGCCTGAGCAGCATCCAGCGTTTCCTGTGCCTGGGTGTTCAGAATACCCGAAATGATGAGCACGCCATCGGGCTTCATTGCGGCAATCAGGCGCGGGAAAGCCTTCTGCAGAACCGTAGAGAAGAGATTGGCCAACACGATATCGGCTTCTTCACCGGGTGCCGGAGCCCATTCAAATACATCCGCCTGGAAAAGTGACAAGTTGTCGGCACCACCATTGCGGGCAATGTTGCGCTCCGCCACCTCCACCGCAATCGGGTCAAAATCGAAGCTGATGGCGCTCTGTGCACCAAGACGCAGGCCTGCCAGCGCCAACACACCTGTGCCGCAGCCGATATCGGCCAGAGTCCACGTAGCTTTGCGGGATTTCACTTCATCGCACAGCATGCGCAGGCACGTCGATGTCGTAGCGTGATTGCCTGTACCGAAAGCGCGTTCTGCCGGGAAGCTCAGAATGATGCGCTCGGGGTACTTGAGGCGCAGCTCATCGAGCACCTCCGGCTCAGAGCTGGCAGAAATGACGAGGCGGTCACGGATAATGAGGGGCGGTGTGTTTTCCGGGGCGGTCGCGGCTACCCAGTCCACCGTCTGCACGGCCTCCGTTTTACCGCCATAGCAGGCGGCCAGTACGAGGGCTTCCTCCTCATTCTCGGTGTAGACATCGATATTGAGGCGCTCTGCGTGGAAGCCCTCCGAGAAAACGGCACCGGGCAGATTGCCCACTCGCTCCTGCCACTCAGCCTCGTTGCTCTTTGCAATAATTTTCTTCCAAACCCACATAATGTTTACATGTCAAGAATTTTACCATCAAAGCCCTGAGCGTCATTGAAAGGCAGGGTAAAGAGTTCGCCTGTTTCGCGGATGCGCCCGTAGAAGAAGGGAGTATCGCTGTTCTCGGTGGAGGGAGCCAGTTCGATGGTGATGGTCTTGCTGTGCGTCTGTCGCTCCTGGAGCGCCAGGTTGCGCAGCGCGGCATCTGTCTCGGTGCTTTCTGTCAGAGCATCCTCGGCCTTTTCAACACGAGAGTCGCCAAATGCCGGGTCGAGGGAATCGTGGTCAAGCTCGGATGAATCCATCACAATCGCCTCGGCGTCAGAATAGTCTGTGATTTCGAGGTCGAGTTTGACCGAGAAGACAGGATTCTTCAGGCTTTCGAGGGCGTATTCATCATCCTTATCGAGCCATTCCGAGACCTTCAGCTTCTGTAATTGACGCACATAATACTGTGCACGGTGCGGATTGATGCGCGGGGTGACATCTTCCTCGCCGAGCTTACCGGTCCAGGTCTCGCCGATATAGTCGTAGTTCAGCACAAGCGCCGCCTGCTGATAACCCAGCGTCAGGGTACGCAGGGCGGATATGGGGAAGTTCACGATATTGCGAGCTCGCCAAGTGTTGACATTAAGTGACAGCGTCTTGGTCAGGCGGGTGCTGAGACGATAGATGGTGCTGCCGCCCATTTCCATACCTACCCAGCGTCCTTTACCAGTCTGCTGGTCACGATAGCGGGCAATGTAGAAAATACGAGCATCGCGGTCCTTCACCAGCGGGAGGTCGACACCAAACAGCGTGGCACGATACAAGCAGGATTTCGGGCGCAGATACAGGCTGTAATACGGCTTATTCAGGCCAAAGGAAGCAATCATTTCCTCGCGCTTGGCGGGGTCGGTCGGCAGGTCGGCTTCAATATCGCGCACCGGAATGCTCCCGAGACCATTGATGAATCGGCGCACGACCATTTCCTCCGCCTTGATGAAGGGTTGCTTGCCAACGGAGCACATCCAAGTGTCGCTCACCTCACTTTCGACATCGCCGGGGATGAGGATGAGGCGCAGAGAGTCCTGGCTATCATGGGCTTTGAGCACCACGCGCTCAATGTCCTTATCAACTACATCGGTGAACTTGAGGGAGCGAAGCTCTGCCAGGCTCAACGGCAAATCGCCTGTATACACGGTGCTGGCGCCGGTACGGATGCGAGCCATAGCCTCGGAGGGCAGCACGGGGAGGTTGCAGATGCTGTTGACAATGCGGGAGTAGCTACCCTTGCGGCTGACGCGGGGCTCAGCTTGCAGGGTGAAGACAACATCGCGATTGTTGACAGTGACGCGGCACAGCTGCTGGCCATCCGAGGAGGCACTGTAGTTGCCGTAGATGAAAAGCTCCACAGGTTCTTCCTGTCCATCTACCTTCAGGCGAATGGTGTATTGGAGCGGTTGCTCAATCTTGCCGGCGGCCGCTTTATCCTCCACCTTAACGGCGGCGAGATTGACCAGAGAAGCGCACAGGTTGTTGAGCTTGTCCTGATCAGCAGCTGTAATGCAGGGGGCTGTAATGGTCCAGCGGGCTTCTGCACTCAGTCGAGTGGCGCAGAACTGCGACTTATCTACGTGATTTATAATCTCTATCTGGCGCAGAGAATCCGGGGCAAAGAGCAGGGGGCGTGGGTCGCGCAGAGCTGGCAGGCCTTCCTTGAAGATGCTGAGAATATCGCCACTCACCACGTGGACTCGCTTATCCTTGCCGTAAAAGTCGGTACGCAGGTATGTGGTGGGCATCACGCTCTTGCCATCACCGGCATCGGCCAGCCAGGGCGACACGCTGCCGAGGGTATAGCGTGCCACTGTTGTCAGGTCTTTCCCCTTTTTATCAGTGGCTCGTTTTAAGGTAATGATGTGGGGATTGGTCTGCACGCCATACTCGCGCATGCGGTTACGCGTTGCCTTACGAGGGAGCGTATCTACCACACGAGCCCTGGCCGTAAAGCCCAGAATTGCGTCCGCGACAGCGGGATTCAGGCGGTCATGGAAAGGGGCAACAATCCACCAGGTGCCATCCTTCTCACGGCGGCATTCGATGGAGTCGTGCAGGTCCTGAATGCGCATCCAGCACACATCAGAAATACGCTCTGCATTATCAGCCGCAAACAAGGGCATGCCCGGCTTGAAGCTGTACCAACCGGTAACTCTGGCCAGGTTGCCGTCAATCGTCAGGATAACGGCGGCTGTCACGCTTAAAATGGCAGCCAGGCTCAGCAGCACTGTTGAGATGATTCTCATTGTGAAACTTCAGCGGTTACTCAGTGACGACGTGCATTCCAGATGGCCATAGCAATGAGCAGAGTCAGCACCGGCATGATGATGAGCGTAATGTGCTCCACAGCGCTGCGCGTATGGCGGTTCAGGTCAATCTTTACGGTGAGGTCCTGGCTGGCACTCTTACCGGCGTACTCCGGGCGGTGTACCATCCATGCCCAGATAGAGCGCAGGTAGTCGGTCTGCTCCTTGCGAGCATTCTCGCGAGCGAGCATATCGATATTGCCCGATACAATCAACGTGCAGAGGTTATTCGGATCATTATTGCTGCCGCGTGTAACTGCGGCCTGCAAGCAGAGCGGTCCTTCGCGGTCTTCCTGCGGATTGAATGCGGCATCGAGGTCGAGGCTGGTCTCGCCGTAATACTCTGCCGTGCTCAGGAGCAGGGGGTATGTGGAGAGCTTGCGAATGGCGGCCATATTCTCATCGCCATGCTCAAGGGTAAGGGACATCGACTGACCATCCACCTGAGTGGTGTTGTTCCAGAACGGCTTGGTGCAGTTAAGCCCCTTGGGCATCACGGCGGAAATGTCGTAGTAAGCTCGCTTGCGGTCGCGCAGCAGCACGCGGTCGGCATTCGGTCGAATACCTTGCTCACGCAGGAAGCGATAGAGCATCGGAAGCTTCGTATTCGTGGGGTCCAGAGCCACGTAAATGGAATTGCGGCCCTCGCGTTCCCAGAACTCGCGCACCACGCGCATCTCGTCCTCCGTGAAATCGGTCTGCGGGGAGATAATGATAAGGCCCTCCACATTCTGAGGCAGCATCTCGATGGAGCTCAGGTTGACCCAGGAGAGCTGGATGTTGAGGGAGCCGGTAATGTCGCCGAGCGTTTCCAGCAGTGTCTGGTCATCGCGAGACACACCGCCTTTACCCTCGACCACGCACATGCGGCGCATGTCGCCTTCCACGGCTTCCGTGATAGCGGAGCAGAGCACCTCGTCCATCATGAGAGCCACAATGCGCTTGCTCTCATCCGGCATCACCTCGTACTTCATGAAAGAAGCGCCGGGACGAATGCGCACGTGCTTACGCTCGCTGCGGTTCTCCTCGAAGGCTTTGAGCGGCTTGGTGTGGTCCTCGCGGGCATCTACCACGCACAGGTTCTGCGAGAACTCCACGCCATAAATCTGGGAAATCTGGCGGGCTCGGTTCGGGTCGCGCAGGGGGTCAAAGCACTCCACTACGATTTTACCACGGCCGTGGCGCACGTACTCCTCCAGCAGAGAATACATACGAGCGTAGCCCGTAGCTGTGCGCTGGAACGCGAAGATAATGTGAATGGGCTTCTCGCGTTTACGGATGCGGTCGCTGTTCAGCACATTGATGGTGCGGTCCGAAATGGAGTAGCTTTCATGCTCCGAGAGGTCAGTGCGGGCATATTCACTGCAACCGATGTAGTTGCAGGCAATAACAATGATAGCCAGCAACAACAGGTTAATCCATGCCAGCGGGTTGCCCTTGGGGCGACGAGCGTCAGCATGACCGGCAAACTCTTTCTTTTTCATGATAGTGTGAGAAATGGGGCTTATGATTCAGGCTTAGCGGGTCCAGCGACGATAGTCAACAATGCGCTTGGTAAGTGCGAGGGTAAAGACAGTCAGCGAGAGATACAGCACAACAGGACGCGTATCAATCACACCGCTAGAGAAGGAACGTACATGCTCCGTGCAGGACATATAGTGGAACACTGGTGCTGCCGGGAACTCACCCCACAGCTCCGTAGCACGCCCCATGAAGTAGTACATAATCATGAGACAGGTGCAGAGAATGGCCGCAATAATCTGGCTGCGAGTCAATGCCGAGCACATGATACCCAGAGCCACAAAGAAAGCACCGGACAAGGCCAGAATGAGGTAGGGGCCTACCCAGTCTGCCAGCATATAGGTGATAACACCCTCAGGCTGTATGCCGTAGCGCATTTCGGTGTAGACGTTGCCAATCTCACTGGCCAGCGGATAAAGCAACATGGGAAGCCACAGCAACAGGTAGAAGGTATATGCCGCAAAGTACTTACCCAGCACAATCTGCGTAGTCGTGACAGGGGCCGTCAGCAGACCTTCCAGCGTACCCTGGCGTTCTTCCTCCGCCATACAGCGCATGGTGATGAGCGGGAAGATGAAGATGAAGCAGAACCAGAAATTGAGGTTATCAAGCATGTGGTACATGACACCGTTGCCGGTGGCGTGGGTCATGACTTGCAGCACGGCCTGCAGAATGAAACCTTGCAGTGCCATGGTACACCCCAGAATCACCCAGCCGAAAGGCACGGCCAGATACCCCCTGAGTTCTTTAGCGTAAATCGTACGCAGCGTAGCGAAACTACTCGTTGTTCGTTTGATAATGTTCTGAGAGCTGGACATTGAGAGAATGTATAACTAGAGTGGTGAGGCAGGGGATATCAGTCGCGACGGGTCATTTCGACGAACACGTCTTCCAGACTGGGAATATGGCGGTAGATGTGGCGAATCGGATAACCGTGTGAAGCAATGATGGCAGCTGCTTTTTCGCGGGAGTCGGTGCCGGGCTCGGCGCGCACCAGCAGGCGGTGCCAACCATCTTCGGTTTCCTCGGTAAAGACTTTCTTAATGGGCTCAAAGGCTTCGAGCTCCTGAACGATGGAATCCAAATCGCCTTTATACTCAATGGATACGCGACCGGCAGCACGAAGATTGGCCGTGAGATTCTCCGGCGTGTCAGCTGCCTTAATCTCGCCCTGGTCAATAATGATAACCTTATTACAAATCATTTCCACCTCATGCAGAATGTGAGTGGAAAGAATAACCGTGTGATTCTCGGAAAGCGCACGAATCAGCTCGCGAATCTGGCGTATCTGATTGGGGTCGAGACCGTTAGTGGGTTCGTCGAGGATAAGCAAATCGGGGTTGCCGAGCAGGGCGTCAGCCAATCCGACGCGCTGGCGGTAGCCCTTGGAAAGCGTGTTAATCAAGGTCTTGCGCTTGGGCTCCAGACCGCATTTTTCAATCACTTCGCCAATCTGATTGCGTACAGATTTGCCACAGATGCCTTTCAGACGTGCACGATAGTCCAGGTACTCGTATACGCGCAAATCGTCGTAAAGCGGCACGTTTTCAGGCATATAGCCCATGTGGCGGCGAGCCTCCAGCGGGCTGTCGATAATGTCAAAACCTGCTATGCGAGCCGTACCTGCTGTGGGCGGCAGATAGCCCGTCAGCATCTTCATCGTTGTCGTTTTACCAGCGCCATTCGGCCCCAGAAAGCCAACGATTTCACCTTTTTCAATCGAAAACGACGCATCCTTCACAGCTGTGAAACGACCGAACGTCTTGTGTAAATGCTCTGCAGTCACCATGCTCATACGCGGCGTTTATACTATCAGCTTTTTTTTCGCATTTCAAGGTGAAAGTACGTTATCGCTCCCTCGGAGCTTATTTTACAGTATTTTTATTTTGCATTACACGTATTATGCGCAGTTGTAAAATTATCTTTTTCCGGCATAAAAAGCGTACTGCCCCCATTCTACCTTGACGCGAGGCTTCCCTGTGTGTAGAATGTTTGCATGGTAAAGTGTACGATGACCTATAAAGGCGATCTGCGTTGCGAGCTGCAGCACGGACCGAGTGGCGCGACAGTGAGCACCGATGCTCCTGTTGACAATCATGGCAAAGGCGAAGCATTCTCGCCCACGGATTTGATGTGCTCCGCGATGGCTGCCTGCATGGCAACGATTATGGGCATCTACGCCCAGAAAGAAAATCTTGATTTGAGTGGCACCACAATTGAGGTCGGCAAAATCATGAACGCCAGTCCGCGCCGCATTGCACGCATCGAGACGACGATATCCGTGACGCTGCCGGAGGATAATCCGCATAAAGCCGCTCTCAACGAATGTGTGATTGGCAGCCCGGCCATGCTGAGCCTGCATCCGGACATTGAAATTCCCATTACGTGGAAGTGGATTGGTTGAGCCTGGAGCGATAAATGAAGCGCCTCAATTACATCTACGCGGCTATTCCGCTGTTTGTGCTGCTGAGCTGCGGCCCGCTGATTACAGGCTTGCTGGGCACCGGCGGTCTGATGCTTTCCGTTGTCTCGCTGATTCTCATTGCGACCTGGGGCCTGGTATGGACGCGACTTTACACGG
>JAFOZZ010000013.1 GCA_017390945.1 Akkermansia sp.
CCTGCTATGTAATGAATGAAAACAGAACCCCGGAAGGGGTGGCAGAAGCCTTAGCTGCAACAAATAGCCACCCTCTCTGCCACCCGCTCGCTGAGCTCGGGGTTCTGATATTTTTGTGTTCCTACCCCGGGTTTCGCCGCGTTGCGGCTCCACCCGGGGCTAAGAATCTTTCGCCCTTTCGGGCTCTAAAGTTCCGCGGGCTTCGCCCGCCTAAATCCGCATTTACTGTTTTTAGAGATTCCCAACTAGTCCTTAACTCATGATTCCTATCGCTTTGCGGAAGTAGGCGATGGTTTTGTCGAGGCCTTCGCTCAGGGCGATGGTGGGTGTCCAGCCGAGCTTTGCGGCGGCGAGGGAGATATCGGGCTTGCGCAGGGTAGGGTCATCTGAGGGCAGGGGGCGGTACACCAGCTTGCTGTCGGAGGGAATCTTAGCCAGTACCTGTTCGGCCAGCTGACGAATGGTGAATTCGCCGGGGTTGCCGATGTTGACGGGGCCGATGAATCCTTGCTCATTCTCCATCATGCGCACCATGCCTTCGATGAGGTCATCGATGTACTGGAACGAGCGCGTTTGCTGCCCCTCACCGTAGATGGTAATATCCTCACCGCGCAGCGCCTGGCAGATAAAGTTTGATACCACGCGGCCGTCCTCCGGGTTCATGTAGGGGCCGTAAGTGTTGAAAATGCGAATCACGCGGATATCCACACCCTCGTGACGGTTGTAGTCGAAGAAAAGGCTTTCAGCGCAGCGCTTGCCTTCATCATAGCAGGCACGGATGCCGATGGGGTTCACATTGCCGCGGTAGCTCTCGGGCTGCGGGTGCTGGATGGGGTCGCCATAGACCTCGGACGTGGAGGACTGGAGGATACGCGCGCCTTTGCGCTTAGCGAGCTCCAGCATGTTGAGCGCACCCAGCACGCAGGTTTTTGTGGTAAAGATAGAGCGAGAGCCCTGGTAGAAGGGCGGGGAGGCCGGGCAGGCGAGGTTGTAGATGCGGTCGAGCGGCTCCGCACAATCCCATGGCTCAATTACATCGTGCTCCACAAAGGTGAAGCGCGGGTTGTTCATCAGGTCAGCCACATTGGAAAGCGAGCCTGTATAATTATTGTCCAGGCAGATAACACGGTGCCCCTCAGCTATGAGCCTGTGGCAGAGATTTGCTCCAATAAAACCGGTGCCGCCTGTGACTAGAATATTTTTCATCTCGGCGCGTATTATACGCAAAATGGGCTCTTCTTGCAAGCATCGACTGCATTATTATATGAAAAAAGCCCTTCAAGTCAGACGTTGAGCTTGCATTTTGTGGGGGATTGTGGTAGTGTCGGCGCATGCCTATTGCTGACATGCAAACTGCCTTGGAGTTCGTATCACAGAACTGGAGTCTTTTCCTGGCTGATGCCGGAATGGTGATAGTGAGTCTGGTGCTTATCGAAGGTCTGTTGTCTGTGGACAACGCCCTTGGTATTGCCGCTATGGCCTCCCACCTGCCCAAGCACCAGCAGAAAGCCGCCCTGCGTTGGGGCTTGATTGGTGCCTATTTGTTCCGTGGTATTGCGCTGGCTCTCGTATCCTGGCTCATGCACAATGAGTGGGTGAAGTGGTTCGGTGCCATTTACCTGATTTACCTTGCCTGCGACCACCTGCAGTTTAAGAAGAATGTACACGAGGAGAGCGCTGCCTCCGCTGCTGCCAAGACTGCCGGTAAGGGCTTTATTGCTACGATTTGCAGCATTGAGCTCATGGACCTCTCGCTGTCCCTCGACAACGTGGTAGCCGCTGTTGGTGTGGTGGCCGGTTCCAAGGGTATTCCCGAGGAGCTGCACATCTGGGTTGTCTGTCTGGGCGTGTTCATCGGTATCGCTGCTCTGCGAATTGTGGCCGGCTGGTGCATCGACATCATTGCTCGTCACCCCATCCTCGGCCATGTGGCCTTCGTGCTGGTGGGCTTTGTAGGCTTTGTAATGACTGTTTCTCTGGTGCTGGAGAGCGCCTGGGATATCCACTGGCACATGTCTGTGGGTCCCAAGTTCGCTATCATCGTAGCTATCGTGGCTCTGAGCATCTGCTATGAGAAGTATGCCGGCCTGCACACGGCGCTGCGTCCGCTGGTGATTGTCTTCCGCGCCCTGTGCACCGCTTTTGCTGTGACGGTGCACACCATCGTGACCCCCTGGAAACTTTTCACGAAAAAAGCTTAACTGATTATTACCGCAATGAGTCAACCTGAATTATCTCCCGCTCTGATTCGCGCTGCTCTGACCACGGTCAAGTACCCTGGTTTCAGCCGCGATATCGTGTCGTTTGGTCTGGTGAAGGATATCACGGTGTCCCCTGAGGGCGCTGTGGTGATTGAGCTGCTGATTGAGAGTAAGAATGCCGATGTGCCGCGCTTCATCTATGAGAACGTGATGGCCACGGTCAAGGAGCTGCCCGGTGTGAAGAAGCTCGATGTGAACATCGAGCACCACGCCCCCAAGAACAACCGCGTGGCCAACAATGACGACCCCGCCGACTGGAAGTCCAGCGTGCCGGGCGTGAAGCACGTCATCGCCGTTTCCTCCGGTAAGGGTGGTGTAGGTAAGAGCACCGTTTCCGCTAACCTCGCCGTGGCGCTGTCCCGCCTGGGTTACAAGGTGGGCTTGCTCGACCTGGACATCTACGGCCCCTCTATGGCTCTGATGTTCGGCACCAAGGAGCGCCCCGGTTGCTCCGACAAGGAGCAGTTCCTGCCGGTGGAGGCTCACGGCGTGAAGATTCTTTCCATGGGCCTGATGGTGGATGAGGCTTCGCCCGTCGCCGTGCGTGGCCCGCTGGCTACCCGCTACGTGCAGCAGTTCCTGCGCGATGTGGAGTGGGGTGGCCTGGATTTCCTTATCCTCGACATGCCTCCGGGCACCGGCGACATTCAGCTGACCATCGTGCAGACGGTCGACCTGTCCGGCGTGGTGGTTGTGACCACTCCGCAGGAGGTGGCGCTTATCGATGCCCGCAAGGCCGTTGGCCTCTTCCAGCGTGTGGAGACGCCCATCCTCGGTATTATTGAGAACATGAGCTACTTCGTATGCCCGAGCGATGGCCTTGTGTACAACATCTTCGGCGAGGGCGGCGGCGAGCGTGAGGCTCAGAAGCTGGGCGTACCCTTGCTGGGTCGCATTCCGCTCGACATCGAGACTCGATCCTGCGGTGACGAAGGCGCACCTGTGGCGCTGAAGGATCCGGGGCAGAGCATGGTGTCCGCTGCATTCCAGGGCGTGGCTACGATGCTGGCCAGCGTACTGGGTGAGTAAAAATGACAAATAATGAGGTGTGGATTCCGGCTGGATGAAGCACCTCAGTTCTTCTACCTGAGCGTCACTTCCTGTCATGACTGAGGTTATCATCAATTCCTTTCTCTCTACCATTCCGGTGTTCGTATTCTTTGCCGTAGGCTTCTGGCTGCGGCACAAGAAAGCCATCGAGCCTCAGCATGACGCCGTCATCACGCGTCTGGCGATGGATGTAGGATATCCCTGCCTGATATTCTACAACATCATGAAGTACATGGTGACGGACGCCGACGAGCGTATTACCACCATCGCCTTTTCCGGCCAGGCGATTGCTTGTGCATTCCTGGAAATGACGATTGGGGTGCTGGTTGCCTGGCTGGTGGCTCGTGCGCTGCGCCTGCGCATTGGTACAGGCCTGCGTACTTTTACCCTGACCGCAGGTGTGCAGAACTACGCTTTCTTTGTGATTCCCATTGTGCAGATGCTTTTCAGTACGGGCAATGATCCGTCGATGGGCGTGCTGTTCATTCACAATATGGGCTGTGAGCTCTTTGTGTGGAGTGTGGGTGTTATCCTGATGTGTGGCGGCCTTGGTAATCTGGGCTTTGCTACCTTATTCCGCGGGCCGTTGCTGGCGGTGTGTTTTTCGCTGCTGCTGGCCTGGACAGGTCTGGGCGAGTACATCGCCGTTGCGCCTGTTATGAAGACGACCGAGATGCTCGGCTCGATTGCCACCCCCATCTGCTTGATTATCTTCGGCTGCTCCATGTATGATTTGTCGCGCAACTTCACTTGGCAGCCGCGTATGCTGGCCGCCGGGCTTGTGGCGCGCCTTGTCATCTCGCCGGCGTTGATTCTGCTGGTGGCCTGGGCTCTTCCTGTTGACCCTCTGATTAAGCGCATTATGGTGATTCAGAGCGCGATTCCCAGTGCGGTAATACCCGTTATTATTGCCAAGCGTTTCGGCGGGCAGCCGGAGGTCGGTACACAGATTCTGCTTTCGACCACGGTGTGCTCCTTCCTCACGCTGCCTATCTGGCTGGCTATCGGTAGCACCTATGTGGCGCCGCTCATGGCGAAATAAGACCAAAGCCAGCCGCCGTGGTGCTCATTACTGCCCGCGCAAGCGGGCAATTTCACTAAGCCGCAAGGCTTAATTTCGCTGCGGGCATATGCCCGCAATTTCACTATATGCCGCCAGGCATATAATTTCACCGGCTAAGTGCAGCGAAGCCGAACTTAGCTTGTGCTTGCAGAAGCCGAGGCTATATCATTTGCCGCCCTTGCCTCCGGGCTAACGCCCGGAGGCGTGTTCTGCCGCCCTCTACGACATCGCATTCGCGATGCCGCCCGGGCTCGAATTGTTTTTCTAGCCTACCCGGGGTTCCACGAAGCTGCGGCTCGCTCCACCCCGGGCTACTATCTGCCGTCCCTGGCGGGACTCTCAAATTCCGCGGGCGTTCGCCCGCCGAGCTAAAATAAATCCAAAATCAAAAATCCAAAATCAAAAATGCTCCTGTCTTTTATGCTTGCAGGGGGCGGGACTTTTTGGTAATCTTAGTGAGATAATATCTGATACCATGCTTGAAGCTCGCAATATATGTCTCGAGGTGGAGTCCGGTGAGGAGTCGCTTTTTCTCCTCAACGATGTGAACTTCTGTGTGCCCAAGGGGCACTTTATGGCCATTGTCGGTCCGTCCGGCTGTGGCAAAACAACCTTGCTGAAGGCGATTGCTGGCATCAAGAGCACGACTGGCGGTTCCTTTTTCTGGGAGGGACGCGATTTGTCGGAGGATGGCGACTTTGAACCGCACGAGATTGGCTATGTGCCGCAGTTCAGCATCGCCTACGATGAGCTGACGGTGGATGAAAGCATCGAGAGCTCGGCTCGTCTGCGTGTGAATGCCGATGAGGATGAACTGAACGACATCATTGACAACGTCCTGGCCGAAACCGGCCTGACAGATATTGCCGACCGCCAGGTCAAGCTGTTGTCCGGTGGTCAGAAGCGCCGCCTGGCGTTGGCCATGGAGCTGGTGAGCAGCCCGCGTATCCTGTTGTGCGATGAGGTGACGAGCGGCCTCGATCCGCGCTCGGAGCGCGAGATTGTGCAGCTGCTGCATGACCTCAGCATGAAGGATGGCCGTATCGTTATCTCGGTCACGCACAGTCTTGCGCAGATGGAGCTGTACGACAGCATTATGGTGATGGTGCGTGGTAATCTGGCATACCACGGCTCGCCCTCCGTCATGGTGCATTATTTCTCGGTGAATGATTTTGAGGAGGTGTACCCGCGCCTGGCTCTCCGTGAGCCGGTGGAGTGGAACATGAGCTGGATGAAGCACCGCCTCGATTACTACAAGCGCCTGGAGCAGGAGCACCTCGAGAAGTTCGAGAAGCGCGGCGAAGACCCGCCACCCCCCAGCCCGCGCGGCGAGGAGGAAGACGCCCCCGCAGCTCCCGGCTTTATGGCGCAGATGATGATGCTCCTTCGCCGTCGCTTTGCCATTCTGCTGCGCGACCGCACGCAGCTGACGCTGCAAATCGCCATGATTGTGGTATTTCCCATTCTGGTGGCGTTGTTCTCCAGCAAGGGGCAGGACCAGCTGCTCAACCTCACGGATGCCATGGGCAGTGACATCGCTGCTGAGGTGCAGGCGCAGCAGGAGCAGGCCGAGGTGCGTGCCCGCGTGGGCTCGGCGGTGTCCGGTATCATCATGTTCGAGGTGATTCTGCTGGGGCTCATGGGTTCCAATAATGCCGCTCGCGAGGTGGCAGGGGAGCGCCTCATCATGGAAAAGGAAAAGTTTGCCGGTACCGGCGTGGGAGCCTACGTGGCGTCCAAGGCAGTCTTCCTATCTGTGCTTGTGCTGGTGCAGAGTCTCTGGATGTATTTCTTCGTGGAGTGGTTCTGGCCGCTGCGAGGCGACTCGCTCAATCACCTGGGCTTCCTGCTGCTGGCCAATGCCGCTATGACCAGCGTGTGCCTTGGTATCTCTGCCAACTGCAAGACGGCGGACCAGGCCTCGTTGCTGAGTATCTATCTGGTAGGTTTCCAGCTGCCGCTTTCCGGTGCCGTGCTGGCTCTGCCTGATGCCGTGGAGCAGCTTACCCAGCCCTTCATTTCCGCCTACTGGGCATGGAGCGGTAGTATTGAGGGCGGCTTGCAGCCGGATGTACTCAAGGCGGTCAAGAGCATTGTGCAGACCTCGTTCAGCGGGGCTGGGCTCTGCCGCATTGTGCTGGGGCTGCATATCGTGGCCGGTCTGCTGCTTACCTACATTGGTGTACGCCGCACCCGCTGGGAGTAATTTTAACACATTATCACTGACACATCACTATGGCTAGAAGCTCACGCCGCGGTCGCGGCAAGAAGACGAATGTAACGCCTCTTATCATTGGCGGCTTGGGGCTGCTGGTGGTTCTGCTGGCGGCGATGCTCTTTTTCAAACCCGCCACGCGCAGCAATACCGCGGCCAAGCCGTTCAATATTGCCCAGTACCGCCAGGATGGCTCTCGCTTTGCCTCCACCGGCAACCGCTACGTGCTGGAGGGCAAGGTGGAGAATATTGAAACCCACGGCGACAACCGCATGGTGGCTATCTCCATGGCCAATAATCGCAACGAGCGCTTGCCGCTGCTGGTGCCGGGCTCCAGGCAGCTGCCAATCAATATCACTCGTGGCGACACCTTCATTTTTGATGTCTCCTGCCGTACCGGGCGCGATGCTTCCGGTAACGAGGTGAAAGGTATTCTGGTAGTGAACGACGTAAGAACAAAGTAAGATGAATACGCTGCGTTATTTTACCCTTATTCCGTTGATGGTCGGCATCGCAGCTGCGCAGATGCCCAGCAGCTTTGATGCATCCGGTCGCAGTACTCAGGCTCAGAGCGGCGTGAGCAATGACGACCCGAACCGCGTGGGCGAAACCCCGCCTCCGCAGATGTTCGGCATGGAGCTGCCGCTGCTCGACCCGTCGAACGATACCATGTCCTACGGCGGTGCTAAGTTTGATGTAGGCAATAATGCCGTGGTGCGTGAGCGCTTCGAGAAGTTCCTGCGCCAGACGCCCGATGATTCCGAGGCCTCGCGCATTTACCGCAAAAAGCTGGAGTCTATCCTCGACTACACGCAGCGCTACTCCAAGTCATCCGACAAAATCGGCAGCAAGACCCTTGTGAAAATTGGCACGGGGCTCTACGATATGTCCTCCTATCCCGGTGATGGTGAGCAGTCCGGCACGCTGGCCAGCGCTATCGTGAGTGCGCTGGATGTGCAGCGAGCCAATCGCCGCCGTGACCAGGCCAATGCTGAGCTCGATAAGGAAATCGACAAGCTGATTACCAAGACCAATACGCTGACCAACCGCAACACACAGAAGGGCAACCGCTCGTCCAAGACCTCGCAGGGAGGTGGCAGCAATGGAGGATATACGTCGCACACCTACCTGATAGCCGCTAACACCAGCAAGATTGCCGAAAAGAAGGCGAAACAGCCCGCAAACGAGGCTGCTAGTCTCGCTTCTCTTCAGGCGGCTAAGATCAATTACCAGGCGCTCGTGGTGTGGTTCCTTGCCCAGCGCCGTTATGACCATGCCGTGATTGGTGCTCGCGTGTACCGCCACGTCTTCAAGGATGGCGACACGGAGGTGAAGCTCGATAAGAACTCCGATGCCTACAAGATGGCTTTCGGTATCTCCGGCCTGCCGCCCACCATCAACACCGTGGACGCCCTGGCCAACAATGCCCGCCGCGAGGTGCAGCAGAGCATTGATGCCGTGTTCAGCGCTCTGGCTCAGAACAAGCTGGGCGAGGCTACCAACCGCCTGATTACTGCCGTGGCTGCTGGTGAGTACATGCAGTGCGTGGCGACATTCCCCAGCAAGGATCGCCAGCGCATCGCCGAGTACTGGACTCTGCGTAAGCGCTCCCTCACCGCTCTGAATGCCCGCGACTACGACAATGTGGAGCGCATTGCGGATGAGATGAAGAAGCTCGATTCCGAGTTCGATGACTCTTTGCTGCGCTCCTACACCTCCGGCAAGAAGCGTCAGAGTAACTTTGCGCTGCGTTCCGCCCGCAAGGCTCTTGCTGAGGGCAATGACGAGGAGTTCCGCAAGCATGTGACGGAGGCCGCTGTTATCTGGCCGCTGAATCCGAATCTCGATAAGGGCGAGGAGGAAATCGCCAAGCTGGATAGCTTCGAGCCCCAGAAAGCCGAATTCAAAGTGCTGGTGGAGCGTAAGGAATACCGCACCATTTACAACGAGCGCGAGCGCTTCAAGGTGGTGGCTACTGACCCTGAGCTGGAGAAGAAGTACACCGAGGTGCTGGAGCACGTGGCTCGCATCGATGCCACTCTCGCTGAGCTGGAAAGCTTTGCCAAGCAGGACCGCACCATTGGCCCGTGCACCGCTTACGAGAAGCTCGACGAGATGAAGAAGAACAACGAGCTGTATGCTGCCGATAAGAAGTTCATGAACGAGTACAATCGTTATGCTTCCGAGGCTCATGATTTCGTGGAGGCAATCCGCTATGCGGAGGATTGCGAGGCTCGCGGCGAGCATGGCTCCGCGCTGGCTTGCTATTACAGAGCCCGCTGCTTCTACCCGAACTCCAATCTCGCAAAGGCCGGCGCCGACCGCGTCACGGCTATTATCGTCAGCGCTCAGTATTGATGAGTTCGCCTGTTACACGCTTTGCCCCCACGCCCAGCGGTCCGCTGCACGTGGGGCATTTGCTTGCCGCACTTCAGGCTCGCCGCGTGGCGGACGAGCTCGGCGGGCGATGCCTGTTGCGCATCGAGGATATCGACATCACACGCTCACGCAGCCGCGAGTGGGTGGAGCTGATGTATGAGGACCTCGCCTGGCTGGGGCTGCGCTTCGATGGCGAGGTGATGGTGCAGAGCGAGCGCTTCGGGGTGTATGCTGCTGTGCTGGACCAACTGCGCTCCCTGGGGCTGCTGTACCCCTGTTTCTGTACGCGTAGCGAGATTAAGGCGCAGATAGCTGAGATGGGCAGGGCGCCCCACAGTAGCCTGGGCTATCTGTACCCCGGCACCTGCCGCCACCTGCCGCCGGATGTGGTGGCGGAGCGCCTGGCACGTGGCGATGCCCATGCCTGGCGCATCGATATGCAGCGCGTGCAGGACCTCATTGGCTGCCCGGAGTGGGAGGACCAGTACCGGGGCGTGCAGCGCTGCGTGCCTGTGGAGTATGGGGATGTGGTACTCGCTCGCAAGGAAATGCCGGCAAGCTATCACCTGGCCGTGGTGGTGGATGATGCCGCACAGGGCGTTACCCACGTCACCCGCGGTGAGGATTTGTTCGAGGCGACCCACATTCACCGTGCCCTCCAGGCTGTGCTCGGCCTGCCGGTGCCGCTCTATTGCCACCACGAGCTCCTGAAGGACAACGCCGGTAAACGCCTCGCTAAGCGCGATGGCGCCCGCTCCCTCGCCTCCCTCCGCGCCGCTGGCTATACCCCCCAGGCGGTCATCGATTCCCTCCACGCCGCCCTCGCCAATAATGGCATCTGGCAAGCGTGAGGAAGTACGAGGACGAATTCCGAGGACGAATTTTAAAGTTAGGCGGGCGTATGCCCGCGGAATTCGAGAGCCCAGTAGGGCGAAAGAATCGTAGCCCAAGGTGAAGCTGCGTCAGCAGCGAAACCTTGGGTAGAAGCCCAAATGATATCAGAACCCCGAGCGTAGCGAGCGGGTGGCAGAGAGGGTGCCAGAGAGGGCTTCATAAAGCGAAGATATAAATGCACTCCTGCAAGATGAATCAACGCAGCAAGCAGCAACCCCTCTTCTGTCGGCCTCGTCAGCTTCGCTTCCTCGGGCTCCATTGACATGTCTATCTCTTTCCCAGAGTTTCGTCGCTGACGCGGCTTCACTCTGGGCTAATGGTCTTTCGTCCCTGGCCGGGACTCTCGAATTCTGCGGGCGTATCGCCCGCCTAACTCAAAAACTGGTAACTCGTAATTCGTAACTCAGTTAAAAAGCCCCGCAGCTTTATGGGCTGCGGGGCGGGATGAAATCGCGTTGTGGGTGCGCTTATGCCATGCGGGCGCGGGCGTCGGCCTCTACGGCAGCCCACAGGCTGTTAATACCGGCTTCCACAGTGGCCTTGGCGGCGGTGAGCTCCACACCCTTCTCGCCGTGGGCGAAGAGGTAGTACTTAATCTTGGGCTCAGTACCGCTGGGACGTACAGCGAAGCTGCGGCCATCGGCCAGGTCGAAGAAGAGCATCTTCTCGGCGGGGATGGGGTCGCCCTCGGCATCGATGAGTGTACCGGTGGAGAAGTCGCGCACGTTCACGATAGCGGCTCCATCCATCTCCGTGGGCGGGGTCTGCATGTAGCTCTGGGTCAGGGCGGCAATCTTGGCAGCGCCGTCGGCGCCCTCCATCACGAGGCTCTTGCCCAGCTCCATGTAGTAACCGAGCTCGGTGTAGATGTTGTTCAGGCATTCCAGCAGGCCGATACCCTTGGTAGCGAGGTAGGCGTTCATCTCAGCCAGGCAGAGGGCGGCGGCGTTGGCGTCCTTGTCGCGCACGAAGTCCTGAGCAAGGTAGCCGTAGCTTTCCTCGCCGCCGAAGATGAAGTACTTGCTGTACTGCAAGCGCAGGGCGCGGGTCTGAGCCTCGGTCATGCTGCGGTAGCCCTCGCGCTTGTCGGCGGGGATAGCCTGCTCGTACTTGCCGAGCTTGGCGGCGATGTACTTGAAGCCGGTGAGCACGTTGACGGTAGAGATACCGAAGGAGGCAGCGATGGCGTCCTGCAGCGGGCTGGTCACGAAGGTCTTGACCATCACGCTGTGGTCGATGTTCTCGGGGGTGATGATACCGAGCTCGATAGCGCTCATGCAGCGGTACCAGGCCATGAGGCAGCCGGTCTGGTTACCGGTGAGCAGCTGCATCTTGCCGGTGGCGGTGTCGCGCACGGCGATGCCCATGCGGTCGCTGTCGGGGTCGGTAGCGATGACAAGGTCGGCGTTCTCGGCGTCAGCCTGGGCGATTGCCATATCGAGAGCAGGGGCGTTCTCGGGGTTGGGGCTGGCGACGGTGGGGAAGCGGCCATCGAGCACGTCCTGCTCGGCCACAGTGCTGACGTTGCAGCCAATCTGCTTGAGGATGGGTACGATGCAGCGGCCACCGGTGCCATGCAGGTTGGTGTAGACCACCTTGGCGCTGGCCTGCTCGAATACCTCCGGGCGCAGGATGATGCCCTTGAGCTTCTCGATGTAAATGGCGTCGAACTCCGGGCCAAGGATGCTGAGCGTACCCTGCTGCTCGGCGGGCAGGGGCTCGTAGCTATCGCTCTCCAGGGCGTTCACCTCGGCGATTACGGCCTTGTCGTGCGGGGCAATGAGCTGTGCGCCATCGTTGAAGTAGGCCTTGAAGCCGTTGTCGTGAGCTGGGTTGTGGGAGGCCGTCAGCACGACGCCGGTGTCGGCATTCAGCTCACGGATAGCGAAGGAAACCTCAGGCGTGGAGCAGGGGCCGTCGAACAGGGCGCAGTCGCAGCCGAGGTCGGTTGCAATCTTGGCGCAGTACTCGGCGAAGTCGCGGGAGAAGTGGCGCGTATCGTGACCCACAACGATGCGGGGCTTGCGGCCGGTGCCTTCTGCCTGCACAAAGCGGTTCACGTAGGTGATGAGGCCACGCATGGCACGCCCAACATTGAAGTAGTTCATGCAGGCGGTACCGACGCAGGGGAACTCGGGGCGGCCATTGACGCCGCCTTTGCCCTGCTCGGAGGGGGCTACCACCATGCCGATGGTGCGACCGCGCAGGCCACCGGTACCGAAGGCGAGGGTCTTGTAGAAGCGGTTGTTCAGCTCAGCCCATTCGCCGGCTGCGGCGAGCTCTGCAATAGCTGCGGGGGCTACCGGATCCTGCGTGCCGGCCAGCAGCAACTGGACATTCGTCAGGGAATCTGCCAGCAGTTTGCCATCTGCAACTGCCTGCTCAAGCGTGGAAAGAAGTGTGCTATCCATCATACGTGCGCGCATTATACTCCACCGGACTGTTATACGCAAGACATTTCAGCGTATGCATCATAACACATAGGGACTTGCTGAAAGAGGAAAGCTCCGAGGTTTTCACCTCGGAGCTTTCAGCATCCCCACGCGGATTCGAACCGCGGTTCTATGACTGAGAATCATATGTCCTAACCCCTAGACGATGGGGACATGAAGTACGCGGACCGGGACTCGAACCCGGGACCAATAGATTAAAAGTCTACTGCTCTACCGACTGAGCTATCCGCGCACTGTTTGCTGCGACGCAGCGCGGGTATACTACACGAGCTACCGGGTAATGTCAAGTAAAAATCTTTAATCAAAGCAAAAAATAAGACGAAAGATGAAAGCCTAAGGAAAATACGAGAGAATATACCCGTATCCGCGCTTGTGCGGGTGACATAATCGGGTGCTGTATGATGTAACGGTTTCATAACGTCATTTTTGTTGCCAACGGTTATGCCGCCCGCACAAGTGCGGGCTCATGTTTCTTATTATCACAATACCTTGGGCTAACGCCCAAGGCTACCATATATCATCCGCACAAGTGCGGGTTCCGATACTCGGCGGGCAAAGCCCGCGGAATTCGAGAGTCCCGTTCAGGGACGGCAGATAGTAGCCCGGTGGTGAAGGCGCAATGCGCCGTAACCCCGGGTAAGCATAGAAAAAGAATTCGAGCCCGGGCGGCATCGCGAATGCGATGTCGTAGAGGGCGGCAGAGCACGGCTCCGGTCGTTAGCCCGGAGCCATCGGGTGGCTTATTTTTGCATATTGTATTCCTTTGTTGATAGAAAAAGGCATCTTCCATCCTCGGCTGCCACCCACTCGCTGCGCTCGGGGTTCAATTTATCTTTTATTCCAATAC
>JAFOZZ010000014.1 GCA_017390945.1 Akkermansia sp.
CACGGCGCTCCAGGTACTCATTCAGCCCCACAACGCCAATATCGGCCATGAGTAATACACCGCAGCAGAATGCTTTTCTTTTTTCCGAAATCGTTGTCTCCATGTGCATGTTAGTTGTAACTCCGCTCCTCTTTTTGGGGATAAGGTAGGTGGCGAGTGGGCGACATTATACATAAAATCCCATGTTTTGCAAGCATTATATCTCGGCAGGCTATTATGAAGAATGCGTCTCTTTGTCGTATTGGTAAATGCAGATGAGGGAATAATGGAAGAATTGTCTGTACCCACTCTCCCGCAGACTGACATGAAACGAGCTTGACATTCAGACTGATGGGGGATATAAAGACCGGCGCCTGATAAGAGGCTGAGTGCATACCACACAATCACACCGTTCTGCAAACATGAAACTGAGAATTGCCGTTCAATCGAAGGGGCGTCTGAATGAGGACACGATGGCCATCCTGGCCGAGGCCGGTATCAAGGTGAGCTCATCGAAGCGTACACTGCTGGTGGCTGCCAAGAAGTTCCCGATGGAGGTGCTGTACCTGCGCGACGACGATATTCCTGAGACCGTGACCGATGGTGTGGCCGATATTGGCGTTGTGGGGCTGAATGAGTACCTGGAGCGCCGTGGCGATGCCGATATCGTGAAGAAGCTGGGCTTTGGCGGTTGCCGCCTGAGTATTGCCATACCGAAGGAGCACGAGTACACCGGCCCGCAGTGGCTGGAGGGGCGCCGCATTGCGACTTCGTACCCGGTTATCCTGCGCCAGTGGCTGGAGGAGCAGGGGGTGAACGCCCACATCCATGTGATTACCGGCTCTGTTGAGATTTCCACGGGCATTGGCCTGGCCGATGCTATCTTTGATATCGTGAGCAGCGGCGCTACGCTGGTGAGCAACAACCTGCGCGAGGTGGAGGTGGTGCTGGAGAGCGAGGCTGTGCTCATTGCCAACAAGAACCTGTGCGCCGAGAAGCGCGAGATTCTCGATAAGTTGCTGTTCCGTATGGATGCCGTGATGACGGCTGCCGACAAGCGCTACGTGCTGATGAATGCACCCAAGGAGTGCGTGGAGCAGATTGTGGCTGTGCTGCCGGGCGTAAAGAGCCCCACCATCATGCCGCTGGCTCAGGAGGGCTGGTGCAGTATCCATACTGTGCTGGATGAGCAGTGCTTCTGGGACATCATTGGCCGCCTGAAAGAGGCCGGTGCTCAGGGTATCCTGGTGCTGCCGATTGAGAAGATGATTCTGTAACCCTTTATTCCTTATAATACATCATGAATCCGAAACGCATTATCCCTTGCCTGGATATGAAGGATGGCCGCGTGGTCAAAGGCGTGAACTTTGTCAACATGCGCGATGCCGGCGACCCCGTGGAACTGGGGCGTATTTACAGCGAGCAGGGGGCGGATGAGCTGGTGCTGCTGGATATCTCCGCCACGCATGAGGGGCGCAAGACGTTTACGGATGTAGTGTCGCGTGTGGCCGCAGCTATTTCGATTCCTTTTACCGTAGGCGGCGGTATTCATGAGCTGTCCGATGTCGGTCGCCTGCTGGATGCCGGTGCGAACAAGGTGAGCCTGAACTCCGCAGCGTTGCGTAACCCGCAGCTTATCAATGATATTGCGGCTCGTTACGGCTCGCAGGCCTGTGTGGCTGCTATCGATGCCCGCCTGGATGCCGATGGCTGGTACTGCTATGTGAGCGGTGGTCGCGTGCGTGTGGAGCGCACGCTGTTCGACTGGGCTCGCGAGGCTCAGGAGCGCGGCGCTGGTGAGATTCTCTTCACCAGCATGGATCACGATGGCGTGAAGCAGGGCTTCCCGAATGAGGCGCTGGCTCGCTTGGCCGATGAGCTGAGCATCCCTGTGATTGCCAGTGGTGGTGCCGGTGCCAGGGAGCACTTTGTGGATGCCTTCCGACTGGGCAAGGCTGATGCTGCGCTGGCTGCCAGTGTGTTCCACTTTGGCGAGATTCGCATTCCGGAGCTGAAGCAGTACCTGGCTGCTGAGGGTATCGATGTGCGCCTCTGATAAATTAACTCTGATTCCCGAAACAACGATGACTATTGATTTTGAGAAGTGCGGCGGCCTGGTGCCAGCCATTGTACAGGATGCCACGACCGGCAAGGTGCTGATGATGGGCTACATGAACGAGGAGTCCTTTGCCCGCACGCAGGAGACAGGGCGTGTCTGCTTCTGGAGCCGCAGCCGCAAGTGCCTGTGGACCAAGGGTGAGACCAGCGGCAACTACCTGGATGTGGTAAGCATGCAGGTGGACTGCGACCAGGATACCCTGCTGGTGAAGGCGAATCCGCACGGCCCGGTGTGCCATACGGGTACCGATACCTGCTGGGGCGAGGAGAACACGGCCAGCCCGCTTCTGTTCCTGACGGAGCTGCAGGATTTCATCAATAAGCGTCACGAGGAAATGCCCGAGGGCTCTTACACCACCAGCCTGTTCCGCGATGGCGTGAACCGCATGGCTCAGAAAGTGGGCGAGGAGGCTCTGGAGGCCTGCATCGAGGCTTGCAATGGCACGAACGAGCGCCTGGTGTATGAGGCATCGGACATGCTCTACCACCTCATCGTGCTTCTTACCTCCAAGGGGCTGCGCATCGAGCAGGTCGTGGAGGAGCTGGCCACCAGACACAATCCCGGCTGGAAAAAACACTAAAGTATTTACAATTGACAATTTACAATTGACTATTGAGTGAGTCAGGCGGGCTGAGCCCGTGGAACTTTCGAGCCCTATGGGCGATAGAATGTAGCCCGGGGGGCTTTGCTCGCTTGCTACGCCGAGACTTGTCGCCGCAGGATTTGCGAAGTTTTGCCCTATCCTGCGAGCGATAGCGAGCCTAACTCTAAACTTGTCCTTCGTAACTTGTAACTTGTCCTTCCCGATAGTTCTTCCCGATTGTCTTGTCAATTTCTTCGCTGGGTTGACATGTTTTTTTTGCCCGGTACGGAAATTGGGCTTGCTATTGGGGGGTGAAAATGGCAGAATAAGCACATGGCGTATCGTAATCTGGTGGCGTTCTTTGTCCTGATTCTGGCTTGCCTTGTCGGCTGCCAGCAGCAGGGCCGTAATTCGTATCTGCGAAATCCCGCTGCCGTGAAATTCCAGCCGGTGAAGCGCCAGATTATTCCTCGCTCCATCAGCCGCCTGGCTCGCGAGGCTAACATTAAGATTCGTATGATGCCGCGCCGCTCCAAGCAGCGCCGAGGCTCCCACAGGCTCAAGCCCACTTTCATTACAATCCATAGCACGGCCAATCACGCGCCGTCGTCCACCGCTATGCAGCATTCCCGCGCGCTGTGCCGTGGCGCTTTCACCAACCGCAGCTGGCACTTTACTGTGGATCAGTTCATGGTGGTGCAGAATCTTCCCCTCAGCGAGACCGGCTGGCATGCTGGTTCCTCCGCAGGCAATAATCACTCCATCGGTATCGAGATGTGCGAGTGCGAAAGCCGCGGGCATAATCACTTCCGCACTTGGGACCGCGCAGCCAAGCTGACCGCTGTGCTGATGAAGCGCTATGGCATCAGCCTGCGCCGAGTGGTGCCTCACCATCACTGGACGGGTAAGAACTGCCCGGCTCCGTTGTTGTCCAATGGCCGCCCCGGTCCGAAGTGGGCTTGGTTCCACTCCCGTATTGACTACTACTACCGTTGTATCAACAACGGCCGCTCCCACCGCTGAGGCGTCTCACTTGTTCTGAGCCCGTGGCATACCAGTTCACAGATGCCCTGGAGGGCGTGCCGGATGTAACGCCGCGAGAGCTACAGGCGCTGCGCGCTGCCTCGTATGAAACCGTGGGCGATGTATTGCTGCGTGTACCGCGCCGCTATGAAGACCGCCGGAGCACCAAGGCAATTGAGTCGCTGGTGAATGGCGAGACCGTGAGCTTGCTGGTGCATGTGTATAGTGCGGGGTGGCGTTTTTCGTACAAGCGCTATTACGAGGTGAGCGTGGGCGATGAAGCCGCTCCGCATGGGGCTCGCCTGCTGTTGCGGTGGTTCAACATGCCCTACGTAGCCAAGCTGTTGGCGACGGGGATGAATCTCTCTATCTATGGCAAGGTGAAGGAATACGGCGGCAAGCTCACCATGACCAACCCCGACTTTGAGGTGATGGAGGACGAGGACGCCGGCCACCGCCTGGTGGAGGCTGCCATGGGGGGCATTCCAGGTGATTTGCCGCCTGCCGCTGAGAGTGTGCGCGTGCACACTGGCCGCATTGTGCCGATTTATCGCGGTATTTCGGGGCTGGCCGCCCGCCGATTCCGCAGTTTGGTGTGGGGGCTGTTGCAGCAGTTGCCGGACGATGTGCCGCAGCCTGGCTATGACGTGGCGCCCACGTATCCGTTCCGCCAGGCATTGCAGGATTTGCATTTCCCGGCGGCACCGGAGGCGCACCAGAAAGCGCGCTTGCGTTTTGCGCTGGCCGAGTGTTTTGCACGTCAGTTCCGGGTGGCCTGGCGCCGCCGCCGCACGCAGGCTCGCCGCGGGCGTGTGAATGTCACCACGGATGGATACTTGCAGGAGTTGCTGGCCTCGCTGCCTTTCCGCCTGACGAATGCACAGGCGCGTTGTGTGGACGAAATACGCGCGGATATGGCGAGCCCGCACCAGATGAACCGCTTGTTACAGGGCGATGTGGGCAGTGGCAAGACCCTCGTAGCGCTGTGCGCCATGTTACTGGCCGTGGAGAGTGGTGGTACTGCCGCCATGATTGCTCCCACGCAGATATTGGCCGAGCAGCATTTCAACAACTTCCGCCGCCTGCTGAAAGGGATGGATATACGCCTCTCCCTGCGCACGGCTGACCGAGCCGATGACCTGGGCTTCGTGCCGGATGACCCGGCGGAGGCGGATGCTACGCCTCGTTTGCTGGTGGGCACCCATGCTCTGCTGTACAAGAAAAGCCGCCCTCGCAACCTGGTGCTGGCTGTGGTGGACGAACAGCACAAGTTCGGCGTGGCTCAGCGCGAGAAATTCATTGCCGGCGGGGAGTGTCCGGATGTGCTGGTGATGACGGCTACCCCCATTCCGCGCACTCTTACGCTGACCCTGTATGGCGATCTGGATGTTTCCGTTATTGATGAATTGCCCGCTAATCGTGGTGAGATTGTGACTGCGCTTCGCAATCCGGCGAATATGAAGCGAATCATCTCTTTTATGCAGGGGGAGCTCGCCGCTGGTCGTCAGATATACATCGTGGCTCCCCTTATTGAGGAAAGCGAGGTGCGCGAGCAGGCCGCCGCAACAACGGAGTTTGAAAAATGGCGGGGCATTTTCCCGGAGGAACCCATTGGGTTGCTGCATGGGCGCTTGTCGCCGGAAGAAAAGGATGCCGTGATGGCGGCCTTCCGCGCCAATGAAACGCATATATTGGTGGCGACCACAGTGGTGGAGGTGGGCGTGGATGTACCCAATGCCACCGTGATGCTGATTAACGATGCGGATGCTTTTGGCTTGTCGCAGTTGCACCAGCTGCGTGGGCGAATAGGCCGCGGTCAGCACAAGAGTTATTGCATTTTGCTCTCAACGGCGAAGGCTGGCGAGCCCGGACGAGAGAAGCTCGATGTGCTCTGCCGCACTCTCAATGGATTCGAGATTGCTGAGGAGGATTTCCGCCTGCGTGGCCCCGGCGATGTGCTGGGGACGGCGCAGAGTGGCCTGGGTGCAGTGCAATTTACCGAGTGGCTGACCGATATGCGCCTGATTCACCGTGCTGGCCGAGACGCCGCCGCCATTCTGGATGCCGACCCTGAACTCCGGCTGCCGCAGCATGCGCCCCTGCGTGCGCTCATTGCCCCCGAGACGGAGCAGGGGGTGACGGCGTAAGCGCGCGGTCGCTTATTTAAGCTGTCCCGGCATTTTGAAAAACCTGTTTCTTTACGCTTGAAATATATCTTTCATTGTACATTTATTGATTTCGTGCTTGAAATTGGCGCTGGATGTGATAGGCTATCCGAAACAATTATATTGCGAGTTTTATGCTGATGAAGAAGTTTGCATACATGGCAGCCATTGTGGCGCTGACAGGTGTGGCCGCTGCTGCCACTACGGAGGAGGACCCTGCTGCTGTGATTGCTGGCGAGGCTGCTGCCGCTGGTGATGAAGTGGGCGATGGCGAGGCTATTGTGGACGAGCAGGATGGCGAAGATACGGAGGAAAATGTCGCCTCTCGTTATCTGCTGGCTCAGCTCTCTATCATTCAGGGGCTCACCGAGCGTCTTTCCGGTGATCTGGTGGCTGCGGTGCCGACAGAAGTGGCTGAATCTCTGAAAGAACTGCTGGAAGACGCTCACGCGCTGGAGGGCATGGCAGTGGATGTCGGCGCTGGGGAGTATGATGAACAGCTCGAAGAAATGGCTGGTGACCCCTCGGTGCAGGCTCTTTATGATAAGCTTGATTCCGCAATTGCTCGTCTGGAGACGATGTCTTACTACAACTGCCCGGAGCTGGAAGATGTCGTGAGCCAGATTCTCAACATTATCGCGGATTTATAAGGTAAATCCCACTTATGCGCCCCGCTACCCACTACCTGCTGTTGCCCCTGTTGCTGATGATGGCAACCGGGGCTGAGCCTTTGCGCGAAATTGCCAGCTGGACGCGACAGCCGGAGAGCTGCGAGCGCCGCGCCCTGTTGCAGCATCTGCGCCATGAGGATGTGAGAGTGCGCTCCGCTGCGCTGGATTTGCTGGAGTTGATAACGGGTAAGGATTTCGGGCTCGACCCTTGGTTGGCTCCTGCTGAGGTGCCGGAATCTGTGCAGACCGCGCTGAATGAATGGGCGGCGGCTGAGGAGCTGGCCGGAGAACCTGTGGGCGCTCCGGCGGCAGAGCAGGTGCGAATGACTGTGGGGCTGTTGCGTACGGCCGATTCTGATACTCAGCGGCGCTTGTGCATGCGCTATGCGCCGTGGCGCGCCGCACTGAGTGCGGCGATTCAGAAAGAATTGGCTGATAAGGCAGCGCTGCCGGAAAAGGAGCAGGATAATTTGCGTAGTTCGCTCTATCGCCTTCAGTTGCAGCAAGCTATACCGGCCAATGTGGGGCACGTGGTGCCGATGTTGGTATCGCACGCTCGCAACGACATGCTGACGGGGCTGGAGGCTCTGCGCGAGGCCGGGCATGATGCTTTGCCGGTCGTGATGAGTTTTGTAGGTGCTACCGATGGGCTGGTGCGCGAGGTGGCGGTGGATGTGCTGTTGCAGATAGGCGGTGCCCAGGCATACAAAATCCTCATGCCTCAGCTGATGGCGGAGACCGATCGCAATATCTTGCAAATAGCCCTGCGCCGCGCGCCGGATTGCAAGCCTTATGTCGCCATCGTTGAGTTCCTGAATCGCTGTGCCTTGTCGGCTGATGAGGATGTGGCCGTGGCGGCTCTGGAAGCCCTGGGCGACATGGAGTACGATACTGATGATAGTGATATGCTGCAATTCGCAACTGCCAAACAGGCCTTGCCTACGGCAGATTTTGTGGCATTGCTGAGCAACCCAAATTGGCGTGTACGCGCTGCAGCATTGCAGGCACTACGTTCTTCTGCTCCCTTTGTCCCCGCCGTACGGGATAAAGAATTGCGGGCGGCTATTATCCACGCTTTGCGTGAGGATACGGATGATACTGTGCGAGCGAATGCCATGACCGTGCTGCATAAGCGCAAACTGGCGATTACTTACATGCAGGAGCTTACGGATTATGCCGTGCGTACCCCTTCCGCCACGCCATATGTGGTATATATGTATTGCCAGCAAGGGACGGACTTGACGCCAGCCTTGCTGGATGCAGTAACGCGTTTTTCGCCCGACCAGGTGGAGCGCCTGGCAGCGTATGAATTGGAATATCAAAGCGTTTTCCGCGAGGCGAACCTGAAGTATAAATCCGTCATGGCGGTGCTGGAGGCATTGCTCGCCAATCCTGACCCGCGAGTGCGGCGCCGTGTGGTGGAGGCATGGGGCGCGGAGCTTTTTGTGGCGTATAAGCCCATGGCTGCGGCGTTCTTGGAGTGGGTAAAAGACCCCGCTGTTTCGGCTGTGGAAAAGATTACGCCTTTGAGTCACCTGGTCGAGTACGGGGTGAAGAAAACCGACCGCGAAAATGAGTCGGTCGTGGCTCTGTGTGATTGGCTTCAGCAGGAGGTGAATTCCCCAACGATTCAGGATGAAGCGTTGCAGAACATGATGTATGTAGCGCTCCTGATGATGCGGCCAGCCGTAGCGGATACCATGTTGGACGAGCGAATCGAGAAGGTAGAGCCCGGCTATGTGGACGACTTGTTGGAGGCTCACCCTGAGTATTTTTTGAAATTCCGGCGTGAGTATGCGAACAAAATCTTAAAGTACAAGTATTTGAGTTCTTTCTCTGACCTCATCAGGGTGGATGACAAGTATGCGCCGCAGATGTTTGCTCTGCTGGCTACGCTGGAGTTGCAGCCTGAGCATCGACAGCGCTTGCTGGAACAGGAAATAGGGATGCTGGAGGAGGAGAATGGCATTCTGACTCCGGAGAAGTGTCCCGCTATCTATCACGCTGTGTCGCCGGAGGCATCCGAGCAGAACCGCATCGAAACGCTGTTTATGCTGGCCGCTCAGAATCAGGCGCAAAAGTCTCCGTTTGTCGAGGCTATTGCGGGGCTGGCGGAGCCCTGGGCTACCCATATGCGCTGCCTGCTGGAGAGCCCTCGCAAGGCTGATGAGGTGGAGTCATGGGCTCGCAAGTACTGCAAGAGCGAGCTGCCGCATGTGCGCCGCGCCGTGGCCGGCTGTTTGTTGCCGGCAGATAGCTGGATGTTCAGCTTGCCGCGTGGTGAGAACGAGGCGCCGCTGTTGGTGAAAGCACCGGTCGCCAGGCGTTTTCCGGAGGGCAAGCGAGTGAGCTGTCCTACATCACTCATTCGTTTGGTACAGTCCATGCAGGCGGATGATGACCCCTTTGTGGCGCTAGTGGCTTGCGGCTCTTTGTTGTACCGCACGGGCGATTGCGACCGTGCGCGCTTGCAGGATCTGCTGAAACAGATGCAGGAGAACAAGAAAAAGCTGGAAGCACAAGATGGTAATCTGGACGCCTACCGAGAGCTTGGCAGTCAGCTGGAAGGGGTGTGGAGGCGTTGGTATGATTTCCGCTCATCGGTGGAGGAATTTTACAAGCTGAAAGGTTCGCCCAAGAAGCTGCGGCCGGGGCTGCCCGCTGTCCTGCAACAGCTTGCGGATGCTATAGATGATTACCCGTGGTCGGTGATAGATGAAGTAAAAGACCTGCTGCCCAAGCGCAGCTCTTCGTCTGGTAGTAAATCAACGGATGTTCAGCCGCATGAGTTCGATTATCCGGTGCCGAGTGGGGTAGCTCAGGCGGATGCGGCGAAAGAAACAGCCGCTGCAGAGCCAGAAGCGGACGCCGCAGAAACCGGCGATGCCGAGGAGCAGGTGGCACAGCCGCGCCAAGTGGATATGGCAGCACCGGTGCGCGTGGAGTTTTTCCATAAGGCCGGGTGCGATGTTTGCGAACGCGTGGAGCGTCGCCTGAATGACCTGAAGTCCACCTACCCCGGATTGGAAGTGGTGGCCTATGATGTGGAGAGCGAAGTCGGACGAGAGCGCAATACGGTGCTCTGCGGGCGCTTTGGGGTGGAGCCGCGCCAGCGCCGCAAGGCTCCGGCATTATTTGCCGAGGCCGGGGTGTTGTTGGGCGAGGAGGCTGCATCCGGGCGCCTGGATGCTCTGGTGAAGGAATCGCTCATGGCCGGGGTGCATGACCTGCGCCTGACGGCATCGCCTGCGCAAACCGAAGAACCACAGGTGCCTGCGGTAGAGGCGCCTGAACC
>JAFOZZ010000143.1 GCA_017390945.1 Akkermansia sp.
GCCTGGCTGCCAAGGGCTCCGGTCACTGGAGCGAATCCGCTGGCGACCGCTCCGTGTTCGGCCTCAACACTGCCCAGGTCATTGAGGTGGTAGATACGCTGAAGCGAGAGGATAAACTGCATTGCCTGAAGGTGCTGCACTACCACCAGGGCTCGCAGATTCCCAATATCTCCGTGGTGCGCGAGGGCCTCACTGAGGCCTGCCGCATGTATATTGACCTGGTGCGCGAGGGCGCTCCTATGGGCACGCTCGATATGGGCGGTGGTCTGGCTGTGGACTACGATGGCTCGCAGACAAACTTCCACTCTTCCTGTAACTACACCATGGAGGAGTACGCCCGCGATATCGTGGAGGTAGTAGGTGAGCTGTGCAGCAAGTGCGGTGTGCCGCATCCTACGCTGGTGACGGAAAGCGGTCGTGCAATCGCGGCCTTCCACTCTGTGTTGGTATTTAACATTCTGGACGTAGCGAGTGCCCCCGGGCAGGATGCCTTGCCGCCGGAGCTGCCGGAGAACCCGAGCGAGATTCTGAAGGCGCTCGATGAAACCCGCCGCATGCTCACCCGCAAGAACATCCAGGAGTGCTATAACGATGCCAACTACTACCGCGACCAGCTGCGCATGCAGTTCTTCTACGGCAATGCCAACCTGCGCGAGCGTGGTATTGGCGAGGCTATCTACTGGCACATCATGGGCTTGATTTCCCGCCGTATTGCGGAAATGAGCGAGATTCCCGAGGACTTGAAGGAGGTGTCCGACAATATGGTGGACTTCTACTACGGTAACTTCTCCCTCTTCCAGAGCATGCCGGACTCCTGGGCTATTGACCAGCTTTTCCCCGTGATGCCGATTCAGCGCCTGAGCGAGCGTCCTACGCAGAAGACGGTGCTGGTGGACATTACCTGCGACTGCGATGGTAAGGTGGACAACTTCATTGACCGCGAGGACGTAGCACACTCTCTGCCGCTGCACGAGTTTGAGGGCTCGGAGAATTACTACGTAGCTGTTTTCCTCATTGGTGCTTACCAGGAGACCCTGGGCGATATCCATAACCTGTTGGGCGATACCAACGTGGTGAGTGTGCACCTGGAGAATGGCCGCCCCGTCTATACCCAGGAGGAAGAAGGCGACAGCGTGGCCGATGTGCTTTCCTACGTGAAATATGATAGCCGCGACCTCGTGGCTCAGTTCCGCAACCTGGCAGAGCGCGCCGTGGAAGAGGGGCTTATCACCCCCCGCCAGCGCCGTGATGCACTGGAGGCCTATCGCACCGGCCTGAATGGCTACACGTATTACGAGTTGTAGTTTTTATCTGCAATTTTATGAGATAAAAAGGAGATTTTTTTTCTGAAAATCTCCTTTTTATTGATAATAAATATGTAGAGTGCTCTTTTCTGCAAAAATGTAACGACTTTTTGTGAATTTTCTGCAAAAGTTGTAGGGAGTTTTGCGGAATTTGCTGCAAAAGTTGTAGGGACTTTTGCAAAATTAGCCGAGAATGAGGCGCACGATGTGCTGCATATCGGCGGTGCTGTAGCGCTGGTCGAGAGGGAGGGGCAACAGCGTGCGAGCCAGGATATTTTCGGTTTCGTTTGCCTCAGTATTTTGAATTACCTCGGGCCAGTAGAGCGGCAGGGCGATGCCGGCGTCTATCAATTCATCGCGCAGGCCGGGTATGCCGCATACGAGGGGGTAGCACATCGGGGCGGCGGGCGGCGTGGCCGGGAGTTGCAGGCGGTTGATGGGAGCTAGGGCTTTGTGGAGTGTGGCGTAGTTGGCGAGTCGGTGCTTGGCGCCTGCTTGCCAATCGGTGGCAAGCAATAAACGGCGCGTCAGGGGCGACATGCGTCGCGCGGGGGCGCTGAGTTCGGCTTCGGCTGCTTGTTGCAGGGAGGCTGCGGCTGTGGCTCCCATTTCGGTGCGCATCAGCATGCCGAGGGCGCGTGTGGCGGAGCAATCTGTTTCTGCCGGGAGTGTCAGCGGGAACGGCGCGCAGGCGATGCCGCCATCGCACAGTCCGCCAAATTTACGTGGGCTGTAAAAGGTGGGGATGCCGGGCAGTGGCGGGCTGTAGAGCGCGGTTGTGGCATCTACCACCACGGGGCCGGGGTGCCGCAGGGCGGTGGCCTGTACGGCAGGCGTGTTCAGCCCGAAGTAGTTTACCAGTACCAGTAAGTCCCCGGCGTTGGAATCTGCCGGGGGCAGGGGCTCCAGCTGTTCGGATATAGCGTAGCGCTCGATGGGGAGCTCCAGGCTCAGGAGTGGCTCCAGCAGGGTATCGCACACAAAGCGCGGCACGAGCACGCGCTGCGGGCGTGGCATGTTGTGCAGCAGGCATTCGAACGCCGCGCGTCCGCTATTTACCCACGCGCAGCCTGGGGCTTCGGCGTACGGAAAATTGTTGTATGCGGGAAGCTCCAGCCCGAAGGCTCCGCCCAGCATATCAGGCATCGGGCGGTGTGTAGCTGAGGTCGTCATACGGGTCATCGAAACGATTGGGCTCCAGGCGTGCGGGAGGAGTATCCGGTGTGGTGGGCTGGATGATGAGGGTGTTGTGCTGCCCCATGCGGTTGAAGATGCCGCCGAAAAGGCGCAGCGCCGTGTAATGGAAGCGTGCGGGGATGACGCCGTAGCGTTTGCAGTCGCGCATGTAAGCCTGGTCAATCGCCTGACGAGAGACGGGGGCTCCCTCCTTGAGGGCGTGGTACAGTACATCGTGACGCAGGCTGGGCATGAGGTCGTTCATGCGTGTGGTACCTACGCTGTTGCCATCCCATACGTAGCGGCGGTGCAAGATGAGGGTGTTGCCGCGAGCTTCCATCAGTACCCGGTGGGGTGGCTGAGGGTGCAGGCCGCGCCAGTAGCCCAGGTTCAGCGCGGGGTCTTGCCACACAATGGCTCGCCGGGTGCGCAGGCAGAAGCCCGGTGAGTACTGGGGCATGTAGGTGTACCAGTTGTCTGCTTTTTGTGCGGCGTGTTGTACCTCGGGCGCAATTTGTTTGTGCAGGGCTACATCCAGCAGGCCGGCACAGCTGGTAAGCGATACCGAGAGGAGGAGAATAGCCGGCAGCAGGAGTTTCATGGCCTGTATTGTATGCTCTTGCGATGGCGGTGTCAATGTAAAACCCCATTGCTGACAAGGCAATGGGGTGATTGGGAATTGTGATGGGGGGCGGCTTCAGGCTTGCTGGTAGCGACCACCGGGCAGGGGGATGATGGCCCGCTCTATTTGCAGGCGCATGAGCTGAGGTGTCAGCACCATGGCGCTCATACCAAGTGCACTGCACAGGGAGTCCAATGTATTATGCCCGGCAGCTATCGCGCTCAGGATGGCCTCGCGGTCGCTGCAATCTGCTGGCTTATGTGAGGGGGCCGCGGGCTCTGCCGTGGTGTCTTCGCTGGGGAAGAGCTCCATTTGGCGTGGAGCCTGGGACCAGCGCATATCCTGCATCAATTCAGTGGCGGACGTGCAGAGAATAGCGCCATCGCGGATGAGTGCGTGGCAACCGGCGGAGCCGGGTTTGTCTGCCAGCCCCGGCAGGGCAAAGACGCTGTTGCCATAGTAATCGGCGGCGATGCTGGCCGTATGCAGGGCGCCGCTCCGCAGAGGGGCTTCTGCCACAAGGGTGGCTTTGCTCCACGCGGCGACGATGCGATTGCGCTGCGGGAATGTGGTGCGCCCCGGGCGCAGAGTCATGGGAAACTCGCTTACAACAGCTCCGTGACCATGGCAAATGCGTGCTGCCAGTTCTTCATTTTCCTGCGGAAAGATGGTGGACAAGCCATTGCCTAATACCGCAATGGTGCGGCCGCCGGCATCGAGAGCGCCCCAGTGGGCGGCGGTGTCGATGCCGCGTGCCAGGCCGGATATGATGGTGCAGCCGGCATCCGCCAGCTCACGGCCAAAACGCCGTGCCATCGTCATGCCGTAGGGGGATGCCGCGCGTGTGCCGACAATAGCCACGCTGCGGTCGCCATCCGTCTGCTGCCATTCTCCCTTTACATAGAGCACGATAGGCGGGTCGCCCATGTGGCGCAGGGCATCGGGGTATTCTGCGTCCAGTATAGTGACAACGCGCACGCCGTAGTCATCGGCACAAGCCAATTCGGCGTGCACGTTGGTGCAATCTCTCCAGCTGGCAATGGCTCTTGCCAGCTTGCAGCCTATACGCGGGGCTTGCTCCAGCATCTGTACCGGTGCGGCCAGTACCAGCTCGGCGGAGCCGAAGTGCTCCAGCAGAGATTGTATCCGCACCGAGCCCAACCCGGGAATCAGGTTGAGGGTGATGAGGGCTTCCCGCGGGCTGAGTTCCATGCAGTAGCGTTAGCGTTCTACCGTGAAGTCGAGCCCCAGGTCCATGGAGGGTACGGAGTGCGTGAGGCAACCGAAGCTCATGTAGTCTACGCCGCTTTCGGCTGCGGCAGGGGCGGTCTCCAGGGTGAGGCCACCGCTGGCTTCGAAGTAAGGCTTCTTGTT
This sequence comes from Akkermansia sp., assembly GCA_017390945.1. Taxonomy (GTDB): domain Bacteria; phylum Verrucomicrobiota; class Verrucomicrobiia; order Verrucomicrobiales; family Akkermansiaceae; genus Akkermansia. Next base: position 4,477 of record JAFOZZ010000143.1, read on the forward strand.
CACGCCGCGCATCTCAACAGCCTTGGCCATGTCGGCCGGGCTCATGTTGTCCAGCAGGATGTAATCCACACCGCGCAGCTTCAGGAATGCCTCCACCTGGGTCAGGTTGTCGGCTTCCAGCTCTACTTCCACGCCGGGCTTGTCGGCATTGAGCTTGTCGATGCAGGCCTGCAAGTGGGCGGTGTCGCCATCGGTCATCAGGTGGTTGTCCTTCACCATGGCGCGGTCATAAAGGCCCAGGCGGTGGTTATTGCCACCACCGTGTACCACAGCGGCTTTCTCCAGCAGGCGGTAGCCGGGGGTGGTCTTGCGGGTATCCAGCAGCTTGCAGTTGGTGTGGGCAATAGCCTTCATGTACTTGTTGGTCATGGTGGCTACGCCGGACAGGCGCTGAATGAAGTTCAGCGCAGTACGCTCAGCACCCAGGATGGAGCGGGCAGAACCCTCAATCATCATCACAATCGCACCGGGGGAGACGGATTCGCCATCGTGCAGGTATACTTCCACCTTCAGGCTCGGATCCACCGCACGGAAGACGGCCTCCGCTACCTTGACGCCGGAGAGCACGCCTTGTGTGCGGGGGCGCATCAGCGCACGCGCCTGCAGGCCTTCGGGCACAAAGTAAGTGGACGTTACATCGCCATCACCAAAATCCTCATCAAGTGCCAGCTTGATGAGCGCATCCATATTATCAGAGACTTTCATGCTGCTCATGCCCATACTATAGAGCACCTGCCGCTTATTGTAAAGGCGGAAATGCAGGATGCGCTGTTGCCGAATAGAGAAGATGACCGGGGAAAATGTAACTTTTTTGCTCGTATGACATTAAAAAAATGCGCCTGAGTATTGCGAGAGAAAATGACTTTTCTTTGTAAGTTGTTGATAAATAGAAAGAAGGGTATTGCTAAGGTTAAAACAGAACTCTTATATATAGAGGGAAGTATGATTTTGTGCAACAGTATGGTAAAAACAAACAGAACGGTAACTGATTTGGTGCGCACCGCCTGGGCGGGGCTGATGGTGGGTGATGCTCTGGGCGCTCCCGCAGAATTCTGCTATCGTTCCGATATATTGGCTAGGTTCCCATTCGGGCTGTCGGAGATGGTGGATGGTTTTTGCATCTGCTCCGATCGTAGAGCCGGCGAAATAACGGACGATACGCAGATGGCATATTGTCTGCACCAGGCTTTGCAGGAAGCTCGGGGGTGGAATTCTGCGGTAGCGCTGAAATATTACCGTGCCTGGCTGGAGACCGACCCTCACGATGTAGGAGAGGCTACACAGGCCGCACTGATGGGGCAGCCGATGCAGGATTCTCAGGGCAACGGCGTACTCATGCGTGTTCTCCCCATTGCCTTGTGGGCAATACATCATCCGGAGTTTAACTGGGTGATTGCTGCTCGTGAGGATGCCGCGCTGACTCATCCTCACTCTGTGTGTGGGGATTCCAATGTCGCGTATGTGTATGCGCTTCAGTTGGCTGCGCGCGCGGGCTCAACGCCGACTCTCATACACGAGAAAACGCTTGCCATGGCTGAGGAGGTGGGGCTTGCCTCCTCCGTGTCTCATGCGATTTATCGCTCTGCATTTGAACGCCCTGATTATGATGGCGAGCATATCGGGTGGGTGCTTATTGCTCTCCAGAGTGCTTTTTATCAGCTTCTGCATGCTCGTTCATTCAGAGCGGGGCTTGTTGATATTGTGTCTGCCGGCGGTGATACGGATACCAATGCCGCTATTGCGGCTCCACTGCTGGCTCTGGTGCATGGGATGGGAGCTATTCCCTATCGTTGGCTGCGGTGCGTTCGGCGCGCCAATGCTCCTTGTTATACGGAGTTATTGCCATCGGATGAAGCGTATATACGCGCTGGCGGTCTCTCCTGGTAGGAGGGGGCGCCAGGCAGAAACTAATCTCGTTTTTACGAATTCTTCTTGCTATGCGGCGTGCTGCTGTGTAGTATAGCGTAGGTATGGCAAGAATGTTTCCGGCAGAGTTTGTGGAATCTTGTCCCGGTAGTACGGGCGAGATAGGGGAGCGCATGGTGTATGATGCCTTGCGCCAATTACCGGCAGACTGGACGGTGATTCATAATTGCTGGCGCCACTTGCTGGTGAAGGGGAAGAAGAAAGCCAACCCTAAGCATGTGACGTATGAGGCTGATTTCATCGTTCTCATTCCCGGGCGTGGTGTCCTGGTGCTGGAGGTGAAGAACTGGCAGAGCGCCAAGGTGGAAAATGGGCGCTGGTATCGTGGGGGCTCCGAAGGGCGTTTTGAAGCCGTCAGCCACGACAGTCCGCTGAATCAGGCATTTCTGGCCATGAAAAATCTGCGTACGGAGCTCGACCAGCATTTCCGCTGGGGCTACAATGGGCGCTCGCGTATGGAGTTTCGCTGCATGGCGGTGATGCTGGGCAAGATTAGTAATTATGTGAATCTGAGTGAAACGGAGCATGATGCCGCTGCTCTCGATGATTTGCAGCAAAAGCAGGGCTGTGAATCGGTTCCGCGAAATGAGATATATGATATGTTGTACCTCTGCGGGGCAGATGCCTTGTTGGCTCGGTTGCAGAAGCGCATCGAGCGTCTTTTCTGCTTCAATAACCCGACATCGGAGGTGGAGCTTGATGATGTGCGGCGCTACCTGCTGCAGAATCTCGTATTCCGTACAGATGCCGCTACTGCGACGGCTCTCATCAATACCGCCGCTGCCCCGATTGTGCGAGTGCTGCCGATGCTGGAGGAATCGCCTGGTGGCGTGTATGTAGAGGGTTGTGCCGGCTCCGGCAAAAGCACAATGTTGTGCTGCGAGGCGGCGCGGCTAGTATTGAAGGCTCGCCAACTGGGCGCGTCTCAACGAGTACTGGTTCTTTGCTTTAATTATAATCTGACAGAATACTTGAGGGTACAGGGCAACATGCGGTTGGCCGGAGTGCAGCGCTTTGATACGTACTCGCCCTTCGTGCTTGATAATTTTCAGTTGGTGGCGGAGCGTCTTTGCGAGCAGCTTGGGGTGATGTGCCCGGATAATTTGTTCGCGGACGGCGCTCTCGCTCCGCTGCGCGATAAGCTTGCGGTAAGCTCTATTCGCACGTTCGACCATATTTTTGTGGATGAAGCCCAGGATTTTCCCAGGGAATGGTGGGAGCTGGTGCGTGCGCTCTTGCGTCCTGGTGGTAAGCTGTATCTGTTTGCTGATGGCGGGCAGAAACTCTATAATCACGACTGCGGTATGCCGGAGCTTCCGGTTCGTTTGCGCTTGCTGCACAACCTGCGCAATACGGAGCAGATTGCCTCTTTTTGTCAACCCATCGTTGGCAGCGTAGGGGCTGTGTTGCCATTGCAAGGCCCCGCGGTGGAGGTGCTCCCCGCATGCCATGAGCTGGGCGAACGTGCCGCGGCGGTGAAATCCGCTATTGAGCGTCTGCAACGGGAGAATTACTCGCTGAACGACATTGTTGTGCTGACTCCCTGGCGCCGTAAAACATCGCTCAAAGACCCTCTTCTTGTGTCCATTGTGGATTTCCCGGCAGATGATGAAACACGCCGCAATGCCGATGAGCGCTTGCGCCGTTGTCTGGCTCCGGGGGCGCTCAAGGTGCTCGGCGAGACGATAAAAGCATACAAGGGACTGGAGAGTCCGGCGGTCATTCTTACGGATATTTCTGCCCCCAAGGAGGGCTCAGGCTTTACACACAATGAGTTGTATGTAGCATGCACGCGCGCACGATTCAGGCTCATTATCATCCCCACCCGCAGTGGCGAGGAGTATTTACAGCAATTAGCTTGATAATCAGCAAGGTAGGGTAGGAGGTACACAGGCGGCTGTTCCCATTACGGTAACGAAACACTGCAAATTTTGCATTTGTTCGCGCCTTTTCTGTTTTGTCGACGGTAAAAGGCACGTTATTTTTAGCTTTTCTTAGGCAAAAAATCGCGTTTGGTAAAAAAGTGACGAAAAA
>JAFOZZ010000144.1 GCA_017390945.1 Akkermansia sp.
ACTGCGCAAACATAGAAAAAAGCGAAATAGCAGGAATGCCCACTGCGGCATTCGGCGGCAGGATTATCACCATTGACACCGCCGAGGATACAGACAAGGCAATAAAGGCACTGTCAAAAGAGAAACTTCTCGGGATAGATACCGAGACACGTCCTTCGTTCCGCAAAGGCGTACAGTACGAGGTATCGCTCATACAGCTTTCGACTGCCGACACATGCTTTCTCATAAGACTGAACCGTACAGGAATGCCCGACTCGCTCATCTCACTCCTCGAGAACAAGGAGATAATCAAGATTGGGCTTTCGTTGCACGACGATTATCAGGCACTATGCCGCAGACGCAAGTTCAAGGCCGGAGGATTCCTTGACCTTCAGCAGCATGTCGTAAGATACGGCATTGAAGAGAAGAGCCTGCAGAAGATATTCGCCATAGTGTTCGGACAGCGCATATCGAAGAGCCAGCAGCTCACGAACTGGGAGAACGATGTACTGACCGACAAGCAGAAACTCTATGCCGCCACCGACGCATGGGCCTGCCTTGAAATATATAACAAGTTAGAAAAGACAAGATAAGCATATGATGGAAAAAGCCGTCGGGTGGGTTTACGGCTGTGGCCGGAAGTGATGCCATGGTGCGCATGGATAATGCGGTGCTGAACAGCTCGGGCTATGATGTGACCTTCGGTAGCGGCACGATTCTGAGCGTGGCCGGCACGAATACGCTGACGGCGGCGAATCTGAATATGGGTAGTGGCAGTATTCTGAATATCGACGTGCGTGACAGGAACAGCAACCTGACGGCGCTGGCGCTGAATGGTAACCTGAATCTGGATGCTCTGGAGTTCTCGGTGCAGAATGCCGACGTGTTGGCGGCGGGTAAGTACAAGCTTATCAGCCTGGGGGCGGATGCTCACTTCGATGTGGGCAGCTGGGAAACGGTGGTGAACTCTGTGACCGGCGTGGATGCAGACAAGCTGAGCTGGGAGAACGGCACGCTGTATTACACCAGCGAGAATACCTGGGTGATTTCCAAGACGCAGGATGCTGTGATTCTGGAGGCTCCGGAAGCCGGTAGCGATATCGTCATCGGTAACGGCGTGGAGGTGGAGCTGGGCGTGTGTCTGCAAGGTCATATAGGCTGCGATAATCCGAAGCACGGCGGCCGCCCGGGTAACCCCGGCCAGGGACACGACCACCTGAAGCCCGGTAACAATGGAAACAACGGTAATGGGAACGGAAATGGTAACGGTAACAATGGTAACGGCAATGGCAACAAAAAGGACCACGGCCACGGCAGCATTGTGATTGTGGAAGGCTCTGCCTACATCAAGAACCGCGGTGATTTCGAAGGCTTGCTGGAGTTCCGTGGCACGCAGGAGGAAGAGCGCCACTTCTACACCGAGAATGATCTGGGTGTGGAATACATCACCGTGTTCACGGATGTGGATGCCGAAAGCCACATGCACATTGCCGAGGGCAAGACCGTATCAGCTGAGGGTATTGTGGGCGATGGCAAGCTGGAGATGCACGGTGCCGGACGCATGGTGCTTAACGGGCATGATGCGGATGAGAGCTCCACGCTGTACTACGGCACGCTGGGCGTGAACGAAGGCGCGGTGCGAGTGGAAAATGACTCCCAGGCCTATGTGGCTCATACCGAAGTTCGCGGCGCTGAAACCAACGCCGGCATGGAAGTGGGCAGGGGCGCCACCATGACCGGTGAAAGCCTGAGCGTGAGCGGCGAGAACGCCACCCTGCACAATGACGGCAGCATTGCCATGAGTGAGGGTATCACCGTAGACGGCGGCACGGTGAAGGGCAGCGGAACATTCAGCGGTCTGAGTATGAACGGCGGCTCGCTGGTGGTAGGTAACTCCCCCGGTCTGCAGACGTACCAGGGTGCGCTGGAACTGAAGGCAACGGATGTGGTATTCTCGGTGGCTGGTTATGAGCAGGCAGCAGATGCTACTACCTACGGCTGGAATGTGGGTGTGTATTCTACCATCGATATGGGAGGTAACAGCCTTACCTTGACGGGAGAAACAACACTCACGATTGCTTTCGGCGCTGATGCATTGGGGACGCTGGTGAATTCGACTACCGCCGAACCGCTTTCCTTCTCGCTGACCTTGTTCCAGAATGTGGGCAATGTAGGATTCTTTGATGAATCCATGCTGGCATTGATGCTGGAGCAGACCCGATTCATTGTCACGAGTGAGGTGGAAGGGCTTCCTGCCTGGGCTGCTGAGTTGAAGGGGGCAGATGTTTCAGAGTATGTGGTTTCCGATTCCTCGTACTACACCGTTTCCGGCACCAATGTGGTGTTTGTGGGTAGCATTGCAGTGAATGGGAATCTGATTCCTGAACCTGCTACCGCGACCCTGAGTCTGCTGGCGCTCACTCTGCTTGCCGCCCGGCGCCGAAGAAAGTATGCTTCCGCCGCCTGAGTTCGAGCGAAGCGAGGATATCGTCCGAAAAAACATAATCCAGCCCCTTGCGAGGCTGGATTATGTTTTTTCGGTGCGGGAAGTTCAGGCTTTGGTCATGGTATAGCCGCCAAGGCGGCAGATACGCCCTCGCCGTACTCCTTGTGACAGGCGAAGCAGTGCTCCAGGTGGCGCTGGCGGATGAATTCCGGCACGCCGGCCATGGCGCGGGCTGTGTTGTCGAAAAGAGCCTGGCGCTGCGCTGCGTTCATGAGCAGGAACAGGGCGCGGGGCTGGGCATAGTAATCGGCCTCATCGTTGGCGTAGTC
>JAFOZZ010000145.1 GCA_017390945.1 Akkermansia sp.
CTTGCATGAGCCGAAAAAAAGCTTCTGGCGGGATTTGAACCCGCGACCTCATCCTTACCAAGGATGCGCTCTACCCCTGAGCTACAGAAGCGTTATTGGCTCTTGTTGTCCCGGCTGGGACATGAAAGCGAGGAGAGTTTACAATAATTCGTTCGCGATGTCAACAACAATTTCTAAAAAAAATGAATTTTTCTTTCATCAGTTTCACAATTCACTGAATATCAGCTACCATATCTTTTAGATTTTTTCCTTGCAAGATGGATTAGGTAGGGGCAGAGTATGCATGTATGAAGACATTTGCACTCATATCGACCGTTGCGCTGAGCAGCCTCGCTGCTTTTGCCGCAGAGAATTCCACCCCTGCACAAGATACCCCCAACTGCCCTGCTCCGTGCTGCCCCAAAGCAGCTGATGCAGACGATTGTGTTGACTCCTGCTGGCTGGATATCGAAACCATTACCATCGAGGCCGCTAATGGCGACCCGATTGCTCAGTATGCCATTGCCTGGATTACCGAGACTGGCGTCAACGATACCCCCGCTGACCCCGAAAAGGCTCAGGATATGTATAATAAGGCGCTGCCCGGCCTGACCAAAGCTGCGGAAGAGGGTAATCCCGCTGCCTGCGCCGCGCTCGCGCACATGTACGCGAATGGCAAGGGGGTGGAAAAGAACCCTGAAAAAGCCCGCGAAATCATGAAGTGGTGCAAGGAATGCGCCGAAAAGCGTGCCGCCGAGAAGGCCGCAGCTGAAAAATCTTCTCAGGATACCCCGGCCGATGCTCAGCCGGAATCCGGGATGTAAGCACTGGAACTCTGTTCTGTGTGGTGTTTCCGCCCGCTCCCGCTCGCGGGGGCGGGTGTTTTCACGCCCGCTCTTTACTCAGAATCCTCAGCGTTTTCCGCCATCAGGTCAAAATGGCTTACCGCTGTCTGCGGCTTTATCGCCATATCAAGCGCAGCATCCTGCACGTGAGTGGTATCTGTATCAAAGCGGTACGCGTAGCAATCCGGACACGATGCCGCATCACGCGCGATAATCGCACCACAAACCGCGCACAGCTTGTAATTCGTCGGGTCATTAGCTATCGTTGTCGCTATCTCTCGGCGTTCCGGCTTCATATCTGCCAGTATACTCCTCGCTTTCTCACCCCGCAAGCTCTCCTTTAGTCATATCACGCCTTCCTCATAAAAAGAAAATTAGAATTTTTCTAATTTTTGAGTTGACATACGAAGATATAGCAGTATGATACGTATCCATACACCACATATAGGATATAAAGGAAATGAATATACGAAAGCGCAATGGGGTAGAGGAGCCCTACAACTGGCAGAAAATCGAGCGAGTCATAGGGCTTGCATTTCAGAGTGTTGGGCAATCTTGTCAGGAGGTAGCAGAGCTGGCACAGAAGGTAGAGCACCGCTTACCGCAGGCAGATGCCGCGGTACCGGTGGAGCATATTCAGGACCTGGTAGAAGAGGCGCTGATGGTGGGCGGACACTACGAAGCCGCGCGCAGCTTCATCCTTTACCGCAATGAGCGCCGCCGCATGCGCGATGCACGCCGCGCTCTACTGGCCTATTTCAACGGCTGCCCAGCTCTGAATAGCGTCCTCAAGGAGTTACAGCAGGAGTTCGACCGCGACACCTACCCGCTGATTCAGCTGACAACACGCTTTCTGAACCTGTACCACACCGGTATGCCGCGCGATAAAGCGCTGGCACTGCTCACACGCGCCGCCGGCGAGCTCACCTCGCGCGATGCGCCCCGCTGGGAAATGATAGCAGCGCGCTTCCGCCTGCTCAGTTTCCGCGAGCAGGTACAGGATTACGAGCAATCAATGGGCTTGCGCTGCCTGTACGATAAGCTGCAACACTTTACACAGGAGAATCTGTACACGCCCGCCATCCTTCAGGCTTACACGCGCGATGAAGTGGCCTCCTTTGAGCGCATGCTGCACCCCGAGCGCGACAACCTGCTCAACTACTCAGGATTGGAGATGCTCATCAATCGCTACCTCATTCGCACACGCACCGGCGAGGTACCGGAAACGCCGCAAGAGATGTTCCTCGGCATAGCTATGCACCTGGCAATGAATGAGCCCCGGCAGCGCAGCGAATGGGTACAGCGCTTCTACGATATGCTCAGTACGCTGCGTGTCACCATGGCCACCCCCACGCTGGCCAATGCTCGCAAGCCATTCCATCAGCTCTCGTCCTGCTTCATCGATACCGTACCCGACAGCCTGGAGGGCATCTACCGCAGCATCGACAACTTCGCTCGCGTCAGCAAATACGGCGGCGGCATGGGACTTTACTTCGGCAAGGTACGCGCAGCAGGCAGCGCCATCCGTGGGTTCCCTGGTGCGGCAGGCGGTGTTATCCGTTGGATTAAATTGGCTAACGACACCGCGGTAGCCGTGGACCAGCTGGGAGTACGGCAAGGAGCCGTAGCCGTGTACCTGGATGCCTGGCACCGCGATTTGCCGGAGTTCCTCGCTCTGCGTACCAACAATGGCGACGACCGACTGAAGGCACACGACGTATTCCCCGCCGTGTGCTACCCAGACTACTTCTGGCAGCAGGCTCGCGATAATATCGATGGCATGTGGCACCTCATGTGTCCGCACGAAATCCACTGCGTGAAGGGATATGCGCTGGAGGACAGCTGGGGCGACGAGTGGAAAGAGCGCTACCTCTCCTGCGTGGCAGACCCGCGCATTCATAAGCGCAGCCTGCCTATCAAGGACATTGTACGCCTTATCCTCAAGAGCGCCGTGGAGACCGGTACACCCTTTGTCTTCAATCGCGATCTCGTCAACCGCGCCAACCCCAATAAGCACTGCGGCATCATTTACAGCAGCAACCTCTGCACCGAAATCGCGCAGAACATGAGTGCTATCGAAGCAGTAGCGCAGGAAATACGCACCATCGATGGCCAGACCGTTGTCGTCACCACCACCCGCCCCGGCGATTTCGTGGTGTGCAACCTGGCCAGCCTCTCGCTCGGCCGCATCAACACCGAAGACCCGGCCGAGGTGGCCGACATCACCCGCAGTGCTGTCCGCGCCCTCGATAATGTGATAGACCTCAACCTCTATCCCCTGCCCTACGCCGCAGTGACAAATCGTACCTACCGCCCCATCGGCCTCGGCGTCAGTGGCTACCACCACATGCTGGCCAAGCGCGGCATCCGCTGGGAGAGCGAGGAGCACCTCGCACTGGCCGATTCGCTCTTCGAGCAGATTAACCACGCCGCCATCTCCGCCAGCTGCGAAATCGCAGAGCAGAAAGAGCCCTACGCACGCTTCGATGGCAGTGAATGGCAAAGTGGTGAATACTTCCGCAGCCGCGGCTACACAGCCCCACACTGGCAGGCCTTGCAGCAACGCGTGGCCACCCACGGCCTGCGCAATGCCTGGCTGCTGGCCGTAGCCCCCACCAGCAGCACCGGCACCATCGCCGGCACCACTGCGGGCATCGACCCCGTCATGAAGCAATTCTTCCTCGAAGAACGCAAAACCGGCCTCATGCCACGCGTCGCCCCCGACCTCTCGCTCGAAACCCTCTGGTTCTACAAGAGCGCCCACCACATCGACCAGCAGTGGTCCGTGCGCGCAGCCGGTGTACGCCAGCGCCATGTGGACCAGGCGCAGAGCCTCAACCTCTACATTACCAACGAATACACCCTCCGCCAAATCCTCAACCTGTACATCCTCGCCTGGGAAAGCGGGGTGAAAACCGTGTACTACATCCGTTCCAAGAGCCTCGAAATAGAAGAATGCGAATCATGCAGCAGTTAACCCGCAAGCCCCTGTTCAACCCGCTCGGCGATGCCGATATCAACGCACGCCGCATCATCGGCGGCAATACCACCAACCTCAACGACTTCAATAATATGAAGTACGCGTGGGTCAGCAAGTGGTACCGCCAGGCTATGAATAATTTCTGGATTCCCGAGGAAATCAACCTCGCCGCCGATGTAAAGGATTATCCCCGCCTCTCCCCCGCCGAGAGACGCGCGTACGATAAAATCCTCTCCTTCCTCGTCTTCCTCGACAGCATCCAGACCGCGAACCTCCCCTCCGTCGGCGAATACATCACAGCCAACGAGGTAAACCTCTGCCTGTGCATCCAGGCCTTTCAGGAAGCCGTGCACAGCCAGAGCTACAGCTACATGCTCGATACCATCTGCGAGCCCCAGCAGCGTACCGAGGTGCTCTACCAATGGCGCTCAGATGAGCATCTCCTGCGCCGCAACACCTTCATCGGCAACCTGTACAACGATTTCCAGAACAACCGCACCCCGCAGGCATTTGCCCGCACACTGGTAGCCAACTACATACTAGAGGGCATCTACTTCTACAGCGGCTTCATGTTCTTCTACAACCTGGGGCGCAACAACAAAATGCCCGGCTCCGCACAGGAAATCCGCTACATCAATCGCGATGAAAATACACACCTCTGGCTCTTCCGCAACATCATCCGCGAGCTTCAGCGCGAACAGCCCGAGCTCTTCACCCCCGAGCTGGTGGAGGAGTATCGAGCCATGATTCGCGAGGGTGCCGAACAGGAAATCGCCTGGGGGTGCTACGTCATTGGCGATGATATTCCCGGCCTCTCCTCCGGCATGATAACGGCCTACATCCGCTATCTGGCTAACCTGCGTTGCCGCAACCTCGGTTTCGAGCCCATCTATGAAGGGCATGATAAAGAGCCCGACGACTGCGGCTGGGTATCGCAGTACAGCAATGCGAATATGATTAAGACCGACTTTTTCGAGGCGCGAAGCACGGCGTATGCGAAGAGTACCGCTCTCGTGGATGATTTGTAAATCCACTCGCCGCCAGGCGAGTTCTTCACCAGGCCGCGCCCGCAAGGGTGCGGCCTTCTTCACCATGTGCCGCAGGCTCATTCTTCACCACAGCTCGAAGAGCTGTTTTTCACCGCGAAGTCGAAGACGAGCTTAAAAAAAGAATAGAATAGAGGCATTTCTTTTTCCCTTGCAAAATGACATAAACACTGTTAGACTAGTTGATAATGAACGGACCATTATCCCAGGAATCAATGAAATTAGCCGTTGCCATCATACGCATGTGCGATGACATACACAACCGAGCTGTCATCAAAAATCAGCTCATACGCTCGGCCAGCAGTATTGAAGCCAATGTGCATGAAGCCCAATACGGCTATAGTAAGGATGATTTTATCTTCAAACTTCAAATTGCGCTCAAGGAGTGCAACGAAACCCACTACTGGCTGGAATTACTGGTACAAACCGACACCATCACCAGAACAGCCGCGCAACCCTTGCTCAATCAATGCACTCATATTCGCTATATGCTGATTAAGTCGCTCAATACGGCTAAGAAACCGCATGCGGAGGAACAATGTTGATTATTTTTTAAGTTCGCCCTGCGGGCTCTCGGTGAAAAATGAGCCTGCGGCTCATGGTGAAGAAAGGACTACGTCCTTATGTGAAAAATGCCCCTTACGGGGCATGGTGAAGAACGAGGCAAGGCCTGACGGCCTTGCCTCGTGGATTGAAGTTACTTGGAGGAATTCTCCATCCATCCACCACCCAACTGGGTATACAGCGTGGGGATGCAGGCCGCATACTGGTAGCGGTAGTTAGCCAGCTGCTTCTGAGCCGGGAACAGGCGCAGCTGATTATCCAGCACCTCGAAGTAGGCGGAGTAGCCTTCCTTGTAGCGCTGCTTGGCAAGAGATACGGTCTGCTCGTAGGCGGCCACGGCGGCCTCCTGCTTGCTGATAACCTCGCGCAGCTTCTGGCGCTGTACCAGAGTGCTGGCCACCTCAGCCAAGGCATTGAGCACAGCCTGCTCGTAGTCGGCCTTAGCAGCCATGAAAGCCTCCTTCTTGGCAATCTCATTAGCCTTCAGCTTACCGGCCTGGAAGAGCGGGCCGGTCAGGTTGGCACCAATGCCCCAGCCCTGGCTGCTGCCACGCACGGTATGGCGCAGGTCAGAGGAAGCGAAGCCCACAGCACCTGTCAGGCTGATGCTGGGGAAGTAGCTGGCAATCGCCACGCCCACATCAGCATTGGCTGCACGCATGGCCTGCTCCTTGGCGCGGATGTCCGGGCGGCGGCTCAGCACATCAGCCGGAATACCGGCAGCCACGCGGGAGGCATTCATGTATGCCTTCAAGCTGCCACTGCGGGCAATACGCCCCGGGGCGCGGCCAGCCAGCATGCACAGCGTGTTCTCAAGCGCAGCAATCTGCAGCTCAAGTGCGGGAGCCTCGGCCTGAGCAGAGGCCAGAGCACCCTGAGCGCTGGAAACCTGCAAACGGTCTACCACGCCTTCCTTCAGCTGGTCGTTAAAGAGTTTGAGCGTGTCGCTGTAGGACTCCACGCTGTTGCGGGTAATGCGCAGCTGCTCATCGAGCATGATAAGCTGTAAGTAGCCGCAGGCCACCTGGCGCATGAGGGAAATACGCAGATTGTTCAGCTCCTCAGCAGCCTGAGCGGCGGATGCATCAGCGCTCTCCACACCACGGCGCAGCTTGCCCCACAGGTCAATCTCCCATGTGGCGCTCAGCGAGGTGGACGCCGGGTTAGCGGTCATACCACCCGTATTGGTAATGTTGGCACCACCGGCGGAGTTCATACCCTTGGAGGTGGAAGCACCATAGTTCACCCAAGGGAACATGGGAGCACGAGCCATCGTCACGTACTGACGAGCAGCCTCCACGTTATGCTCCAGAGCCTGCAAGCTGCGGTTGTGGGCAAATACATCGTTGAGCAGAGCCTGAAGGTTGCGATCCTTCATCACAGCCTGCCAGGGCAGGTCGGACATGTTGCTGCCGCTCATGCCAGCGCCACGAAACACGGCGGGCACCTCCATCTGGGGTTTTTCCCAGTTCGGGCCAAGTGTACAGGCGGAGGTCATCACCACCACACCGGCCAGGCTCAATAAAGCACGTTTATTCATCTTGTTTTAATTAGGGGGTTAAGGTTAAAAAAAGTTATTATACGTCATCATCATTTGCGTGTTCCACCAGATAGCGGCGGGCACCCTCTTCGTCCGGGTCTTCCTCCAGCGTCTTTTTCTCGAACTTAATACGGAACAGGCGCATGATGAAGACATAGGAACAGGGAATCAGGAACACGCCCACCAGTGTAGCCACCGTCATACCGGCTACTACCACCACACCAATGGCATTGCGAGCCAACGCACCCGAACCACTGGAAAGCAGCAACGGAATACAGCCCAGAATGAACGCCAGTGAGGTCATGATAATGGGGCGCAAACGCAGCTTGGCGGCAATCAGCGTAGACTCCATCAGGCTCTTGCCTCGCTCCATTTCCAGGTTGGCGAACTCTACGATAAGAATGGCATTCTTAGCTGCCAGACCCACCAGCATGATGAGACCCACCTGAGCATAGAGCGTCAAATCAAGGTTCCATACATACAGCCCCATGTAAGCGCCCAGCACAGCAATCGGCACCGTCATGAACACCGAGAGAGGCAGCGTCCACTTCTCATACAGAGCCACAAGAATGAGGAAGGCGAAGAAGCCGGACATGCAGAAGATAGTGCCCAGGCCGGTGCTATTGCGCACCTTATTTTCCTGGAAAGACATATCCTGGTAGTCCATGCCCACCTTGGTCTTGTCCATCGTCTGCTCGAACACCTCCTCCATGGCCTCCATGAGCTGCTGGGTGGAATACCCGGGCTTGGGCATCACGTTCAGCTTGGCGGCGTTGTAGCCGTTGTGGTGCATCACGAACTCAGTATCAGCCATATCGCTGATGCTCACAATAGCATCCAGCGGCACGCGCTCACCCTTTTTGTTGATAACGAAGAAGCCATTGAGCTGCTCCAGACTGCGGCGGTCTGCGCCACGTGCCTGCATGAACACCTGCCACTGCTGGCCGAATGCATTGAAGAAGTTGACGAATGATGAGCCGTAGTAGGAGGCCAGCACACCATAGGCATCGCTGATATTCACGCCATACTTCTGGCACTTAGCGCGGTCGAGGGTCAGGAACTTCTGCGGCACGTCAGCCATCATCATATCACGGCACTGAGCCACCTCCTTGCGAGCATTCGCCGCCTGATTAAACTTCTGCACCTGTTGGTACAAGAACTCTACACCCTGCCCTTCCAGGTCAGTCAGCACCATGGTAACACCATTGGCCGTACCCACACCGGGAATAGCCGGCGGAATCAGCACCAAGGGGATACCATCCAGCCCGGCTTGTGCGC